>WJMT01000068.1 GCA_014727835.1 Candidatus Aminicenantota bacterium | reverse complement strand
TGCAGCCGCTTGCCTTTTTTTATGTAGTTCTCTTGGATGAATTCTGTTCCATAAGGAGTGAGCCCTATTCTGAGAGAGGGAAGATACTTGAGTCCCCTTATTCGGATCATAGGAATCTCTGAACGGATTTCCCCGTTCCAAAGATACGGCACAAAAAGGGAATAAAGCGCCAAATAGTTAAAGGGGCTCAAAAGGTTAGCCCAGGAATGCCGGCATAGGTCATCTAATGTCAGAGGATAATCCTCTTTAAAAAGATGGCCTTCATATGAGTTGAGGCGGCTTAGCCAATGAAGGATGTCGTTTCCGCTTTGACCCCGGATTTTCCATCGGGTCCTCCAAATGTAGGCCAGCAGATCATTGGCAGTGTAAAGATACAGCATAGATTCTCCATATGTCATTTGACCCCGCTGCAACCAGTTCATCCTCAGCCGTCGGGCTAAAAGAGAGTTGGCTTCCACTCCCCCGGTTGCTGCCATCATCCATTCATGGTGCGTCACCCAATGGTCTGAAGGAGCCCCCTGCCCCCGAGTCCATCCTTTGCCTGAACCCCATGGAAAAAAAAGATGGAGTTCGTACTGTATATTTTGATAGCCAAATTCCCGGTACCGGGCTCCATGTCCGAAGACCTCATGCTGGACCAGGTATGTGAAGTGACTTGCCACATTATCGAGGATGACCGCCTTAGCCAGCCGGTAAGCAATCCCTGTGGATTTGTTTAGCGCTGTGTTCTCTTCAGTCAAGGAAGGCGGTAGTATTTTCTCCTGAAGAGAGAAGATCAATTTATGCCCGCTCAGTAAGTTTTCAGCTCCGAACCTGGAGGACTGAGTGAGGTCAAAAACCACAGAATAACGGACACTCTTCCCCCGCAAATGAAGAGGGAGAAGAGCGCAGAGTGAAATGATTAATAGAATGGTCATTCTTCGGGGGAACAACTGTGATTTCATGGGTAATGCCTTTAAGATGATTTATAAATTAAAACGGGATTTTGATACAAAAGGTTGCCATTTTTAGTCTCCTATCTGAAAATTGGGTTTTCATCCAGATTTGAAGGAATGCTTTAAAGACAATCAGGAACAGAAGGGAACACAAAAATAGAGTCTTTAGTAACTGTATTATTTATTTGATACATAGTGTTATCTATTATTGATAAACACACAAAAAAAAGAGCAAAAAGTTCTCTATAAGATATAATCCGAGATCCAATGTTGACGGAAAGGAATGTCGAAGTGTAATATTGTTAATTGAATTATTTAGAGAATGTGAGTTAAAAAGAGACTCAGTTGGATTGTCTTTAACACAAAACAATTCTTGTAAGGAGGCCGTATGAAGACATATAGAATTTCTTTATTACTTCTTATTCTTGTTTTTTTTGTCAGTTCATGTGCTCAGCCAAAGTCAGATTTTGATCCCTACCTCAGGCTGCTTGAAAAAGCGCTTGATCTGGATCAATCTAAGTTCAATAAAATCTGGCCGGACTATAATTTGAATAATTTTCCTATTGGCCTCTACAATGAAAATGAAGCCTATCTAATCAACCATCCATCACCAGGAGACCTGTTTCAAAAAACAAATAGAAAAATTCACAATTATGTGTTGTATCACTCCCCCAAAAAGCCGGATGGATTTTTCGGCAACACTTCTCTTGAGTATAACGGTCATAGAATATCCATTTTTATGATAGATCAAGATATGAGTGAGGACAGCTTTTATAATTTGCTTTTCCACGAGGTGTTCCACTCTTTTCAACGCGACCAAGAAATATTCGACAAAAGATTCGGCAATGTGATTCTGCAGCCCTTTTTCCCTCTCGATGATTTGGAATTTTACACTCTCAGCTATATAGAACAGATGATCCTTAAAGACGCCTATTTATCTGATAAGGATGAGCAAGCAAGAAAAAAAGCACAGCAGTATTATATGTTGTCTGAAAAAAGAAATTCCATGCTGGATGAGAAGTTCATTGAGTTTGAATCCAATGTCCATATAAATGAAGGCATCGCCACTTATGCCGGGAACAAGGGACTTGAAATCATGGGTTTTCCTGAGTCGTCAAAGCAGAACCTCTTCAAACTGATCAATGAAAAAATTGATGTACCCACTGGATTCAGACTGAGATGCTACAGTATGGGGAGATCTTTGGCTGAGCTTCTGGATCGATTCTCACCGGATTGGCAAACTAACCTGCAGCCAGGATTTACTTTGGACGAAGTTTTAAGATCCGTAGTTGAGCCACTCTATGATGTGAAACTCAAAGATATCCTCAAAAAATATCATTATGAAGAGGTTAGAAATGAATTCAAAACTCTGTTGGTGCAGCAGGCCAAAAAGAGGGAACAGCAGAAAAAAGATATACTCAAACCAGGATACATGGTGATTCAGTTTCCAAGCCTAAATTTTTTGGATATGAGCTCCATGAGGTTTGATCCCATGAACATATCTTTGGTGGAAGAGCAGCTTTTGTGTCACAAGTCATTGCTCATTCTGGGGAAAAAGGATCGATTTCAATTTAAATTAAATTGGCAGCCCATATTGACCGAGATCGCTCCCGGTAATTTATTCATGATTTCAAAAATCTATTTTACTGTTCCTGAAGATGCCCAAATGACTGTTAACGGAGAGACCGTGAGTGAATTGGATGACAATCCAGATATTAATGAATTTATTCTCGAATCCAAATCAATTCAATTGGAAATTCGTGAGGCATGGATTACTAGAGAAGATTCTCACTCTGTTATTGAACTGAAGTGATTCTGCCTTCTCTGACCTTGTTTATATATTCTTTGTGCTGAGTATTTGTGTCCAGCGAGTCAGCCGTTTGGTTCAATCTGATAAGAGCACACCTTGGCTAAAAGCTGGTGTTGAAGAGAGGCAAGACCTTAAGGCCCTGGGGATTGTTCCTCACAATGTTGACCAAACCGATCTGGACGCCTTTGACATTCCAAGCGTAATTCACGATTCCGATGGATAATCCCACCTGGTCTCCCCGGATATAATTGAAGGAACTGACAGCCAGGCCGGTCATGACACCGCCTGATTTATCCGTGATGATGGTCCCTGCACTCAGATGGATGCCTTTGAGATATTTTCCGCCCACTCCTAAGCCGCCGATAGATATTCCTGTCACTTCAGGTGCACCGCAGCCAAGACCGCCGATATTAATACCGGTCAGTTTTTCCCCGGCTCCCACTCCGAGTCCGCCCATATTGATGCCGATCATATTTTCTCCGGCACCGATACCAAGTCCTCCGATATTGAGACCATAGACATCTCGTCCGGCTCCAGCACCGAGTGCTCCGAAATTAAATCCCTTCATATCACGGCCAGCGCCACAGCCCAGACCACCTATATTGAAACCGATCAAATCTTCGCCTGCACCAACACCAAGGCCTCCGAAGTTCAAACCAAACATATTTCCTCCGGCTCCAGCACCGATGCCGCTGATATTGATTCCCACAACATCCCCACCAGCACCCACACCCAGAAGTCCGATGCTGATGCCTTTCAGTGATGTTTCAGCTCCGGCACCGGCAAGTCCTAACTGAATCCCCCTAAGATGTCCTCCGCCTGGCATAAGGCCAAGGGACACTCCGTTGATTACAGAATCCGGATTTCCCTCTTTTGGTTTCCAGAGGGTGAAATTGATTCCATTGATCTGCTGTACTCCATGGTCTTGGATGTTGAATCGCAGCCCTGTGAATTCCTTTGAATTTCCGAAACTGATCCCCCACTTCTTTGTTGGGATATCCAGGCTTTGCCCCTGGATGGGGGAGTTCCCCAGAAAAATAAGAAGCGGAAGGGAGCAAACCAAAATTGTTTTCAGTCGCAATCTGATTTTTGTATGATACATAGTCCTATCCTTTAATAATGAATACGATAAAAAACAGGAAAAAGTTCCATATACGGTCATTGATTTGTATGAGTTTCAATCCCGGGTCAACCATTTCTTCACCTCATTTCATATTTATTTTTCCAGGTTCATTTATTTTGAATTTAAGGACTGCAGGTATAGCATATGCCGGTATGAACGCAGATGACTCCCTGACATTCTGGACATTTGTAGATGTCTTGTTGTTTTCTGAGAAATTTTTTCATTCCCTTCGCTTTAAGGTATTCAAGATTTTTGACCATGCTCAAAATAGCGAGAAGATGAAAGCGGACACTCAGGCGCTACCAGTTCCTTCCTGTTTTACAGTGATGTTGGTCAGCTCTACATAGGAGGCACACTCAATCAAGTGCAGAAGCAGAGCCGGCCTTTCCGATTCATGCTCAAAGTTATAAAGATGTTGAAAAAAGAAAAAAATTTATAGTTCCGGATGGTCAGAAATTAAAGGTGGTGGAGTATTTGATCATTACAGCCCGGCTGCTGTAGGGAGGGAGGGCTGGGATCTCTTGATACCGGTTGGTGTAAACACTGTCATTAACGACCACATACAGGTCGGTTCCTTCCCTGGGATTGTACCGCAGGCGGATATTGGCAATAGCGGCTGAAATGGCGCTGTTGTACTGAAGAAATGTAGAAGCTGTAAACGCTGTGCTCAGAGTGGCTTCCAGTTTGATCCGGGCTATGTGAGCTGTGAAGATTTGATTTCGTTCAGGAAACTCAGCCCAGTTGTACTGGTAAAATCCGCTGAGGCTGATATCATTGACCACAGTCCAATTGGGGGTGAACCCAACAGAGATGCGGTGTCCGTCATAAAACTGTCCGGCTTCCACATTCACCATGGTGCTGAGCAGACGGTTCATAGGTGTGGTGAAAATTCCCTGAAATCCGAAAAAATTGTATTCCCCCGCAGGAACTGAGACATCATTGGAAAGCTCAAAAGATTCTGTGAGACTCTCCCGCTGAAAGACCAGTGAAAAATTGCCGAACCATCCGGATTTGGCGAAAAACTCCCACCCAGGCTGAAGGAGAAGAGTGCGCAGCCCTCCATCACTGTTTCGGTAGATAAGGCGGGTGGTGTTGAACACATTGTGAGATTGGAGCGAAGATTGAGCTCCGGGCAGCCAGCCGTAGAGAACATTGCCTCCCACAACAGTGTAATCTTCAAGGAGTTCAAAGCCCATGCCTGGATCATAATCCGGACCCCGGCGGCCTATGCGAAACAATCCTCCTAGTCCTTTGTTGGTCCTTCGTTCCCACCCCAAACGGAAGCGGGCAATGTCCAGAAACCGGGAGGTGGAGGGCCGTTCTGTATCAAAGCACTGGGCCCAGGCAAAAAGAAGATAGTCGTTTTCTGATAACCGGGTTTGGCTGTCCACGCCGTACACCACATTATAGCTTCCATCCATCCCAATCCGGCTGGTCAGCATCCCTCCCACATAGGAATAGGGATTGAACACCCGGCGCCGCATGCGCAGCACACCGAAATTTTCTGAGGGAAGGTCATCCACAGGTGCTGTCTGCATATCCAGAAAACCAAGGTCCCATCCTCCCACACGGCCCACCACCCGGGCGCCTCCGTAGATGCGCACCATCTGTCCTTCATAGATCCCGATGCTGCGGCTGTAAAAAAGTTTGGTCGGGCCCCCGAAACTGAAGTCAAAGATGCTGGACCGCTCCTGAAAAAAGAGGCGTTTTTCTGGAAAAAAGAGCGAGTATCGGGTCAGGTTAACCTGAACATCATCTGCCTCGACCTGGGCAAAATCAGTGTTCAAGGTCAAATCCAGGGTTAGGTTGCTGGTCAATCCATACTTGATATCCAGTCCGGGTTCCAGTTTGGGCTGATCATCTTTGAGATATTCGGTCTCCTGGTCATTGAGGTCATAGCTCTGTCCGTATCCAGCCAGAGTGTAGGGAGTGATATAGAGCGGATTGCGGCTGTGCACTCCTTCCATCACCACCTCGCAGGCTCGTGAGCACTTCCAGCTGCTGAACATCCCCCAGTTGGGGGGAATGGCTGGGTAGATGTCTGATTCGTTTTTACGGGCGATGTACCGGGTGGCGATCAGTCCCATGACCACCTCTCCGTTCTTATCCTGAAACCGGAGGCTGGAAAAGGGAATCCGGATCTCTGCAAACCAGCCCTGGTCATTAACCAGGGTTTCAACGTCCCAGAAAGTGTTCCAGCTGAGGTTCATGGGAATGGATTCAGGACTCACTGGAACAGCATCATTGAAAATAGCGCCGTCAAGCCGGAGGCCAGTGGGAGCGGTGTAAAAAGCAAGTCCGTTTTCTTTGTCATTAAAAGTATCCAGAATAATGCCAAACCACTCTGTATCCCCCATCATATAATCGCGCTTTTTGGAAGGAGCTTGGATCTTATCAGGCTCCCGATCAAAAAGCCGGGCTCCTACATAAAGATATTCGTGGTCAAAACCAATGAGAACTTCGGTTTTTTCTGAGGGAGGAGGTCCGAATTCCGGGCTCTGCATCACCAGTGACAGGGATGTGGCTCCGTTCCAGGCATTCTCTTTAACCTGTCCATCCAGAGTGATGGAATCGGAGAGGCGATTGATTTGAATAGGTTTCGGTGCTTTTTCCTGTGAAAAGACAGAAGCCACTGTTGTTCCTATAGCAAAAAAAATGAATAAAGAGGAAGTCATAAACCGAGAGAGCATTTGAAAACGAGTCATTTTTTAAGCCTGGAGTGCGCGTCTCTGTTCGATAATGAAAAAAAACGGCATCCGGTGAATTTAACTGTGTCTGCAATAAAATAGCACAAGTGATTCCAAAGAGCAATTCATTCATTGGGGGCCTGGTGATAATTCAATCAAAGAACAGCATAACGTCAGCTTTGATTTTATTGAGAATCGATTCTTGGTTCCCTTTTTCCAGATAAAGCACCTTTGAATCACTTCTGTTTTTGATTGTGTCTATAAACGGGTTTTGAGACAAGGTGATGGTGGCGATGACAGGCTTTTCTGAATCAAGGACTCTCTGGATCACTTGCTTAAACTTATCTGAATACAATTCCATCTTCCCGATCTCATCCACCATCAGAATATCTGCTGTTTCAGAGTTCCTTATGAATTCATCCATGATCCTGTCAATGGCTTTGATGTCCACATGATATTTTGAAACTCTGTGCGGGCTTTGAATATCCACAGAAGACAAAATTTCTTCTTTTTCAGAGAGGAGGTCAATGATTTTAAATCCGTATCTTTTCCCTCCTTTTTTTATTTCCGGAGTGATGATCCCGGATATGATCCGGTCTTTGAAACAGCCTCTTAGTTTTTGGACCAATGTGCTTTTGCCGCATCCGGGCTTTCCTGTGATGAGGATATTTTGGATCATTCTTTTTTTTCTTCCCGGCGTTTGATAACGATCAAAGTGATATCATCGTCCTGGGGTTTGTTTTTGGTGTGACTGGACACAGCTTGGAGAATAGCAGCCTGGATCTCTCGAGCAGAAAGCGATGCATGGTCCCTGATGACCTGGATCAGCCGGTCTTCACCAAAGAGTTTTTCTTCATCCATTTTTGTTTCAGGCGTTCTGGCCTCAGTGATTCCATCTGTAAAAAAGACCAGAATATCTCCAGGATTCAGAGTCGTGGTTTGCTGTTTGTATTTTTGATCTGGAAGAAAGCCCAGGACCAATCCTCCTTGTTCAAGGCGCTGGATCGTTTTATTGGCTTTCAAAAGGACCGGGGGATTGTGTCCTGCATTGGTGGAAGTGAAGGTGGACTGATTTCTGTCCAAAAGCCCGTAGAAAAAGGTCACAAACATATTGGAGTCTGTGGACTTTACGATCATATTGTTGATGCGGGTGGCCACTTCCCCCACCTTTTGACTTTCCATGGACTGTGAATGAAAGCTGGCCTGAAGATTGGCCATCAGGAGAGCTGCCGGGATTCCTTTGCCTGAGACATCAGCGATAGCAATCCCCAGCCGGCCTTTTCCCAGGTCCAGAAAATCAAAATAGTCTCCGCCCACTTGCTTGGATGGAATGCTGGTGCCTGCGATTTCAAATCCGGGAAATTGTGGCATCTCATGAGGCAGAAGCCGCTCCTGGATTTTTCGAGCGGTTTTCAGCTCGCCTTCCAGATGAGCCCGGAGCACTGCTTCCTGTCTGCCTTTTTGAACAGCCCGGGTCATGGTATTGAAAGAATGGGCCAGGTCACCCAGCTCATCTTCATTAGGAATCTTGATTTGAGTGTCCAGGTCTCCTCTAGCGATGCGCTGGGTGCCTTTGTAAAGGGCCCGGACAGCAGAGGTGAATCCGGTGGTGATGCGGATGCCGAAAAAGAACATGAATGACTCAATAATGAGAAGCATGATGGCAATGGCAAGAAGAGAGATCATGACGGCCTGGCCAAAGGGGTTTTTATCTGAAGTGATTTCTTTAGCGACGCTGGCAATGCTCACATCAATAACTAAAAGCATTATTTGTCTCTCCAGCTTGCCTTCCTTGAGTTCAATGACCTCAATATCTGTCAGCCCGAATCCCAGCGGTCTGTGCCAGAGTGATTTTCTATCTTGAGACAGATCTTTGGATGAAGGCTGTTTAGGGAGAAAGGTCCCTTTGATTTTCTTAGGAGGCTCCTTGGCATCCGGTCTTACTGTGCTGATTGGCTTGTCCATGACCTTCAGAGTGATGGACGGAGCAAACCGCACATTGCTCTGAACGATTTGAGCCAGCCGGTCCATCATGGAAGAGTTGACCATTCCGCCTTTGATGCGGAAACGACTTTGCTCATCTTTTTCAAGATGGATGATCCACAGCTCAGGCTCGATCCAAAAATAATGGGATTCATTGATATCTGATTCCAGCGAAAACAAAGACTCTTCAGCATGAAGGGAAGCCATGAATTCTTTGACCCAGGGTGGGGAGTTTTGAGGTGCAGAATCTCTGTTTCTGTTCTCCTGATAGACAAAAGACTGGGGGAAAAGAGAAAGGATGAAATTTTCATCCTGGGAAGCGATTTCTGTCCAATGCTGAAGCACAGATCTGACGCGTGCTCCTCTTGTGGCACCGAGAGTGCCGTAGAGAATGATAAATCCCATAATGATGATCAGCAGTGCCGGAACCACGGCCAATAAAAAAGCGCTCACAGCTAGCTTTGGCCTCAATTTCATAAAATGAAGGCGTGCTCTGAGGAAAAGATGCAGAAGGGTGAAAAACCAGAAGACTTCCAGGGAACCGGAAGCATAATGACTGAAAAATCTTCCTCTGCTTTTGGCTTCTGGGATAACCGTCTGTTGGGTTTGAATGTTTTCATCTGGAGGGACGTCTGAAGGACTCGTGGAGATAGACCTCCCACCTGTGATAAGAACAGTAAAGACCAATAATGCCAAAAGAAACAAAGCAGCTCGGCGGCGGGAGGTGAGATGACGGTAAGGTCTGTACTTGCGGAACAACAAGAAGACAAACGAGCCTCCCACTGCAGCGATCCAGCTTTCACTTCCGGATAGAAGAAGAGCCAGCATAATGGTCAATAAAAGCCAGCCTGCCCAGAATTTTTTCAGTTTGGCATCCAGGAGAAGCATCCGAACAGCCAAACCCCATGTGCCCAGGCCAAGCAGGGCGAGAAACCAGGAAGCAATGGGATGAGTGAATCCGATTATATGCTGAAAAAGGCCCAGCAAAAAACTTCCCAGAAGAACTAGAAGTGATATTTTCCAGACAGGATCATTGAGGGGTGAAGTCTCTTTTTCTCCTGCTTGTTTGAGCGTCAGTTCATCAGGAATGTATGGGTCATTATCCGGCAGCTTTTCCTTATCATCTTTTTTCTTAAGTTTGAGACGTTCCACAATCCCTTTCATGTTCATAGTTTAGCTCATATCACAGCCAAGCTCTCTGGTCAAGTGAAAGCAAATGCACAATCTTTATTTATTGGGGGATTTTTTCTGGTTTCCATTTTTTGGCCAGGCGGACAGCCTTATCCACATCAATGAGTCCATAACCTGAAACAGGATTGGGTTTGTCATAACCTAATTTTTCATTGGAGGAGGAGGTTCGCAGAATGTTTCTGACTGTTTCAACCAGTTTTCCGGGCTTTTTTTTGAGCTCTTTCAGTGTTTGGTCATCCATACTGGATAGAATAAGAGCCGCAGCACCTGCCACGATCGGGACAGCTAAAGAATTTCCGTGAAGGACTTGGGGTGGTTTGGGATCTTCCAGATAAGACGGGGATTCTACGATGATCCGGGATGCGGGAGCCATAACATCAATGTAGTCTCCGGGAGAAGAAAATTCCCAGACTCGGAGTGTGTCTTCGTTTTTTTCAACTCCACCCACAGCTATGGACCAGGGATAAGCGGCCGGGTAAAAGATCAAAGTTTTATTTGTTTCTTCAAAAGCATTTCCTAAAGGGGCGACCAAGATGACATTGTTTTCCCAGCATATTTTGCACGCTTTTCTGATTTGTTTAAAATCTTTGTTCACTGATACACTGAGGCTTATGATGTCTGCGTTGTTTTGAACAGCCCATCTGATCCCCGCAGTCACAAGATACCAAGGCCACCTGCTGGGTGCCACAGTGTGCATTCGTTCATTGTCGTGAATTTTAATGACCGTGGTTTGGGCCTTGGGGGCTGCCTGAAAGATCAATGTGGCCACGGAAGTGCCGTGTCCTCCCCAGTCATAGGGAAATTTGCCTTTATCATGAACGGGTTTTGAGGCATCCAGGAAATTTTTCCAGTTGCGGATGTTGGCGTTGATCTCTTTGATGGTGGGATCCACACCTGAGTCAATGACAGCAATGGTGGTTCCTTCCCCTTTGGTCATGGTGTGGGCTGTTTTGAAACGAGCTTCCTGAAAAGCCCATTGGGCATAGAGATATCGGGAAAGGGGTCTAAAAAATTTCCTGAAATTAGGGATGTTTTTTCGGGAGTAGTATCCGGCAGAGGTCAAAACAGTATTCAGAGGAGAGGAGTCCTGTTGGATGTATTTGAGTGAGACAGACTGGAGCAGTTCTTTAGCCATATTAATGGATTGACTCAGTACAAAAGAAGGAAATTCCCCTTCCTCTGTTGTCTCTGCGGAGTGGGTGTGGAAATAAAAGTTCATCAAGTGG
The DNA here is from genome assembly GCA_014727835.1 of Candidatus Aminicenantota bacterium. Classification (GTDB taxonomy): domain Bacteria; phylum Acidobacteriota; class Aminicenantia; order Aminicenantales; family Aminicenantaceae; genus WJMT01. Next base: position 79,194 of record WJMT01000068.1, on the reverse strand, counting down.
CGGTAGAGCCGGGGGAATTTTTTCTCAGCCTTTCTGAGAAGCCTATTGTCTTCAGGGCTCAGTTTATACTCGGGGGCATACTTTTTAAGGGCTTTATAAAAATAAGACTCTCCCCTTTTATAGGCTTGGTTGAATGATCGGGGGTTTATCTGCTGTTGGGGGAGAACTGTGTTTGCAAGAAGGATGAACGGGAAGATTAGACACAGAATTCTGATCATGCTTTTCATCATGTGCGGAACTCTTTTTTTTTTGTTAATTTTTCCTGTATTATCTAGGAATTTCCCTTTTCATTTCCTTAATTCCACCCTTATGATTCATCATACATAGAAAAAACAGAACAAGTCAACAAACAATCCGCAAGACAAAAAGAACCTATGGATTCATTTTTTTGAGCTTGAAATCTTGTGCTTTTCAATTCATGTTCAAGGTGTGATAAAATGATTCTCTTCTGTCCTCGGGATCAAGGATGGCAGGCCCTGCCATCAATGAACAGGAAATGAGTTGTGAAAGGACAAGCGCAGCTGATAAACACTAGGAAAATGTGGATTTTCCTGGGTATTCTAGGACTTCTGACTTCGCTGCTGATCGGAAAGGCAGGGATTCTGTTCGTTTTGATTTCCGCATTCATCATCTTGATCTTGGAATTTGTTTTTAAGCTCAGAAAAGATCTCCCCCAGAATCTCTACTTCATGTTGATGTTTTCACCCCTGATTCTTCTTCATTACTCCACTATCAATGATTTCAAAATAAGAATGCTTTGTTTTTTGTCATTCATTGTCATTATCAGTATTGCTGGCAGCCGGGGTTTGAAAATCAAACAAATCCAATTTTCGACTTTGAAACCGTGGACTGTATGGATCCTGGCGTTTTTTATCTTTTCCGCGGCATCGTTTATCCTTTACAGCCGGAATGTTCATCTGTCCGGAGACGAACCGCATTATCTAATGGTTGCTCAAAGTCTTGTTGAGGACGGAGATTTCAACCTTGAAAACAACATAAAAAACAAAACCTATGACAAATACCTGCCCATAGAAATTCCTTTCCATGGAAAGATTCACCAAAAACGATATCTCTCCTATCATATGCCGGGATTATCGTTTGTTATGATTCCATTTTATGCTCTCTTCAATCTGCTGGGGGGTTTCATCGCTCCTGCACTTTTTTTCAGACTAGCGGCTTCTGTTATCAATGCCTTTTTTGCCTTGGCGTTATATTCAGTTTTAAGGATTCAATTTCCTGGTGAAAAGGTCACCGGGATCTGGCTGCTTTTTGTCTGTGTGTATCCCCTGGTTTTTCACTCTGTTCATCTTTATCCGGAACTGCCCGCAGCTTCTTTGCTGATGGGAGCCTTTATTTTTGCTTTTGGGAAAACCCGAAACTATATTCTATCCGGACTGTTCCTGTCTCTGGTGGCATGGTTCCATGTCAAATATTATCCCGCGCTGCTCATTCTAGCTATATGTATCATCATCCAAATCATAAAAGAAAAAAAATTCACTCACGCCCTTCGGTTTCTTTTGTTTCCCTTGATCAATCTGGGTCTTCTCCTTGTTTTCTTAAAAACGCTTTACAATACTTTCAATCCCGCAGATATTTTCCCAGGCCAGGGATATTTTTCTGCTCCCATGATCCTGAGGGTCAAAGTCTTTTTGGCCTATTTCCTGGATCAGAGAGACGGGCTGCTGTTTTACAGTCCCCTTTTTTTCCTGTTTTTGCTGGGATTAAAGAAGAGGATCAAAAATCAGAATGTACTGATCTGGATAGGGCTTTCCTATCCCTTACTGCATGCATTCACCACAGTCAGGGGGGCTTACTCACCTGCAGGAAGACCCCTGATGTTTGTCAGCTGGATTTTCATGGTGCTGATCGCGAATTTTTATTTTGAGTTTAGTCGGAGCAAAAAGGGTTATGGCTTCAGATGGCTCACCGGGCTGAGTTTATTTATTCTTTTTTGGCTGTTTTATCATCCGTTTTTCATCTATCAGCCCGTGTTTTCCCAGACGACTCAGCGCGCATCCAGCCTGTTGAATTTTTTAGGAAGCCGATTCATCCAACTGTGGACCCTGTTTCCCTCTTTTCTCACCAATCCTCAAACAGGGCATCCGGCCAATTTGGTATGGATCACTGCTTTGGTCGCTTTGGTTATTTTCTTCTATTCAAAAAAATTCAGGTTCCATCATTTCCAAAGACATCAAAACCTCATTGCATTTGGTTTTTTTGTGATCTTTTTTTATCTGATCTGTTTACATCCCCATGTTCATCTGATTACTGCGAGTCGGTACAGCAGTGAGAAGATCAATTTTTATAATAATTCTGGAAATTTTCGGTATGTCAGGGATAGGGATGGATTTGGTATGCTGGCCGGTCAGACTTATCAGATATTTTTGGAACCCAAGCCGGGTCAAAGAGAAATCACTCTGGCTTTTAGCAACACCGATCAGGTGGATCTGATGGTCTATAATAAGACCCAACGGTTGTTTGACTCCAGAGATGGTGAAAGGCCCCAGTTTTCCTTGGCATTGTCTGATTTGAGCTCACTCAAAATCAAAAACAAGACTGTGTTTCCTGTTGAAATAAGGACCCGGAGCCAAAAGAAAAAAGCATTTTTATTTATGAAAATAATCTGAGCCAACCGATGATATTCTAAAAGTTAAGAAATCCCTTTTTTGTTGCCGTTGATTTTCCGTTCATTTCATCAAATTCCCATCCCCTAAGCGACTTCATCACCCATCATACGTATAAAATAAAGGACAAGTCAACAAGAAACCCACAGAAAACAGTGAACACCGGAAAATCATTATTAGTAGGGCATAGAAAGAATAAATATGAAAAAAATCCACTCTGATTTTTGAAGTGACAAGGGATAAAAACTGAACTCACATCTTTTCCAGGGCAGAGATGCGCTCTTCAATAGGCGGGTGAGTGCTGAAGAGTTTGTTGACTTTTCCTTTGATGTCTTTGAGCGGATTGACGATGTAAAGATGGGCTGTGGCTTTGTTGGCTGCTTCCAGAGGCTCTTTATCTTCAGAAAGTTTTTTCAGAGCCGAGGCCAGTCCAGGGGGGTACCGGGTCAGCAGGGCGCCGTTAGCATCAGCCAGAAATTCCCTTTTTCGGGAAATAGACAGTTTTAGTAGCTGAGCGATGAGCGGAGAAAGAATGGCTAAAACCAGAGCCACCACCACAAAAATAGCAGCGGCATTTCCGCTGCTTTTTCCACTGGAGCGTTTTCTTCCTCTTCCCCAAATAAATGTCCGGAGAATCCAGTCGCTCAAAAGAGCCACCACTCCCACCATGACTACAGCCAGAGTCTGAACCAGGACATCCCTGTTTTTTATATGGGACATCTCGTGGGCGATGACACCTTCCAGTTCAGCTCGATTCAATTTTTCAAGCAGTCCTTTAGTGACCACAATCACAGAATTTTTAGGATTTCTGCCCGAGGCAAAAGCATTGGGAGCGGTGTCGTCGATCACATAACAGCGGGGTTTGGGAAGTCCGGCAGCTATGGCCAGTCCTTCCACCACATTGTAGAGATAGGGATAGTCTTTTTTTTGGACCGGTTTGGCCCGGCTAATGGCCAGCACGATTTTATCGCTGGCATAATAGCTGCCAAAGGTCATGGCCACAGCGATCACAGCCGCAAAAATCATGCCCTGTGGCCCCAAGCCAGTCAGCTCTCCAAAGGCCCAGCTCAGGGCAAAAATTAGTCCAAGAAAAAACAGAATCAGAAAAAATGACCGCCACTTATTGCGGGTGATTTGCTCATACATAGGAGAAGGGTCCTTTTGTCCTTATCTTTGTTTTCAGGCAAAGATTTTTTTTGAGGTTTAGAACTTAACGTTAACCGGTTCTCTGGCTTCAGGCTCTTCAATCTCAAAGTATTCTTTTTCTTTGAAGCCAAACATATTGGCGAGAACATTGGATGGGAAGACCTGCTGTTTGGTATTGAACTTCATGACCGTGTCGTTGTAGAACTGGCGGGCATAGGCAATTTTCCCTTCGGTTCCAGCCAGCTCTTCCTGGAGCAGGAGGAAGTTTTGGTTGGCTTTGAGCTCCGGATAATTTTCTACCACAGCAAAAAGGGACTTGAGAGCGCCTGTCAGCATATTTTCAGCCTGCTCCTGCTCTTTGACGGATCCGGCATCAATGGCTTGAGAACGGGCTTCCGTGACTTTCTGGAAAACTTCTTTTTCGTGTTTGGCATACCCTTTGACAGTCTCCACAAGATTAGGGATCAGGTCATATCGTCTTCGAAGCTGGACATCCACTTGAGCCCAGGCATTGTCGGCCCGGTTTCTTAAAGTGATGAGGCCGTTGTAGATCCCAACTGCGACCACGATAAAGATGCCGATGATGATAATAAAGATCCATAAAGCAGCCATATCTTCTCTCCTTTTGGTGATTGTGATCCATTAAACCGCTTGCAGTCTAAAAGTCAGTCTTTATTTATCACAATTGGCAACAAAAAAAAAGGGCCCCTCAGAGAAGAGCCCTTTTTCTTGTCTTTCTTTTTGGTTAGACTTTCTTGTGGAAGAACCACCAGTCAAAGCAGTCGTACTTCTTTTTTCTTTCCTTGGCTGCGTTCACATCAGTAGGGGGCGGGATGATGACACGGTCTTTGATCAGCTCATTATGAGGCCAATTCGCAGGAACAGCGGCTTTGTTTTTTCCAGCCACCTGCAGAGCTTCAACAGCCCGCAGGATTTCATCCATATTTCGACCGATTTCCTGAGGATAATAGAGGATCAGTCGGATGATTCCCTTGTCATCCACAATAAACACAGCTCTCACTGTATTGGTCCCTTTTCCAGGATGGACCATGCCCAGTCTTTTGGCGATTTTGCCCTGGTCATCAGCAATGATGGGAAAGGGAATGGGAACATCGAGCTCGTTTTCGATCCACTCCACCCACTTGATATGGCTGAAGAGCACCAGCCATTTTCCTTCATAATCACCCGGAAGGTTTTTCACACCATGAGTGGTGGGCACTTTCATTTCCGGGAGCCCTCTCAGGCTCCCGTGTGGTTTTTATGGATGAATGATGTGTGAAAGTGATTTACTGGATGATGTTTCCTTTGATGACCAGGATGAGAGCCAGGTCTCCTCCGTTCAGTTTGGAAACACCCACCACAGACCGTTGACCGCTTTGGATACTTAGAGATGTGTCGATGAGTTTAACAGGATTTTTTAGCGAGTAAGACCTCTCGATGTTTCCGATTTCTGTGGTCCCTTCGACCTGATGAAGTCTCAGTTCGACCTGAAACAGGTCTTTTTTTTCTTCTTTATAATGACGGGGCTGAAGTTGGAGAAGCAGGCCGATCCCGCTGCCCCCGATCCTCTGGGAAGAAATGGTGTTGTCCTGGACACGGATGAGAGAGGTGTCTAGGTGTTTGAATGCCTGGTAGTTCATCATGGACATCAATTCTTTGATGATGGGGTCAGATTGAAGGTTTTTTTCCGTTTCAAAAGAAGTGTCTTTGTTCTTAGAGGCGAGGATCAGATCCACTGTGATTTGTATATCAAGAGGCTTGACATCGATCTCTTGGAGAATGGAAAGGATTTTTTCCACAAATTCAGGCTGGTCTTCAATGATCAGCATGTTTCTGTCTCTCAGCATCTGGAGATTGCCATAACGGCTGGTATAGGGACGCAGCACGCTGTAAGCGGTTTCAATCCGGATGTAATTGACTTTGATGATTTGTCTTTGAAGCTCTGGCTTTGATTGATCCTGTTGCCAAGTGTCAACATTTGCGAACACCAAAGATGCCAAGAACATCATGAAAATTCCTAAAGCTATTTTTTTCATTTGATTTCCTCCTTAAGATTGAATTCTTTATTAAAAATCCATTTCACTTGAAGCCCTGTTTCCTGAGACACCAAAACAAGCTCCACTTCTTTTTGAAAATCTTCTGTATCTAAGGCTGAAGCAAAGATTTCAGTATTGTCTTTAGTCACAAGCGAGGGATTCATGATAAAGATTGAGAGGGCAATGGCGATGATCAGCATCAAGCCTACAGCCCAGGATGGTTTGAAAGACAAAGGAATGAATATTTTGCTTTTGGGAGTTTTTTCCTTCACTGCGCTGTTCAAACAGTCCTGCCACTCTATTTGGCTCCAGTCCATAGTTTCGTTTTTGATCCAGGCCTTGGTTTTTTCCAGAGAATGTTGATACTTGTGATATTCTTGCTGACACAAGGGGCAGTTTCTGAGATGGGATTTCACCTGGGAGGATTTCATTTCACCCAGGTCTCCTCCCACAAAAAGGGGCAGCCAATTCCTGGTCTTTTTACACTTCATTGGTCTCTCCATTATTTGATTTGAATTGTTCAAATTGATGGCGGATTTTTTTTCTGGCTCGGGACAAATGAGTGCGAACACTTTGAGAGGAAATGTTCAAGGTCTGGGATGTTTCCTTAATGGAGAATTCTTTGATATCTCTCAGGATATAGACCATCTTTTCTTTAGGGGTCAGGAGTTTGAGACAGAATTGAATTTTTTCTTTTGTTTGAGTGTTTTGATACTGTTTTTCAGGAGAACTGCTGATCAGGTCTCCTGTGTGCTGTTTGTTATGAACCAGGTCCTGTTGCCTGTTTCTTTTGTGAATAAAGTCATAAGCGGCATGAGCTGTGATGGTGTAGATCCAGTTTTTAAAACTCTTTGTTTTCTTGAATTTGTGGAGATGCCTATAGGCTTTGACCACAGCTTCTTGGGAGATGTCTTTGGCGTCTTCAGCATTCAATGTGATTTGATAAGCCATATTCAGCAATCCTTTTTTGTAGGGACCAAGCAAAACTTCAAAGGCAGATTCATCTCCGTCTAAGGTCCTTTTTACAAGTTCAGCTTCATCCCTCATCTACATCAATATACTCCTTTTCCTTCAAATATGTTAACCTAAACTATTCTAAAAAATGCCGATTTTTTCATTACTCCTTCCTCATACCCTGGGCCTGGCATCTGCATCACTCTCGACTTGTGAACAGTCCAAGTTTATTTTTGTTGAAAATGAACAAATCAAAGAAAAAGACTTGATATATTCATATTTTGCTGATATTTTACAGCAGTAGAGAGAAGGGAAAATAAGGACTCATCAAAGGAGGGACCTTTTATGTATGCGCGTTTGACTTCAGCTCAAATCAAAAAAGAAAAGATAGATGAATTCACTCAAATATACAAAGACAGCGTGGTCCCGGCAGCCAAAGCTCAGGAAGGATACAGAGGTTCATTTGTTTTTCAAGACCGTGATACAGGGAAAGGCATGGCCATCACCTTATGGGAAACCAAAGAAAATGCACTGGCTAATGAAGAGAGCCGCTATTACCAAGAGCAGCTGGCAAAATTCGTCACTTTATTCTCACAGGCGCCGGTCCGTGAACTGTATGAAGTGACGGTTATGGCTTGAAAAACGGGCTCTTTTCTGTTTTTATTTGAGTTTAAAGGTGACCGTTACTCTGAAAACTATAGTTTGAGGTTCTCCATTCAATAGAAAGGGCTCATACCGCCATTGCTTCACAGCTTCTATGGCCGGCTGGTTCAATAGCGAACTCTCGCTTTTTTTGACTTTGATATCAATAGGGACTCCTTTTTGATCTGTGGTCACCTCCAGTATGACCACTCCCTGAATCCCATTCCTAATCGCTCTATCAGGATAAACAGGAGCCACTTTTCTTCTCAGCCTGGGTCTTTTGATCCCCTCTTCTAATTTGATGGCTCCTCTGACAACACCGCCCATGGTTTCAGATTGAACGATTTTTTCTTCTTCTTTATTCAGTTCAAAGGTAACTGTTGTGGTGAAAATAATGTCTTTGGGCTCTCCATTGATCACCAAAGGTTCATAGACCCACTGCATAACCGCTTCCTTAGCAGCTTGGTTGAGAAGAGGGTCTTTTCCTTTCAAAACTCGGACATCTTGGACCCTGCCGTAAATGTCAGTCCGGGCTTCGAGGATGACGATTCCTTCCACTTTGGCTTCCACAGCTTCTTTGGGATACCGGGGGGCCACTTTTCTGATGATTTTAGGCGGTTTCATTTCTCCTTTGACTTCCACAGCTCCTTTTTTGAATTCCTTGATTTGTTCTTGAGTGTGGATTCCTGTGATGGGATCTGCAGCAGGTTCGAATTGAAAAGGAGGCGGCGGAGGAGGAGGAGAGGATTCATATCGGGTGATGTGGAATGACAGGAAATAAGGATTGCCTTCCATATCCTCAAATCCAAAAACAGCAATTTTATTTGACGGGAGAAGAAATTGAGTGCCCAGCATTTCGTGATATTTGTCTTCCTTGTGTTCAAATACCTGAAGATGGAATTGAAGGGTCCGCGGTTCTGTATTGTCTTTATCAAAATCTGTGATGATATTTTTTTTAGGAAACAGGATAAAGGAAAACTGTTTTTCGTCCAGTCTGAAGTTGTACTCTTCTTTTTTGGTGTGCTTCCATCTGCTTTTCTCCAGAATGAAGTGGACATCAGCTTCAGTGATCAAGGCGACATCTTCCAGGTTGAACACTTTTTGAATCTTTGATATTTCTTCCTGCAGAAGAAACTTTGATGGGATGGTGGCAGAGATAGTGGGTTGGAGAAAAGAAGAGGTCACTGACTCAGGGGGGCGGATTTGTCCTTTTCGGGCTCCTTGGAAAAAACGCATCTTTATATTGAGATGCTCTGAAGCGTTCAAAGAGAGGGAGAAGCAAAGACAAACCAGCACGGTTAAAAAGAAAAAGTTTCTTTTATTCACAAAAACCTCCTTTGTTTTTCTCAGCCCATATAAAAACAAAATCTGAATCCGGACATTGATAATAATAGGTGTGGGCCGGCTTGTTTTGAACATTTATGTATTGGATCTGAAAATCTCTCGAAGGGGGAAGATATCCTATGTGCTGGTGATCAAACCACGAATGAAAGACAACAATTCCTGAGACGATGACAGCCAGAATTCCTGCCGCTGCATAAGCCCACCGTTTTTGAAAAAATGAAGTCGATTTGGTTTTTTCCTGTGGTTTGTTCAGTTTTTTATGCAATGAAGGCCAGAGGTCGACTTTGGTTTCCAGACTGTGTTCTGTAATCAGTAAAGACCTGACTTCAGAGGCACTGGCCAGTTTTTTCATGCAGCGGGGACATTGAAGGATATGTGTTTGGATCAGCCATCCTCTAATAGGACGCAAGGGCAGTATCCAATACAGCGCATTAATGATTTTGCAGCGGTTCATTTTTTTTCTCCAGATATGATTTTATTTTTTGTCTTGCTTTAAACAGGTAGACCCGGACTGTGCTGGGAGAACATTTCATGATCTCTCCGATCTCCTTGCTTTCATATCCTTCTTGGGCCCAGAGAAGCAAAGCAGTTTTTTCTTTGGGGCTCAATTTTTTCAAGTACTGAGAAGGAAGCGGCTTGGGAATCTCTCCAGTTTTGTTTTTCTGTTTGTGTTCTGACATCTGCTGCGCTTTTTTCTTTAAGAAAAATTGATAAAATCGATGCTTTTTTCTCACCAGGTCAATACACCGGTTGTACAGGATGGCATAGAACCAGTCTTTGAATTTTTTGTTGAAGTCAAATCCTTCCAAATTGTTGAATATGCGGATAAACGCATCCTGGCATGCGTCTTCAGCATCCTGTTTGTTTTTCAGTATATTCAGTGCCAGGGCCATGGCCTTTCCTGAGTATCGATGAACCAGTTGTTGATAACATTCCAGGTCGCCTTCCATGCATCCTTTTAAAAGCCGGTTGTCATCCATCCCGATCCTGTTCATTTTTATTACGTTCAAATCAGAGTCTGTGTTTATTTTATGAGGAAGGAATAAAATTGTGAAGTAGATGTGAGGGAAAGAGAACTCATTTTGACATCTTTGTGACCGTGTGATAGAAGCAGAAGGAAAAGGAACTCAATGTCCGGAGGGATCAAGTCATGAAAAAAAATGGATTCAATCGCCGAAAATTTCTATTTTCTTCAGCAGGGATGGCCTTAGGAGCAGCCTGTTTTCCTCTTCTCAAAGCGGGAGCAGCCTGGGCTCCTCCGAGGGGCCGCAAAAGGAAAGTGGCGCTGGTGGGGACCGGCATCAGGGGCAGTTCAACCTGGGGGAGGACTTTGATCCAAAGATATTCCGACTGCCTTGAAATGGTGGGACTTTGTGACATCAATCCCAAGAGGATGGCGTATGCAAAAAGATTTATGGGTGCCAGATGCCCCACCTTCACTGATTTTAGAAAGATGATCCATGAAACAGAGCCTGATACTGTGATCGTGACCACCACTGACTGTTTTCATGCCAAATACATCTGTTTGGCCATGAATATGGGCTGTGATGTGATCACAGAAAAGCCTTTGGCCACAGATGAAAAAATGGCTCAGAAGATTCTAGATAGCAAAAGACGCACGGGAAGAAATCTGATCGTGACATTCAACTACCGTTATGGTCCGGCAGCAGTCAAAATCAAAGAGATCCTCCTCTCAAAAGAAATCGGGGATGTCACCTCAGTGGATTTCAACTACTACCTGGATGTGTATCACGGAGCATCTTATTTCAGGCGCTGGCATGGATTCAAACAGTTTTCCGGCTCTCTTTTGGTGCACAAAGCCACTCACCATTATGACCTGATGAATTGGTGGCTGGATGCAGAGCCAGTGGAAGTGAATGCAATTGGCGAGCTCCGTAAATATGGGCACAACGGCGTGTTTAGGGGTCTCCGGTGCATGACGTGTCCCCATCAAAGAAAGTGTGAATTCTTCTGGGACATCACTCGGGAACAGCACTTGATGAACCTTTATGTGAAAGCAGAAGACGAGGATGGTTATATCAGAGATTCCTGTGTGTTCCGGAATGAGATCAATATATGGGATACCATGAATGTCCAGGTCCAGTATCACAACAGGGTCACTATGAGTTATTCCCTGAATGCATTCATGCCTTATGAGGGTTATGTTGTGGGGTTTAACGGAACTCAGGGTCGTTTGGATGCCCGGATCTATCACAATCAACCATGGAGAACAGATAGTCTGGCTGAATTCCGGGTCACTCAAAATTTCAAAAAGACCCAAACTTTCCGGATCAAGTCCAGGGAAGGAGGTCATTGGGGTGCAGACCGCATCATGCAGGATCGGATTTTCCATGGTGTTGAATCAGATCCTCTGGGCCAGGCTGCATCACTCAGGGACGGGATTCTCTCCATTCTCACGGGCATAGCAGCACGCCGAAGCATCGAACAGGAGCGGCCTTTTAAGGTCGAGGAGCTGATAAAGATCTGAGTTCAGTAGGATGAGGGGGATTTTTCCAGGATATCTGCAAATGAGTCCTTAAGGGCTCGGTAGGCACTGTTTGCGGTCTGCCGCATAGCTGCTTTGAGTTCTTTTTGTCCGGGCTTGTCTTTGCTCCATTCTTCCAGTTTTTGATTCACCTCGGCCATGACGCGGTCTTCGATGGAATGGATGATCGGCAGGAAGCCTTGATCCTTATAGTTGAGAAAACGGGAGAGGTTCATGTACTGCTTCATGTTGGCTCTCTGGTCATGATAGAGATAAGAGATGAGTTTTTGTGATAAATCATGCATGGGTGCGGTCTCCGGGCCTCCCAGCACATCAGGGACAGATTCCCCGTGCACCCAGACTGGAAGAGCCACCGAACAGACGGGCTGGCCCAGCATCACCCACATGGTGGCTAAATAGGATTTTTCAGGATTGGGAGCTCCGTGAAACACAGAAACGGAAATGGTTGAGATGCGGTTGATGGTGTCATTGGTTCGGATAAAAAGAGGGAATTCATTGCCTGGTTCAGGGTCCAGAGACAAAGGGTCAGAACGGAGCTTTTCATTGACCAGGTCTCTGCAGGCTTTTTTGAGGATAAACAGGAGGTTCAAATCTTGTTTTGAAGAAGCGGCTTGAAACAGACGGGAGATCCTTTCGAACCGGATGTATCCTCCCCCCAAATTTTTCCTCTGAGAAGAGAAAGCGAAATTAGTGCGCAGAATATATCCATCCGGAGCTGTTTCAGGGTCATTGGCATCAAATTTCACATAGGATGAACTGCTGGTCTCAAAAAAACAGGCATTTCCGAAAGCATCAATGACTCCGTAGTTGGCAGCCACCCGGCGCTTTCCATTGGTCTCTTGGAGCAGGGTTTCAAAATCCTTAACATTCCTGCAGGTCTCAAGGGCTTGACGCATCACTCTTCCATTGTCTGTGACAATACCTCCTTTGGGACGCAGGTCATTGGAGGCAGAGTTGATGATGGCAAATCCTTTGGAGTTGATGCCCTGCCATACTGAGTTGGCAGCTCTGTCTTCTGAATTGACCACACCGACAAAGCTGTATCTTTGCCCTTGCACAAAGATCACCTTGTTGTTGGGATGGCTGGTGTCTCGATTTTTCCATAACAGCGATCGTCCATCCGGGGTGACTTTTCCGGAGATAACAGCCACGGTGCATGGTTTTAATGAGAGATTTCCAAAAAGCAAGACAAATGAAATGAGGATAAAAAAGATTCGAAAACAACGGAGTTTGATTCTCATTTGTTCTCCTTTATTTGATGTATCCCAGGGATTTGAGTATGTCTTCATCGATTTCAGAGATTTTGGGCTTGTTTTCTCTTTTTTGGCTCAATTGTTGGGCTTTTTCCTGCACATCCTTGATAAGACTGTATTTGGATTCAAGTTTCAATCCTTGGTGATTCATGAGATTTTCAACTCCGAGTTTGTCTGCAGTCAGGTCGATAAGCTCCAATTTGTTTTGATCCCTGTAAGGGTAAACAATGATTTGATAAGGAAAATTGATGATGGAAAATGCATTTCCCCGGGCTTCGGGCGCATAAGTCTCGAGCAGGAGTTTTTGGTTTTTTAAAGGATTCAACAACGAATCGCCCATCATAAATTCAGGTTTTTTGATTTGGGCCATATCCAGGATGGTGGGAGCGATGTCCAGGTTGGAAGCGAGCTCTTTCCGAATTCCTTGTTTCCTTATGTTTTTGCCGCTGATAATCAACGGAGTCTGCACAAAACATTTATTTAAAAAATGGATGTGTCCCACGTGATTTTGGTACTCCCCCAAACCTTCTCCGTGGTCACCCATGATCACAAAGGCAGAGTCTTTATAAAAACCGTTTTTTTTGAGAAAATCAATAAGTTTCCCGATGCATTCATCCATATATTGGACTTCTTTTCGGTACAGGATTTGAGTTGACTTGACTGTAGGCACCATCTTGAAGACAAAGTACAGTTGCGTTTTTATGTTTTGAGTCCCTTTGTTTTGAAGTTCGATTGAAGAGTTGAGTTGATGTGTTCTGAAGTTCACGCTGTTGGAAAGTGATTCTTTGATCCATTCCCTAGGGAATTTGGCCGTCGGATTTCTGTTTTCGGGGAGAGGAGTTATAGAAAAGTCTTCATATTCGATCCATTCAATATTTAGATCTTTGTCTTGTTTTATTTGCTTGGGCACCTCTGTATCCAGCTTCAGGATGTTTTGTCCGGGCTTTAAAGTCAGCTTGAGCTCCACCAGAGCCCTTTCTGTACTTTTTGAAACGAATTTCTTTTCTCCATTTAGAGAAACAGAAAACTCGCCTTTGTATTCAGGAGTGAAATAAGGAGAATGAGGATCGGAATAATGGATCCAGAAATAGGTTTTGTTGTGTTTCAGTTGGTTGATTAGAGTAAACGCATCTTCATTCACATGCTCTCCGGTTTTGTACCAAAGATAAGGTTTTCTGAAATTTTCAATATAATGATCAAAATCTGTTCCAATACCCCACCTCAAAGATACTGTACCCAGAGAAATCACGGCTCCAGTGTTATATCCGTTGTTTTTGAGGATTTTTTCCAAACTAGGCAGGGGAGAAAGATTGATTTCTCCGTTGTTATAGACTCTGAGGATATGCGGGGGAAGAGAATAAAACATAGAAAGATGAGAAGGCAGTGTGATAGGGATGAGGGAGTAGGCATTTGAAAAATAGATCCCCTGTGAGGCCAGTACAGCCAGGTTCGGAGTGAGGGTGTTTTCTTCAAGTGAATAATGGATGTGGTCAGCTCTGGTGGTATCTAGGGTGATGAGGAATATATATTGGGGGGGACTTTGTTTTAGGTATGGACAGCCCTGAAGGGAGAAGAGGATCCAAAAAAGACTGGTTATTAAAACACCTGCCCAAACCCCTTTATGTTGATCTATCATTGATGGATCCTTGCTGGCTAGCAAACCGCATCAAAAAAAAGTGTAAACTATTAAAGGGATGGCCACACTCAGCCCCAGACTGACCATGACTTCTCCTAAGGTGTGGCCCACTTTTTCCTCTAGTTTGGGAAGATCATCTCTTTCTTCAGTGAGCTTATTGATGACTCGGGACTGTTGTTCGATAAGAGGTCTCACATTGACCGCATCATAGATCACAAGAATGGTAATGACCACTCCGATCAGAAAATAAGGAGAGAAACCGGTCTCTAAAAGAAGAGCCATGGTCAAAGAAGCGGCCAGAGCTGTGTGCCCTGAAGGCATTCCTCCGTTCATCACCAGCATTTCCTTGTTCAGCCGGCCTTGTTTGATCAAGATGAATAAGATTTTAATGACATAGGCCGCTGTCCATGTGATGATGATGCTTAAAATAAATTTGTTCATGCTCTTCTTTGGTCTATTTGATGGGGAATCAGTAAATGCCCCCGCTTCCGGAAATCAGATCCAGTTTGAGCTGGTTTTCCTCTGATCGAGACTCTCCCACACTGGTCACATAGACAGCGGGCTGGTCCACCACAGGACATTTGTTTTCACAAATCCCACAGCCGATACACAGTTCTGTGTCAATGACCGGAGCCAGCGGAGTTTTGATCTCCCCTTCAGGAGTTTTGACTTCTGTATTCAGGAGTTTGATGGCTTTGGGAGACACCGGGCAGTGCTCTTCGCACACAATGCAGGGATCTCCAAATTTCCATGGGATGCAGCGGTTTTTGTTGATCCAAGAAGTCCCGATTTTGACCTGAGTTTTCTCCGGAACAGTCAATTCCTTAATGGCTCCGGTTGGGCAGACCTGAGTGCACAGAGAGCAGTAGTATTCGCAGTATCCGATCTCAGGAACCAGCATAGGAGTCCACAATCCTTCAGGACCGGCCTGTTTGAGGGCGGGTTGAATGGCGTTAGTGGGACAGACTTTCATGCATTCCCCGCATTTCACACATTTCTCTAAGAATTGCTTTTCCGGGAGTGCTCCCGGAGGCCGGATCAGCTTTTCAGAAGCTCTTTTGGACTCTGGTGAGAGACGAAAAAACGGGACCGCAACCAAACCCGCTAAAGATGTGAACAGAAGTTTTCTTCGGGAGAGATTCACTGTTTCAATGGATTCCAGCATGGTTTTTAAAGGAAATCGAATGGCATTTGTGGGACAGATGGAGCTGCAGGTGAAGCAATAGATGCACTCAGAGCTTTTCCATTCATGGTTGGGAAAGGGATTGGCTTGTGTTTCACAGTGAATGGTACAGAGGTTGCATTCGATGCATTTCTGGGGATCGATGTTAAGCTTGAGGATGTTCCATCTGGAGAACAGAGCCAGCAGGGCTCCTAAGGGACACAGATACCGGCACCAGAATCGTTCACGATGAATATTTAAGGCCGCGATTCCTAAGAACAACAAGCCGATGAAAAAAACCTGGGTGAATAGGGAATTGATATCCAGAGTGGTGAAGAATTGGGCGACAGGATCAGCTACAGAATAAAATTCTGCCTGGTAGAGAAGGCCTATGACATTGGAAAAAGTGTGGTTGAGCACAGGCATCACGCCTACAGCAAAAGAGCGGTACAACAGAGAGAGGGGATCCATAATCCCTACTAGGTTCAATGAGAATACAGTTCCTATTAAAATGATCACAAGTATGTAGTATTTTAAAGCCGGAAGATTGTTTTTGATTTTCTTGGGCTTCAAGAGTTTGCTTTTTTTAAAGACAAAGGAGAAAAATTGATGAATCGAACCCAAGGGGCACACCCAGCCGCACACAAAACGACCCAGAATAAAAGTCAGAACAATGGTGATCGCGGCAAACACAAAAGAAACGAAGACAGCTTTGGCCGCAATGATAGTGGTCAGAGCCAGAAGAGGATCAAAGTGGAAAAAGATTTCCACATTTCCAATGTAATCTTTCCCGGGGAAATGAGTTCCCAGCAGAAGATAAAAAAACAGGCTAAAAAACAGAATTTGGCTGATAACCCTGAGCGCTTGAATGGCTCTGTATTTTTTAGATCTTTCTTTTTTCAATGTTCAATTTTCCCAGGTCGATTTCTCCGAGTCCTCGCTGGTGTGCGATGTCAAGATATTTGAGTTCTTGGGGAGACATCCCCATAAACTGGGCTCCCATCCGATCCACGGCCACATAATCCACACCTGCCACCACGGTTTTGTGGAGCTTCACGTCAGATAAGCGGCCTCCTTGAGGTCCGTTTCTGTGAAGGATCCGGTAGGCATCCAAAAGGGACAGGACAGGTTTGAAAAAGGCTGCCAGGTCCACCATAGCATAATCCAGGCTTTGATGGAGCTGATTTCTATTTCCTCCTAAAGCTCCCAGCCAGTTTTTCATCCCGAGTGTCAGCCGGGAAAGACTGTGGTGCTTAGTGATGGGAACATTGATGAGCTTATCTGTTTCCAGAAAGTCCCTGTAGACTTCCCATTCTTTGAGTTTTTGGCCGTTGATGGGGACTTTTTTCAGCTTGTGTTCATTGGGGAAAGGGACATCAGCTCCCGCTTCCTTGGCTGCCTCGGCAATTCCGGACCGGACATATGTCCTTCGCGCAGGGTTGCAGGGATGGTCCATGACCTTGACTTTTTTGGCTCCAGCTTCAAAACAAAGCTCCACAATGGTTTTGACCACTTCCGGATTGGTGCAGGCTGCCTGTTCCGGGGTTCTGTCCCAGCCTATGTTTGGCTTGACCAGGACTTCATCTCCTTTGGAGATGAACCGGCTCATCCCACCAATGGCTGAAAGAGCTTCCTTGGTGATTTGAGAAGGGGATTCTCCCTGGATGACGGCCAAGTCAGGATAGTTTTGACTCTGGGAAAAAAGACCCGGATTCATGTTTAAAATGAGGCTTCCTGCTGCCATGTTCTTGATGAAATCTCTTCTTTTCATTTTGTTTATCCTTTTCCTAAAGATTGCATATACTGGACAATGCCCTGGTATATGCCATGGGCGATTTTTTGACGGTAATCATCTGACCTGAGCAGAGCTTCTTCTCTTGAGTTGGACATATGAAGAGTCTCAACCAGGACAGAGGGCATGTCTCCTCCGATCAGGACCCAAAAAGGACCTCCCTTAACACCCAGGTCTTTGGTGTATTTGTAAGATTTTTTTAGATTTGATGTCAGATTATTTTGGATGTTTTCTGCCAGTTCTTTGGATTCTGTGATTTTGCTGTTCTGCGCGATTTTGGTGATGATTTCCTTCATGTCTCCGATGCTTTTTGTAGAGGTGGCATTTTCTCTGGCTGCAATGGCATTGACTGATGGATCGGTACTGAAATTAAGAAAGAAAGTCGCTGTGCCGCTGTAGCTTTTCCTGGGATTGGCATTGGCATGGATAGAAATGAACAGGTCCGCTTTTTTCTGATTGGCGATCACAGGCCTGTTTTCAACAGGGACAAATATATCTGTTTCCCTGGTCATGATGACTTCGAGCTCTTGGTGTGTGCTGAGAAGATTTTTCAGCCGCTTTGCAATGTCCAAGACTATGGCTTTTTCCTGGGTGTATCGGCTTCCGATACATCCGGGATCCTTGCCTCCGTGTCCCGGGTCAATCACAATCCTTTTGATTCCCAAACCCAGCTGCCTTGCCATGGAATATCCGGCATCAGTGGGCAGAGGAGCTGAAGTGTTTTTTGTAGGGTAGATGTCAATGATGATTCGAAATGGATCTGGAAGATGCCAGACCCGATAATGATCAATCTTGGAAAAATCAAGGTCCACAGCTGTGCGCACAGTGGTGTGATTTTTTTGAGCGATGCGGATCTCATGGATGTAGTCATTGTTTAGGCTTACTGTTTTGGTGTGAAGAATGGGATTGAGTTTCGCTTGAAAGACATCCACATAGACCCGGTCCGGAGAACGGAGTTCGTCAAAGAAGTATTCTCTCAATCCTCCCACATCAATAACGATCCTGGTGAAGGAGGGATGCGTGTGGTGGCGGAGATTATAGATTTCTATCCGGGAGTCTGCGCTGGATTGGGGAAACACTGCGGGTGCGATGAGGAATATCAAGAGAAGACAGGGGAGTCTCTTTTTTTTGTCCATGTGTATTTAAATTATATAATATCTATAAAATTAATCAAATTTATGCACCTTGGTTCACCTTTAGGCTCCGAACTTTGTGAGTTTTCCTGCATGTGCCAGCATCAAGGGCATGGCATACACAGACCGGAACCGACCCAAATATCCACGGCTGCATTCTTTCTCGGAAAACTTTTCCGTGGAGTCGACTTGAGCAGACTCGGAGAAAATCAAAAAAGGATTGGGATGCCAGGAATGGGACTTTAAAAGACAGGGAGTGGAATGGTCTGATGTCACCACCAATACATCCGGTTCCAAATCAAGAAGGTCTGGAACGAACTGGTCTGTTTTTTCAATGACTTCTATTTTTGAGGGAAAGTCTCCGTCCTCACCAAAAGAATCGGTTTTTTTCACGTGAACATAGAAAAAATTGTATTCCTGATAGAATCCTTTCAGAGTTTCAAAAAGGTCTGGAAGCCGAGATCCCGCTTCCAGGACATTCATGCCCACCAGCTTTGCCAGTCCCTTATACATCGGGTAATTGGCAATGGCAGCTGGTTTGAGCTTGAACAAATCCTCCATGCTGGGAATGGAAGGAAATTTTGAGAATCCGCGAAGCAGGAGGGTGTTGGCTTGACTTTCATCTTTGAGCACTTGGATGACTGTGTCCATGACCTTTTGGACCATATCTGCAGTTTCTAGGGCTTTAGAGGATAAAGGTTTGGGATAAACTTGTGGCCGGTTGTCTCTTTGAGGATCCGCATCAGACAGCTGATCTGAGAGGCCTTGGGCTGTGAATTTGACCACAAAACGGTGTTCTTTTCCGGTGAAAAAAGATATTTTGGTGCTGTCCACTTTTTGAACGGACTGGTTGAGTTTTTTACAAAGTCTTCGGTTCTCCTCTGTTGAAATACGCCCGGCTCTCCGATCTTGAATCAGACCGTCCTTTAATGTGGCGAAATTCCCTCTGGCTACCAGGTCATTTTTTTCAACATGGACATCGATTCCCAACGCTTCCAAAATTCCTCTTCCCAGAATGTACTTTGTGGGTTCATAGCCAAAAAGAGACAAATGAGCAGGTCCGCTTCCAGGTGTGATTCCTCTGAAAACAGGATCGGTGAGTCCGCAGCAGCCTGATTTAGCCAGGTGATCCAGATTTGGAGTGGACGCGGTTTCCAAAGCTGTTTTTCCGTTTTCAGGCAGATCTCCCAAGCCGTCCATAACCAAAAGAATGATTTTGGAATCTGTTTCTATACAAAGATCTTTTAAAAACTCTTCTTTATTCATCCTCAATCCACTATAAAAAATTTGGGTCTTTAAGTCAATTACGGGAATCTTTTCTTGATTATGGTGTTTTGATTTACAACCAAAAAAGAGTCTGATAAAATCAAAACATGAAAAAGGTTATTATCCTTGATTTTGGGTCTCAATACACTCAGCTCATTGCCAGGAAGATCAGAGAGTTGGGAATTTTTTCAGAGATATTGCCCTTCACAGCCTCCCTTCCAGAGGTCCAGAAGCAAGCCGCCGGAGCGGTCATTCTATCAGGAGGCCCTCAGAGTGTTTATGACCAGGACGCCCCAATGCCATCTATTGATATAGAGGAACTGGAGGTTCCTGTTCTGGGAATCTGTTATGGTCTCCAATTGATGTCTGATTTATTGGGAGGCAAGGTCGTTTCTTCTCAGAAAAGAGAGTATGGGTTTGCCTCGCTAGAAATAAAGACAAAACAGGGTTTGTTGGAAGGACTGGGGGATCACAGTCAAGTATGGATGAGCCATGGAGACCGGGTCTTGAAGGTTCCTCCCGGATTCACAGTGACCGGAGTCACAGAAAATTGTGACACGGCAGTGATCGAAAATCAAAAAGACCGATTCTTTGGAGTTCAGTTTCATCCTGAGGTCATTCACACTCACCAGGGAAAAAAAGTTTTATCAAATTTCCTATTCAAAATAGCTGGAATGAAACCCAACTGGAATATGGAGTCATTCATCCAGAGGAAAGTTCAGGAGCTGAGAGAATTGATCAAAGATGAAAAAGTGATCTGCGGGCTCAGTGGAGGAGTGGATTCTCTGGTGACCTCACTTTTGGTCAAAAAAGCAGTGGATAAAAACCTGACCTGCATATTTGTGAACAACGGTCTTTTGAGAAAGGGTCAGTTCGAATCTCTGATCAAAACATTTCGGAGTGATTTTGATCTCCATGTGGTGGCTGTGGATGCCACAGAAAGTTTTCTAAGAAATCTCAAAGGAGTGATCGAGCCTGAGAAGAAGAGAAAATCTATCGGCAGGGAGTTTATAAAGATATTTGAACGAGAAGCAAAAAAAATTGGGGACGTCAAGTTTCTCGCTCAGGGCACTATTTATCCTGATGTGATTGAAAGCAACCCAGTAACAGGCCCCTCTTCCAGTATCAAATCTCATCATAATGTGGGAGGATTGCCCAGGGACTTGTCCTTTGATTTGGTGGAGCCACTCAAGGAGCTTTTCAAGGATGAAGTCAGGAAACTGGGAATGGAAATGGGAATCAAAAACGATTTCATCACTCAGCATCCATTTCCGGGCCCTGGTTTGGCAGTACGCGTGGTGGGTGAAGTCACAGAGGACCGATTGAAGACTATCAGAGAAGCTGATGCTGTAGTTATCGAAGAAGTGAGGAGAGCTGGAGTCTATCATGATTTGTGGCAGGCTTTTGCGGTTTTGCTCCCTGTAAAATCAGTCGGAGTTATGGGAGATAAAAGGACTTATCAGCGGGTGGTGGTGGTGAGATTGGTTCAAAGTGTGGACGGCATGACCGCAGGATGGTTTCCAGCGGATCCTTCTCTACTTTCCAGAATCTCCACCCGAATCGTCAATGAAGTCAATGGAGTCAATCGGGTGGTGTATGATATCACTTCAAAACCTCCCGGGACCATTGAATGGGAATAGAATGAAGTCTCAGTTTATACATCTTCACAATCACACGGAATTCAGCATCCTGGATGGCGCTGTGAAGATTGAATCTTTGATCCAAAGAGCCAAGGAATTCAACATGGATGCGGTGGCTATCACAGACCACGGCAATATTTTTGGTGCGGTTTCCTTTTTCAATTCAGCTCGGAAGGCCGGAGTAAAACCTATACTGGGGTGTGAGATGTACGTCGCCCCCAAAGGGCGAAAACACAAAAAACCCTCCCCTAATGTGCCCAACCATCATCATCTAGTGCTGCTGGTTCAAAACGAGATCGGTTACCGAAATCTTTGTGAGCTCATAACCCTGAGTTATCTGGAAGGTTTTTACTACCGGCCCAGAATAGATAAAGATCTGCTTTCCAAACACAAGGAGGGACTGATCGGTTTGTCTGCCTGCCTTAAAGGCGAGATCAATGAGTATTTGGCTCAGGACCTTGACCATGAAGCGGAACAGACAGCTATAGAATACCGGACAATTTTCGGAGACGGCAATTTTTTCCTTGAGATACAGGACCATGGCCTGGGGGACCAGAAGAAGATCAATCCAAAGCTGCTGCAGATGTCCAAGAAACTGAATATCCCTTTGGTGGCAACCAATGATGTCCATTATCTGGAAAAGAAGGATGCGGAAAGCCATGATGTGCTGCTCTGCATTCAAACCAATAAGAAAGTTAAAGATGAGGATCGGATCCGGTTTGGTTCCGAGGACTTTTATTTGAAGTCTGCAGAGGAAATGTCAGACATGTTTCACCCTGTTCCCGAAGCACTGGAAAACACCCAGAGAATCGCGGCTCGATGTGAATTTGGATTGGATTCCAAAGGTTATCATTTGCCTCATTTCAAACCCGCACAAGGACTCAGCCTGGATGAGTATTTTGAAAGAGTGGTCACAGAGGGTTTTGAAAAGAAAATGGATTCCCTTTATTCCTCTATAAACAAAGGAGACCTTCCCTCCAGGGAAAAGTATGAAACCCGGATCAAAAAAGAAATGAAGCTGGTCAAGGAAATGGGTTTTGAGGGATATTTTCTCATCGTATGGGATCTGATCAGAGAAGCCAAGTCCAGAAATATACCAGTTGGCCCGGGGCGAGGTTCCGCAGCAGGGAGCCTTCTTGCTTATTCCTTAGGGATTACGGCCTTGGATCCTTTGGAATATGACCTTTTATTTGAAAGGTTTCTGAATCCGGAGCGGATCAGTCTTCCGGATATTGATATAGATTTCTGTGGTCGGCGAAGGGATGAGGTGATCGCTTATATCAAAAACAGATATGGAGAGGAAAATGTCTGCCAGATCATCACCTTTGGCACCATGGCGGCACGACAGGCAGTCAGGGATGCGGGAAGGGCGCTGGATATTCCGCTTTCCAAAGTGGATAAAGTGGCCAAACTGATTCCTCCTATTGGTGATGATGCTTCCATTGAAGCAGCGTCTAAAAAAATCCCTCAATTGAAAAAGATGAAAAAAGAAGATCCGGTTGTTTCTGAACTGCTCTCAATGGCAAAAAATTTGGAGGGGCAGATCAGACATCCCTCCACACATGCGGCAGGGATTGTGATCACTCCCCAGCCATTGGTGGAGTTTCTGCCATTGTACAAATCAGCTAAGGATGAAGTCACCACTCAATTCCCCATGCAGGATATTGAAGCCCTCGGTCTTCTTAAGATGGATATTCTGGGCTTGAGAAACCTGACTGTGATACAGGATACCGTGGATATGGTCAAAGCCGCTTTGGGTGAAGATATTGATATTGAACACCTTCCTTTGGATGATGAAAAGACTTTTCAGCTCTTTCAAGAAGGAAAGACCAACGGAGTCTTTCAGTTTGAAAGCTCTGGAATGAAGGACCTGCTGGTCAGACACAAGCCTGATAATTTCCGTGATCTGATCGCGTTGAATGCTCTGCACAGACCAGGGCCGTTGCAGAGCGGGATGACCGAGGATTTTATTAAAAACAAAAACAATCCGGAAAATATCGAATATGACATCCCAGAGCTTGAACCCATCCTCAAAGAAACCAAAGGATTGATTGTTTATCAAGAGCAGGTGATGCGAATCGCTACGGACATTGCGGGTTTCTCCATGGCTGAAGCCGACCTGCTGCGTAAGGCCATGGGAAAGAAGAAAGCCTCTGTGATGCGGGACATGAAAAAAAGATTTATGGACGGGGCCCAAAAAAAAGGAGTCAAAAAAGAGAATGCCAAGAAGATCTTTGAGAAGATCAAATTTTTTGCAGGTTATGGGTTCAATAAGTCGCACAGTGCCGCATATGCTTATCTTGCCTACCACACTGCTTATTTGAAAACTCACTATCCGCTTTATTTTATGGCTTGTCTGCTGACATCAGAAGCCGAAAGAGGAGACACCCCCAAAGTGGTCAAATATATCAATGAATGCCGGGAGATCGGGATCAGAGTCTTGCCTCCGGATATCAATGAGAGCGACCTGATTTTTTCTGTTCAGGGAAATGATATCCGGTTCGGGCTGTCTGCCATCAAGAATGTGGGAGATAATCCGGTTAAAGAAATCATCACGGCAAGGAACAAAACAGGCCCGTTCAACTCACCTTATGACATTTGCCTGAATACAAGCCCCAAGTGTTTCAATAAAAAGGTGATTGAAAGTTTGATCAAATCAGGGGCCATGGACAGTTTTGGAATGAATAGGGCGCAGCTGTACAGTTTGCTGGAAAGCATGATCAAATACACCCACGATATGTACGATGTGAAATCCTCTGATCAAGAAATGCTCTTTGGCACCAAACAGATGAAGCCCCCTCATATACCCTCTGAGGTAAAAAGGATGCCGGAATGGGATGAGATTGAACTGTTGGCCCATGAAAAATCAGCACTGGGTTTTTATCTGACCGGACATCCTCTGGCACGATACGGAAACGGGATTAAGAGTCTTGTTTCCCATTCCATCAGCCAGCTGAGCCAGGAAAAAAGTGCCACCACTGAGGTCAAGCTGGCCGGTATCATCACTTCTGTCAAGCCTTTGAAAACAAGAAGAGAAGAACGCATGGCCACTTTTATTCTGGAGGACATGAGTGGGCGCTGTGAGGTGGTGGCTTTTCCTGATAGTTATCAGAAATATTATCATCAAATACAAGAGGATTCCCTGGTTTTTGTCAAAGCCCAATGCATGGGAGACAATGACAATCAGCGGTTGATTTTGTCTTCAATCCTTCTTTTGTCCGATGCCATCGAAAATCTTGCCAAACTCATGGTGCTCAGAATTCATCTTCCTGGGTTGGAAGAATCTGTGATCCAAGAACTGAAAGGTCTTTTGAAATCATGCGCCGGCGATTGTCCATTGATGTTTGAACTGGAGACAAGAAATTCTTATAAAGTGGTGGTGAAATCTGTGGATATCCAGGGAGTGACTCCAAAAGAGGAGCTCACCACTAAACTGGAGGCTTTGTTGGGAGAAGACGCGGTGGTTATTCAATATTAAAGGAGCTTCATAAAGGAAATATGGCATACAAAGCAATCATAGCAGACACCAGCCGTTCTGTTACAGAAGCTCTTCGTACAGCTTTTTTGGAATCTGGATTTGATGTTTACTCTTTCTCAAATGGAGAAGAGGTCATCACAAGCATTCCTCACATTGGACCCGATGCTTTTGTTCTTGGGATATCTCTAGAGGAAAAGGGCGGGATTGAGGTAGCCAAATTCCTGAGAGACTCCAAAGACCATTCGGATGTTCCGGTGATCTTTCTGATCAATGCCTTTGAGGAGCTGGATGAAGACAAAATATCAAACATTCCTCATCATGGTCTATTCCGGGTGCCGTTTGATTCAGGCGAGGTTGCTCGGAGGATCCGGTCCTTTTTGGAAGAAGAACAGGGAATGGATACACTCCCTGAGGAGCCCTCTCTTGATGAAATTGCTGAGATAGAGAGATCCGTCCAAAAACGATTGGATGCAGCAGAAAAAATAATGAGCACTCAAATCAGAAATATAGTGAAAAAAGAAATTTATGAAGCAGCAAAGGAAGTTGAAAAAAGGGTGAAAGCCGGGGTGCTTAAAGAATTGCAGGATGAGAAAAACACATAGAAAGAACAAACACCCATCATCATTCCTGTGATGAGGTCAGGTTAAATGGAAATCGGGAAAAAGATTCATCGGATCAAAAGTTGTCCATCCACCAATGACCTTGCTAAGGAATTAGCTAAAAAGGGAGCCCAGCAGGGGGAAGTGGTGGTCTGTGATGAACAGACGAGAGGCAAAGGAACCAAAGGCAGAATTTGGCATTCCGTCTCAGGGAAAGGGCTCTGTTTTTCTGTGCTTCTTTTTCCGTCCAGGTCTGATTTATCATTGCTCCCTCTCGCGGCTTCTGTGGCTGTGAAAGATGCGGTCTTCCAGAGTCTGGGTATTTTGATTGAACTGAAATGGCCCAATGATCTGGTGTACAAGGGGAGGAAGATCGGAGGGATCCTCTGTGAAAGCTGTTTTTCCGGGAAAAAATTGAACCACAGCATCGTTGGAATCGGGATCAATGTGAAGCAGAGTGAGGATGATTTCCCTGCAGACCTTCAAAAAAATGCAGGTTCTCTGGAAATGATCATCCAAAAAGACATTGATAAAGACCAGCTCCTTCAGTCAGTGTGCTGTGAATTGGGAAAATGGTATCAGCGCTTTCTGAAAAACAAGGATGACCACATATTGAAACAATACCTGGAGGCGTGCCCTTATCATATCAATGACCTGCTGAATGCAAATGCAAGGGGCAAGCCTGTGACTGGATTGTTTAAAGGTCTGGATAAAGAGGGGAAAATGATTCTTGAGGTCAAAGGAAAAGAAAAGCGCTTTTTATCAGGGGAATTAAATATCAGAGATATCAAGAGAGGTGACAAATGAATCCTTATCTACTGGTTTTGACTTCAGTTTCAGAAAAAAAAGCGGCTGAGAAGATGGCCCAAAGAGTAGTGGATAAAAGATTGGCAGCCTGTGTCACTGTTTCAAGCTCGGGCCGTTCTTTTTATTGGTGGAAGGATCAAATCACAGAGGATGAAGAATTTGTTCTGTTCATCAAAACCAAAAAAGAACTTTTCACCCGGATTGAAAGAATCATTCAGGAGCTTCATCCCTATGACCTTCCAGAGATCATTGCGGTTCCCATAGTCAAAGGGTATCAAAAATATCTGGATTGGATCGATCAAGAAACCCGGTCCTAAGGAAAATACTTAATCTTTGATCATAATCAGCAGCATCTTGAATTTTGAAGAAGCGTTTACAGCATGAGGTTTGTGAGCAGGCATGAGGATCATACTGCCTGTATCCACACGATGTGTTTTTTGATCGATAATGATCTCACCCTCTCCATCGATGACCAATACAAGAGCATCATAAGGAGTCGTATGTTCGCTGAGATTTTGCTCTTTGTCAAAAGCGAACAAGGTGACGGTTCCGCTTTTTTTGTCAATGATGGTCTTGCTGACCACAGAACCTTGAGAGTACTCCACTGCATTTTTTAGGGATTGGCTTTTTTCCTTGAACTCATTTTGAATGGTCATTGGACAGCTCCTTGTTTGATATGGCCTTGAATGGTGACAATGCTTTTCTTCATATCATAAGTCATGCCCGCTTTTTCCAGAGCTTTTTGCACGATGAATTCGATGCCTCCGCAGCAGGGAACCTCCATGCGCACAATATGGATGGAACGGATGTTTTTGGTCTTGAATATTTGAGCCAGTTTTTCAACGTACTGGTTGATGCCCTTGTCCAGTTTGGGGCAAAGATTGATCAGGACCTTACCTTTTAAAAATGTTTGATGGAAATTTGCAAAAGCAAAAGGAACACAGTCTGCTGAAATGAGAAGTTCTGCGTTATCCAGAAAAGGTGCGTTTGGGTTCAGCAGATGAAGCTGAACCGGCCATTGGCGCAGCTCTGATTTTATTTCAGCCGGAGGGGTTTCTGGGGAGGTTGTTTCAGGTTCGAATTTTTCAGCTTTGAGACCCGGGCAGCCCTCTGAGACACAAACCGGTTCTGATTCTTCTGGGATGGGGATTCCCTTTTGTTTGAGGATCTTGATGGCCTGTTCGTAATACTCATCTTGGTTGTGGTCTTTCAAATGTTTCAAATGGGCTTGAATGGTATTCGGGCCCGCCTTTATAATATTCTCCATGACTTTGGCTTCTTCATAGGGCTCAGCTTCTCTCTCGATGACTGAAATGGCCCCCTCAGGGCACTCACTAATACAAGCGCCCAGTCCATCGCAGAACAGGTCACTCACCAGCCGTGCTTTTCCATCAATGATCTGTAAGGCTCCTTCAGGACAGTTCGGGACACACAATCCGCAGCCATTGCACTTTTGTTCATCGATTTTGATGATTTGACGCTTCATCGGAATCTCCTTTGTTATTTTGTTTTTGTGTCCTTGGCAGTTGAGCAAACATCCTCGAGAGTGGTGCGGCTTAAAAATGAATCCATATGCTCCTGAAGTTCAGAAAGTTTTCTGCTTATGGGGCAGTTTGGTTGTCTGGGACAGATATGCTGTTCAAACAGACATTGATTGATGCTCACTGGACCTTGGATGGTCTGAACAAGAGATGTCAAAGTGATTTCAGATGGAGCCATCGCCAGAAAATATCCACCTTTAGGTCCCATCCGGCTCTCCACAAAACCAGCATGGTGAAGTTTCTGCAACAGTTTGCAGGTGAGTTGATAGGGAACCTTTTCTTCTTCAGAGAGAATCCGGGCAGAAACAGGATTTTTCCCATACTTTTGGGCCAGATTCACTGCGAAGCGCAAAGAATAGTCTGTATTTCTTCTTATGATATCCATTTTCCTTCTCAAGGATTATATAAGACTAATATAGTCCTATACAAGGGAGATGTCAAGTCTTTTTTCGTTCTCTAAGTCCTTGAATGGCGCTTTTGAAGAGTTGTATGGTCGAGTCCATGCTTTGTTTTCGTCCGGAGTCAGTAGTGGGAAAAGAAGCGATTCCGAGGGCTTTGACTTTTTCAAATTTTACCATCATACGGATAATTTCCGAGAGGCGTTTTGGTGACAGACCTTCGGAGACCTCGAAATGGTGTCCCGGTATATACTCTGCATCCAGTATATCCAGGTCAATATGTATGTAGATCATTTTGACCTGATTGGAAAGCTGGATCAATGATTCCATGATTCTTTGATTGTCTTTTAAGATCTGTTTGGTTGAGAATGCAGTGATGGAGGAGTCATTGATGAGTTGCTGTTCCAAAGGATCCAGATCCCGCAGTCCCAACATTATAATGTTTTGAGTGGATATGGGAGGATCAAGGCCTGCCTGTTTTCTGAGTCTGTGAAGGCATTTTCCGGCGGCAACCGCGACCGGCATTCCTCCCAGCCACCCGCTCAATGTGGTCTCCGGGGTGTTGAAATCGCCATGAGCGTCCATCCAAACAAGGCCCACGGAAATGGGTTTTTTGGTCTTGCCTGAATTCTGGAGCCCTGCCAGCATCCCGCTCAAACTGTTGCAGTTTCCAAGAAGCCCCAGGATAATTTTTTTTTGTTGAACCAGACCAGAGACCGCAGAGCTCAAGTGCCTGTTGGCAAGTCCCATACGGTTCCACACTCCATATTCTTTTTTTTGTTTGGATGTGAGCCCAATGGTTCTGCCGGTCACATTCTCAATTTTTTGCTGTTTTAAGATTTTTTGAAGTTCTTTGCTGAGAAGTTCAGGACCGATTGACAATTCTTGAGAGCCGGTATTTCCTGTATATGGCTGCAGCACAAGGCCTATATTCAATTTTATCATTCCATCCTCCTCTCATAATTTGTATATTAACGAAAAAAGCGAAAAGCTTCCACAATTAAGAGGGAGTTGGTACAATATCATGAAGCAAAGACCGGAAACAGGAGATTTAAAATGCTTTTGGCCATTGATATCGGGAACACCAGAATTGCTTTAGGGGTGTTCAATGACAAAGAGTTGATCAAAAGATGGCAGTTTAGAGCAGAGAAGGAAAAAACATGTGATGAGTATCAGGTGACACTCATGAACCTGTTTTCCTTCTCTGATCTGGACATATCTGGAATCAAGGGAGTCATCATATCCAGTGTGGTCCCTCCTTTGAATCCTGTTTTTCAAAAATTGATTCAGAGGCTTTTCCAAGTGAGAGCGCTGGAAGTGAGTCCGGGCATTAAAACAGGGATGCCCATTCTTTATGATAATCCTCATGAGGTGGGAGCTGACCGGATCGCTCTGGCTGTGGCTGCTCGGCAGCACTATGGTTCTCCCTGCATTGTGGTGGACTTTGGAACAGCCACTACGTTTGATGCGGTCTCGAGCAAGGGGGAATATTTGGGTGGAGCGATCGCTCCCGGGATCCAGATATCAGCTGAAGCTCTTTATCAAAAAACAGCCAAGCTTCCCAGGATTGATATTCAGAAAATAAAAAAAGCTATCGGTAAAAGCACTGTGGCCAGCATGCATTCCGGGCTGTATTTTGGTTATATCGGATTGGTCTCTAAGATCATCGAGGAAATGAAAAATGAACTTGGTGGAGATGCCCAAGTCATTGGAACCGGAGGATTCGCCTCTTTGATATTTGATGAGATGGAATGCATTGATCACCATGATTCTGATCTGGTTCTCAAAGGCCTCCTTATGATTTATCATATCAATAAAATGAAGAGACAAAAAGAGACAAATAAAAAGAAATGACAGATCATAAACTTGAACAGGAGCAGTACTATCAGACGATTGCCCGCTGTTTATTCGATTTAAGAGGGTCTCCTTTAATTCTTTCATCTCAGGAGATCCAGGTGATAGAGGAGTGGGAGAAGCAGTGCATTCCTCTGAATGCTGTTTTGGAAGGGGTCCAGTCAGCGCATGAACATTTCAAGAGGAGTCGTCAGAAGCGGGGGACCTTCAACTTGTCCTTTTGCTCCGGATTTGTTTCTACCGCCTTCAGTCAGCAGAAAGAAAGGAAGATCGGGCAGAAGAGTGAGGACCAATCCCTGGATGAAAAGATTCATGAGATCAGGATTCAGATAAATAATTTTCTTGAGAATATTCCAGGAGAAGTGCGTTTTCTAAAAAGCATCTATGAGGAGATCCTGGATGATTTATCTAAAGGTGAATTGAACGAGGACCTTCTGGAACAACGAGATGAACAGGTGGATCAAAAACTTCTTTACCGGGTCTCTGAAGGCCTTATCAAACAGTTCGCAAAAAAAGCAGGAAGTGAGTACCGTGTGACCAGGGAATCAGAAAAAATTCAGATCGCACAGAGGAAATACATCAAAAATACCAGGGAAAAGCACAAAATCCCCTATGTTTCTCTGTATTATTATTGATTTGATTTCATTAAATTGAAAGGTAAAAAAACGGCGACAAATGAAAGCCCCAAACAGAAAATATTATAAAAAATCTTTGGATAACTGTTTCCAGGGAGGCAAGATGAACAAGAAAAAGATCTTGGATCTGGTCCTTGGATTGACTCTTGTTTTCATAGTCGGCTATGAGTATACAGCAGCTGTTGGGAATAACATGGGAGATATAGCAAGTGTCTGGTTTAAGGAGATAAAAAGGATTGATTTTAGAAACCTTCCGGAGACAATTGACTTCACTAATCCCTCTAGGATCGCATTCAATTCAAGAAATGAACTGTTTGTGACAGATACGCGGGCCCATAACATTAAAGTTTTCAACACTCAAGGCAAATTTTTAAAAGTCTTTGGTCAGGAAGGTAAAGGCCCCGGAGATTTAAACCGGCCAACTGGAATCATTTTTAACGGCAGGTACATGATCATCTGGGAGCTGGGGAACTACCGGTTTTCGCTTTTTAATGAAGACGGTGAGTTCGTCCGTCATGTCAAATCCAAACAGCCGGCTGTGGTGTGGAAGTTAAAGTCTCTTGGAAACGGACAGATTGCTTTTGAGGTCCGTGAAGGTGACTTTGAAAACGAGAAAGCAGTCATCTATATTATGGATAAAGAGCTGGAAAAGCAGGAAAAATTTTACAGTCATCCCATAAAAAGAGAGAGATATGTGAATAAGATCAAAGACGACGTAAAGATCCCATTCGGCCCTTTGGTTTCATGGGATGTGATGGGCCCAAACAAGATCGTCATCGGTTATCAGGAAGAATACAAGATCGATGTATTGACCAATAACAAAGAAAAACTGTTTTCCATTGAGCACCAAAGCCGCAGAGTGAAAGTCAGCAAAAAAGATAGAGACAAATATTTTTCATCCATGTTTTATGTGATAAATGGACAGACGAGGCAGGGAGCGCCTCCATTGATCAAGAAATACACCCGGTTTCCAAAACTCAAGCCTTATTATAAGGACATCCTGGTGGCCCCAGAAAACAATATATGGATCTCAATTTATACAGAGAGCGGCAAAGAAAAGTTGGCGGATGTCTTTGAGAGGAACGGACAGTTTGTGAAGCGGATAAAAATCCAAGGAGAATTGGGCTACAGCTCAGTGTTTGCTCAAGATGGAACCTTGTGGACTGTGATTGAGGGGGACCGGGGCTATCATGTGGTGGTCCAATACCAGATAAAGGAATATCCATGACAAAGGGGCTCAATATGTTTTATCATTTCTGAAAGGTGATATGTCATGGTCCATCAAGTTCTTAATCTTTTGAAAAAATACAGCTATGGTATTCGGTTTCAGAAATTGGTCAATAAGCTGAATATCAGCTCCAAAGAGAAACAGGTGCTTAAAGCCAAACTCAGACAGCTGGAGGGAGCGGGACTGGTTTTCCGCATGGGGGGTAAGTATTACTTGCATCGGGGAACAGAGCTGGTTTCCGGTAAATTGGTTACTGTGGTCAAAGATTATGGTTTTGTCAAACCACATCCAGAGGAACTCCCGGATATCTTCATCCCGCCGGGCAAAGCCGGCCACGCGGTGTTGGGAGATGAAGTGGAACTGGCTTATGTTTATAATCCGAAGAAAGGAAAACCAGAGGGACGAATCATCCGGGTGAAGAAAAAAGCTAAAAAGACCATCATCGGGATGTATGAAAACGTCAATGGTCAGGATTTGTGTTTTCCTTTTGATTCTCCCTCCAAAGAAGGAATCCGTTTCAAGGCTCCTTCCAGAGCCGGGCTGAAAAACGGCGGAATCATTGAGGTTGACCGTTCTCAGAATCGACTGAAGAGGATTTTAGGAATGCCGGATGAACCGGGAGTGGATGTTGAAGTCATCACTCAAAAATATGGATTGAGACCGTCTTTCCCGTCGGATGTGCTGAGTCAGGCAGAAGATTTCAAATCAGGATTGAGTGCCAGCCCAAAAAAAGGCAGAAAAGATTTTCGGGACTGGATCTCTGTGACCATTGATGGAAAGGATGCCAGAGACTTTGATGATGCGGTGAGCATCAAGAAACAAAAAGAGGGCGGATTTCTTTTAGGGGTTCACATTGCTGATGTCTCCCATTACGTAAAGCCAGGTTCTGCCATAGACAAGGAAGCGTATTTAAGGGCCACCAGTGTTTATTTTCCTGACCAAACTTTTCCTATGCTTCCAGAGAAACTGTCCAACCAGATCTGCAGTTTGAGGCCTCAAGAAGAAAAGCTGACGGTTTCTGTTGTGCTTGAGATCAACAGAAACGGAGAAGTGACAAAAAAAGACTTTTTTCGCTCTGTCATTTCCACTCAAGCAAGACTGACCTATAACTCTGTGTATAAAATATTTTTAGGTGATCGGAAAGAAAGAAATCGGTATTCTTCTCTTGTTGCCCATTTGATGAATATGCGCAAGCTGGCTTCTATATTGAGAAAAAAAAGGCTCGATTCCGGAAGCCTTGACTTTGAATTGGCTGAACCCGAGCTGGTGTATCAAAGGGGAGTTTTGGATGCTGTGGTTCCGTTTATAACCAATGAAGCGCACTGGCTGATCGAAGAGTTTATGCTGGCGGCTAATGAAGCTGTGGCTTCGTTCCTTTCTGATTTGGATATACCTATGCTGTACAGAATCCATCCTCCTCCCGCAAAAAATGATATCGTAAGATTCAAAGAGATTTTGAATCACTTTGGATTGTCCCTGCCAAAGGGATCTTGTTTGGGTCCCAAACACATCCAATCTATTCTGGAACAGATTCAGGGCTGGCCTGAAGAGAAATTCATCACTCTTGAGATGCTGAAAAGTCTCCAAATCGCGGTGTATTCCACCCGGAACTCAGGCCATTTTGGATTGGGAAAAAAAGACTACACTCACTTCACCTCTCCCATTCGAAGATATCCGGATCTCATCATCCACAGAATATTGAAAAGTGTTCTTCGTGATTCTCAACTCAATATGGGTTCCCTGGACTCAGACGCAGAACACTGCTCTGAGCAAGAGAGAAACGCAGAGGAAGCAGAGAAGGATTTAGTGGAGTGGAGGATATACCGGTTGCTCCAGAGCAAACTGGGGGAGCAATGCAAAGGATTCATAGTGGAGATCTCAAAATCTGGATTAATTGTGGAGCTGGATAATTATTTTGTCACAGGTATGATACTTTATCATGATATGAAAGAAGATTATTATATGAAAAAAGGAGATAAGACTGTTTCCGGACGGAGGACCGGGATAAAATTCAGTATCGGCGAAAAAGTCAGTGTGATGGTGCTCTCTGTCAGCCCTGAGTCCAGAAGGATGAACCTGGGATTGGTAAAAAAAATCGAGAAAACTCAAAAATAATGGAAGTCATTCAGAATGTCATGTGTTTTGATGCCGAACTGGAGTTGAGAGACCGTTTGGAGAAGGTTGTGAATAAGGATGTGGTCATTTCCGGGAAGGAAAAAATCCGTGCGTCTGTGTTTTATTTTGAGACAGACAAGATGAAAACAGGAAAGGTCTATGTGCGCCTGTGTCCTGAAAAATCGGTTCATATGAAGTGGAACGATTCCTTTACAATTATAGATCCCAGCTCTTCTCAGGAGATCGCAAAGGGGAGAGTCCTGCTCCCTGAAATCCAAGAAAAGGATACTGACAATCAGGATGAACATCTTATTTTTTTAAAACAGTTGAATCAAAGCGAAGAGGACATGATCTATGCACTCGCTCAAACAAAGGGATACAGAGGATTGAGTCAAAAGCAAATCCAAAAAATTGCCCGGCTTAGTGGAAAACAAATTTTGGATATATGCCAAGCTTTAGAACGGGAAAGGAAGATAAGGATGGTCTCTTTTAATCCGGTTTTCATTGTGTCGCGATCGAATTTGGATTCATTGGAAAAAGATATTTTGAGATTGATTGAAAAACACAGTCGTCCGGAGGAGCAAAAAAAAGGACTGAGTTTTGAAAACCTCAAGACAAAAATCAATGCTCATCCAAAAATATTGGGACTGACGGTTCAATACTTGAAACATTTGAATCGAATTCATGAATCAGAGGATCGTCTGGTTCTCTCTTCACTAGAGGAGAACTTAACAGAGGAGGATGAAAAGATTTTTACAGAGCTGGACTTAATGTGCTCTCAGGGAGAGTTTAAAAAATATTCTTTTGAAGAACTGCAGGAACTTCTTGGCATTTCATCTGATCGATTTGAGCGAATATTGAATGTTCTGCTGAAGCGAAGAAAAGTCATTCACGGCAAAGAAGGATTCATCTTTTTTTCTGAGTGGCTCGACCGATTGATCACTCAGCTTCAGAAATCAAAAAAAAGACAGTTGACGGTTTCGGAATTTAAGAAGCTGTCGGGTTTATCCAGAAAATACGCTATCCCTCTGCTGGAATTGCTGGATAAAAAAGGAGTGACCCGGAAACAAGGATCGATTCATAAAATACTTTAATCAAAGAGATCCTTGCTTTTTTCATCATAGGGCGATTCCTGCAAAGGCAAGCCCAAAAAATCCTCCGGTGATGATAAAACCAACCAAAGGAAGAACAGCAAATCCTCCCCAAACCAAAGCAATCGTCAGCCAAGAACTGGCAATCCCTATCATGCTGAATGTTTTAAAGTGTCGTTTCAATAGTCTGTTTAATCTCATGTTTCCTCACTTCATGTGCCAAAATAAGATGCAACTTTTATGCCATATCCTAAATTGTTGCAAATGAATAAATTACAAGATTAATCACTTTCTGTATCAGTGCAGATCAACAAAAATTGTTAACGATCAACAAAAAATTGTCATCAAAGAGGAGGGATCTACTTTTTCTTTTTTTCGGATTCTTTATTTTTATCTTGACCCAAGGCGGATTTTAATTTCTCTCCAAATAATCCACCTGACAAAGGCCCTTCATCAGTTTGAGTGTATTTCTTCTTTTTTTTCTTTTTTTCTGGTTTTGTTTTCAGATGTTCGATGGCGTCTTCTTCCATTTCTTTGTCTTCATCTGTTTTCACGGCAAAGAATGCTTCAAGTTCGGATTCCTCTTGCTCGATTTGCTCTTCTATGATTCTTTTCTTTCCCTTTTTTGATCGCGCAGGTTTTGCGAAATCCACTTCCTTTTTCTCTGTTTTTCTGGGTTTTCTTTCAGGGAGGGGTTCTTCGAAAGGGACCTCTTTTTCTTTTTTTGCCCGGGCAGGTTTGGGCTTGGGTTTTTTCTCTTTCTTTTTCTTAACTGCTTTCTTTTTCTCAGGGGGCTTGATTTCTTTTTTTTCTTCGAGATGTATCTCCGGTGTGCTGATTTCTCCGACTGTTCCAATCTCAGGCAGAGTCTCTTTTTTTGATTTTACCTCTTCTGTTTTTGGCTCAAGCTGTTCATCTGAAGGAGAAGGCTTTTCCAATTCCAATTCTTTTTCGGTTTTGATTTTTTCATGATAAAAGAACAAGCCCTTCTTCTTCTCTGACATTTCAAATTCTGGAGATAAACATAAGGTCTTTTCAATATCATTCAACGAAGTGTGTTTGAGAATATCCACAAGGTGGAATGCTTTTCTGTAATGAAGGGTCTGTCTTTCTCCTTCAAATCCAAAATTTTTAAATACAGTAATGAGAAGTTCTCTGAGATTTTTGTCTTTTTTCTGTTCGGATAGTTTCAACAAATTTTTGAGAGTTTCATGTTCAATGTAAATGATTTTGTTGGGATGGGCAAAAGTGGGGACCTCTTTATCAGCGATTGAAAAATCATCATTTTTTGGATGGTATTCAAGAGAGGGAAGAGAAATCTTCTTTTTGGATTTTTTCAAACGAAAGCTTATGTGATTCGAGTCTTTTCTTTTCAGGGTTAAGCTTGCTCCCTGGGGGATATGATGTTTTTTGTAGAATTCGTCCAATCCCAAGAATATGTTGCGGGAAGGATAATAATAGACAGTGACATCATGGCTCTCTTCTTCATCTGTAAATTTATATTCTCTTGATTCTGAAAGATCACGATTGAGCTCCGGGGGCATTTTGATACCGCCTGAAAGGATTTCTCTCCAGGAGAGATAAATTCTGAGGGGAAATTTTTGTTCTTTGGCCTTGATGGATTCATACTGTCCTTTTTCCAGATCAGGGAGTTCTGCTTTATCCATAGCCAGAGGTTTGCCTTTGAGAAATGATTTCAGGATTTCCTTAAGGAACCATCTGCCCCACCCTTTAGGCGAGACGCAGAGAAACGTCTTCTTATATTTTTTGTTGAGTATGAAGTTCAGACTCAAACAATAGATGTCAAATTTATCATCTTTGGGCTTGGTGTTGAGGAATTTCTCAACGATTTCTTCAGTGGAAGCTGATTTCTTATCTTTTTTGAGATGCTTCTCTATCTTTTTTATGGTCTTATCCGGGATTTGGACCTTTTTATTGGTCATCTGCCAGTGTTCGTTCCAGCCGAAGAATTCATCGGATTTTGAAATGGCTTTTCTCAGATTTGTACTTAAAATTTTCATGTCCCTTTCGGTCATGGGGAGTTTGTGCAGTCTCGGATCGTCTTCTTTTTTGATCGATTCCGGAGGTTTGGCTTGATCTTCGGTTGCTGCAGGAAGAAGCACCTGGGTGTTTTTTCTTTTCATATAATCGATGTGCCTGCGGAACAATCCTCCTCCGGAATAATCCACCTCAAGCATTTCACAATTATAGTCAGGATAGTTGATTTTGTTTGTGACTTTGAGAACAACTTTTCCTTTATAGTGCTTTTTTTCTTTACTGCTGACAACCAGAGGTTCATCATATTTTTTGCAAATCAGGTCATTAACTTCATATTTACAGGAAGGGTTATATTTCAATACGTCTTGGTTCAGCTGTCTGGCATTTTTCTTGTAAGCGAGACTTTCTGTTAATTTGGACAGAGAGGGAACCTTGTTTTGCTTGGAAAGCTTTTCCTTAATAAAATCAAGATCAGCTTTGACTATCTTTGTGTTTTCACTTGCCTTAGCCATTTTTCATATTTCTCATTTCTTTTTTCTTATTAATGATACCATAATCGCTTTCAATATATGAAGTCTATTATCTGCCTGTCTGAAAAATAAGCGACGTTTTGAAGGAATGTTTTGAATCCTGTTTTCTTTCCATTCCTCAGGGAACATGCTGGTCATAAACAGAGCGTCCTGTTTTGAATTCATCAAAATCGAGTTAAAAAGTGAAGGATTTTGATTGGGGTATGAATAGTAAATGATATCTGCATTTGAGATCGCTTTTTGGGGTTCTTCAGAGATTTCATATTGAAATCCTGTTTGTTTTCCATTGACTTCGGCAGCCTCAAGGACTTGTGGATCGGGCTGTTTTTCTTTAGGAGATGCAATGTGGATGCTTGCCCCGCTCAGAGATGATGCCAACAAAAGGCTGTGGCCTATGTTTTTCTGGTTGCCAATCAAAGCAAGCTTGATGCTGGTCAGATCCCTATGGTTTTCTTTGATGGTGAGAAAATCTGCTATTGCCTGGCAGGGGGAGTGAATTTCTGAATGCGCGTTTGCCACTGGTATGGTTAAAAACTTATCCAGTTCAATTATGTGACCATGGTTTTTTGTTTCTATAAAAATCCCATCCATCCACTGGTCAAGACACTGACAGGCTATTTCTGAAAGATTTTGACTCTGCGTCTGAATATGTGTGTTTTTCATAATCAACGGCTGACCTTTCAAAGAGGTAACCGCAACTTGAAAACACACCTGGGTTAAAAAATAAGGATTTTGAAATATTCCCGCCACTGTGCATCCAGAAAGACTGTTTTTATAACGATGGGGCTTTTCTTTGATTTCAAGTGTGAGGTCCAAGAGTTCACTGAACTGATATATAGATATTTTTTCTAAGGAAATCAGATTTTTGATCATTTGTTCCCCCTATGAAGCTGGTAGGATGGTGGTTCCTGACCGGTTGATCATCGCTGCTTTGAGGTGGCTAGCTGAAGTGATGATCACTTTTCTTCCTCTGTTTTGTATGTATTCGATAGAGGCTTGGATTTTAGGGCCCATAGAACCAGGTGGAAACTGTCCTTCTTCATAGTATTGGAGGGCTTGTTCAGCGGTCATTTTTTTTATCGGTTCTTCATCGGATGTATCAAAGTTTAAATACACACATTTTGTATTGGTGAGGATGATAAACAGGTCTGCGTCCACTTCTCTGGCAATCAGGCTGGATGAAAAATCTTTATCAATGACAGCTTCAACTCCTTGAAAGAGTCCTCTTCCATTGATAATGACCGGGATTCCCCCTCCACCGGAAGCGATGACAATATTTCCTGAATGGACCAGGTCATACAATACTTTCTTTGGGACGATATCTATAGGTTTGGGGGAAGGGACCACTTTCCGGTACCCTCTTCCCGCATCTTCCACCATATCCCATTTTTTCTGTCTCCGGAGCATTTGTGCCCTATATTTGGAGTAGAATGGACCTACGGGTTTGGAAGGATTATTGAATGCGGTGTCTTCTTTATCCACCACCACTTGTGTCACCAGAGTCGCTATGTGTTTATCAATTGAATTTTTCCTCAGTTCATTGATGATGGCCTTTTCAAGCATATATCCCATACTTCCTTCAGTCATGGCATCGCAGACTTCAAGAGAAAAGGGAGGAACTTTGTTTATGGATTCCTCCATCTGAATCAGCAGATTTCCGACCTGGGGGCCGTTTCCATGGACCACAATCGGGTCATATCCTTTTTGGACCACATGGATGATCAGACGGGCTGCTTTCTGGGCGTTCTTCATCTGCTCGGATTGGAGTCCGCGCTGCTCTTTTGGCAATATGGCGTTTCCACCAAACGCAATGACGGCGATTTTTCTTTTCATCAGAATTGTTCTAGGAGATCATTGAGGTCTGGGGAGCCGATTTCTTCCAGATTATAAGAGACACGGAGTATTCTTTTGTTTGTTTCAATGAGTCTTCCCAAATCAATGGGAGTTCCGCTGACCACGAGATCACATTGACTGTTGTCAATCGTCTGTGCGAGCTCTTCGATCTGTTTTTTTCCGTAACCCATAGCAGGTAGTACCCGGTCCAAGTGGGAATATTTTTCAAACGTATTTTTAATGCTCCCTACTGCAAAAGGTCTGGGATCAATGATCTCAGCAGCACCGTATTTTTCAGCTGCAACGATCCCGGCTCCGTATTTCATCTCTCCATGTGTCAAGGTGGGTCCGTCCTCTATAACCAGCACTTTTTTTCCTGAAATTTCCTGTTCGTCTGTGACTTCGATGGTGGAGTTCGCCTTGATGACTTTTGCACCAGGGTTGAACCGTTCAATGTTTTTCAACACGATATCGACTTTCTCTTGGTCCGCAGTGTTCATTTTATTGATGACCAGGACATCAGCTAGTCTGAAGTTGGTTTCTCCCGGGTAGTACAAAAGTTCGTGATTCGGTCTATGGGGATCCACCACCACCACAGCAATGTCAGACCAATAGAAAGGAATGTCGTTGTTTCCGCCGTCCCATAATATGACATCTGCCTCATCTTCGGCTTTTTTCAGGATCTCTCCATAATCCACTCCTGCATACACCACGATCCCCTCTTTGATGTGGGGTTCATATTCTTCCATTTCTTCAATAGTGCAGTCATGCTTGATCATATCCTCATAACTGGCAAACCTCTGTACAGCTTGTTTGGCAAGGTCCCCGTAAGGCATGGGATGACGGATCACCACCACGTCTTTTCCTTTGTTTTTGAGCATCTGTGCGATTTTTCTGGAAGTTTGACTTTTCCCGCATCCTGTTCGGACCGCGCACACAGAAATCAAAGGGCGCTGGCTTTTGAGCATGGTCTCTTTAGGGCCTAAAAGAGAAAAGCTGGCTCCGGCGGCCTGCACTTGGGATGCTTTATGCATCACATATTCATGGGTGACGTCGCTGTAAGAGAAAAAGACTTCATCGATGTCATTTTTCTTGATCAATTCTGTCAGTTTATCTTCAGAGTGAATGGGGATCCCTTCAGGATAGAGCTCTCCAGACAGTTCGGGAGGGTATTTTCTGCCTTCGATATCCGGTATTTGAGCGGCAGTAAAAGCCACAACTTGATAGTTTTTGTTATCTCTTAAGTGAACGTTGAAGTTATGAAAATCTCTACCGGCTGCTCCCATGATAATAGCTTTTTTCATCGTTGTCTCCTTATATATGTGATTCGAAAGAATCACCTATTTTAATATACACAGGGATTTAATGCAATAAGTCAGCATCTTCCACTCGGGAACAAACTGTCTTTTGTTTAAATGGAGCTTGACTCGTGATTCATCCAAGATAGTATAGTAAGAAAAGAGGCTTTTATGATCGGAATTATGTCGGATTCTCATGACAACTGTGATGCGGTCAAAAAAGCTGTGAGATTTTTTAATGATGTCAAGTGTGAGCTGATTATCCACGCTGGTGATTTTGTGGCTCCTTTTGCAGCCAAGGAATTGGAGAGACTGGAGTGTCCTGTGAAAGCGGTTTTTGGCAATTGTGATGGAGAAAAGCAGGGGCTGAAAAGAGTGTTTGAGTCACTGGGATCCATACAGGAAGAGCCGCGTGTCTTCAATTGGAAAGACACGGAATTTCTAGTGACCCACACCCATTTTAAGCTGAAGGAACAGAGGAAAATCGGGGATTATGATGTCATCATCTACGGACACACTCATAAGCCGGATATCCATCAGAGCAAAGAGGCCCTAATTATAAATCCTGGGGAAACAGGAGGATGGTTAACCGGTAAAACCACTGTGGCACTGCTTTCCCTCAAGGACCTGGGTGCTGAGATCATCAATCTGTAAGGCATTCACCCCCTGTTTTTATTGACAGAGCGTATGGAAACCTTTAATATATATAAGCTTGTGACTCGAGAAAAAGGCGCGTAGCTCAGTGGGAGAGTGCTTCCTTGACGCGGAAGAGGTCGAGGGTTCGAAACCCTCCGCGCCTACCATTTGAGTAAGAAAAATTATAAAAAGTGACCAAAAAATGAAAAATGTGCTTAACCTTGAAATGAAGATTGATTTTTATCCTTATATAAAATTGTTCGAATAAGCTGAAAAATCTGTCCTCTTGTTTGGGGGTTAGGTCAGGATATAAAAAGAAAAAGATGTTCCATACGGATTTTGAAAAATGCAGAAAAAAAACAAAGATAAAAACAGAGCTTTCAGTTTGGATACTTTAAGACACAGTGCCTCTCATCTTTTGGCTCATGCTGTGCTAGATCTTTTCCCTGGAACTCAAACAGGGATCGGCCCGGCAGTGGAAGACGGCTTCTATTATGATTTTTTAAGAGAAGAGCCTTTCACTTCTGATGATTTGGAATCCATTGAGAAGAGGATGAAAGACATCTCAGCACAGGATACTCCGATTGAAAAAATCATCTTTTCCAAGCAAGAGGCGATTGAAAAGTTCAGGCAGCTGGGACAGGATCTGAAAGTCAAATTGATCCAGGAAAAGGGTGAAGAAGAAGTTTCCTGCTTTCAGCAGGGAGATTTCATTGATTTTTGTCTAGGGCCCCATGTGCCTTCAACCGGATTGGTCAAACACTTTAAGCTGCTTTCAGTTTCAGGGGCCTATTGGAAAGGGGATGAAAGCGGGCCCCAACTGCAGAGGATTTATGGCACTGCTTTTTTTACAAAACAGGAACTTGCGGATCACCTGAAAATGCTGGAGGAAGCAAAGAAAAGGGACCACAGAAAGTTAGGTCCTGAGATGGATCTTTTCAGTACAGACGAAAAATTAGGGGGGGGTTTGATCCTCTGGCATCCCAAAGGTGCTGCCGCAAGAGCTGTGATCGAGGATTTCTGGCGAAAGGAGCATTTTAAGGAAGGGTATGATCTGATCTATTCTCCCCATATCGCCAAACTCAAGGTGTGGGAGACGAGCGGACATACTGAGTTTTATGATGCTCTCTACCCATCTTTGATCAGTGATAATGTGGAGTATCAGCTCAAACCCATGAACTGTCCTTTTCATATCATGGTTTATCAATCCAGCCAGAGAAGCTATCGAGAGCTCCCCTTAAGATGGGCTGAGTTAGGAACTGTCTACAGATATGAAAGGGGAGGTGTTCTTCACGGCCTCTTGAGAGTCAGAGGCTTCACCCAGGATGATGCTCATATATTCTGCCGTTCAGACCAGTTGGAAGAGGAAATCAGAAGGACCATCTCTATGGCCCTTCGAGTGTTGAGGACTTTTGGATTTGAGGATTTTGATGTTTATCTCTCCACCCGGCCAGAAAAATTCAGCGGATCTAAAGGCGATTGGGACCAAGCCACTGAGGCCTTGAAAAAGGCTCTGGAAGCAGAAAAAATAAATTTCAGTGTCGATGAGGGCGAAGGAGTGTTTTATGGGCCTAAAATCGATATCAAAATCAAAGATGCTCTCAAAAGATCATGGCAGTGCACTACCATTCAGCTCGATTTCAATCTATCAGAAAAATTTGACTTGAGCTATGTGGGAGAAGATGGTGAGTTTCACAGACCGTTTATGATCCACAGGGCTTTGCTCGGTTCCTTAGAGAGATTTTTCGGGATATTGATCGAGCACTACAATGGAAATTTTCCATTCTGGTTAGCTCCTGTCCAAACTCTTATCATCCCTATTGCAGATAGACATCATGATTATGCCTTTGGCTTGAAAAAGGAGCTCAGAGAAAAAGAGATAAGAACAGAAATCGACGCCCGGAGAGAGAAAATGGGATATAAGATCAGAGACGCAGAAAAGAACAAAGTTCCTCTGATCTTGGTAGTGGGAGATAGAGAGGTTGAAAGCGAAACCGTGTCTGTTCGTATCCACACCCAAGGTGATAAGGGCGCTTTTAATTTTAAAGAGATTCTTGCAAAAATGTTGAAATTGATTAAAAATAAGGACTTAGAAATCAATCTTTAAAGGAGGATAATCATCGCAAGACCTAAGTTTTATCGAAAGAGGAGAAAGAAAAAAAAGCCTCATAGGACAAATGAAATGATTAGGGCAAAGAAAGTGAGATTGATAGATGAAAACAAAAATCAGGTGGGGATCGTTCCAATAGAAAAAGCATTATCAGTGGCAAAAGAAAAAGATTTGGATCTCGTGGAAGTGGCACCCAAAGCCAATCCTCCGGTGTGCCGTGTTCTTGACTACGGGAAATATTTATACGATTTGCATAAGAAAGAACAGGAAGCCAAAAAACACCAGAAGCAAGTCCAAACCAAAGAGATCAAGTTCAGGCCAAAAATCAGCATTCACGATTACAGCTTTAAGGTGAGACACATCGAAAGATTTCTCAAAGAAGGGAATAAGGTGAAAGTCACTGTCATGTTGAGAGGACGGGAAAAAGCCAAACCAGAACTGGCCTACAATATCATTGATAGGGTCTTTGAAGATGTTAAAGAACTGGGTAAAAAAGACGGGAAAACGCGGAGGCAACCTTGGGCTGTCTCTACACTATTAAGCCCAATAAAAGCAGGAGAGAGAGATGCCAAAACTGAAAACGCATAAAGGTGCTAAAAAAAGATTTAAAGTGACCAAAAATAAAAAAGTTATTTACAGCAAAGCCTATAGAGGGCATATACTTACTAAAAAGTCAGCAAAAAGAAAAAGAGGCTTGAGAAAGCCCGGACAGATCAAATCAGCGGATCTTCAGCGGATCAAAAGGATGCTGCCTTACGATTTTTAATATCGAAAATATCTACGGGTCATTTGAGTCTGGACAAAGGGATAAGGGAAACAACTAAAAAAAGACTTTAATCCATGGAGATAAAAAATGCCTAGAGTCAAAAGAGGAACGAAACGAAAAAAAAGAAGGTCAAAAATACTCAAACAAGCCAAAGGATACTGGGGTGCAAGAAGTCATAATTATAAGACAGCAAAAGAAGCAGTGGAAAAGGCACTGCAGTATTCTTACAGAGACCGAAGAAATCGAAAGAGAGATTTCAGGCGCTTATGGATCACAAGGATCAATGCCGCGGCCAATAGTCACGGCATTTCTTACAGTCAATTCATGAAAGGATTGAAAAAGAAAGATATTGATTTGAATCGGAAAATATTGGCAGAACTGGCTGCCACTTCTCCAGATACATTCTCTCAGATCGTCAAAGAAGCAAAAAAAGCTTAGAAACAGGGAAAGTTGACTTGAAATGGTTGATTTAATCAAGAAGATCAAGGTGCTCCGGAGCAATTTTGATGAAGGAGTGGCTCAGGTCGAAGATAAAGAATCTTTACAGGAACTGCGGAATACATATCTGAGTCGGAAAAAGGGCCGCATTACACTTCTTCTCAAAGAGATGAAAAATGTTTCTCCCGAGGAAAAACCAGAGGTCGGGAAGAAAATCAATGAGTTCAAAATCCATGTTCAACAAAAACTGGATGAACTGGACCGTGAAATTGAGAAGCCGAAATACAAAGGTTCTCAGATCGACCTCACTCTCCCCGGAAAACAGAGATACAGAGGTGCCCCTCATCCTATACTTAAATACAAGAAGAGGATCGAACAGATTTTTCTTTCCATGGGATTTTCTATTGAAGACGGGCCTGAAATAGAGACAGACTACTACAATTTTGGAGCTCTCAATTTTCCTCCCCATCATCCTGCCAGGGATGATTGGGAT
Source organism: Candidatus Aminicenantota bacterium (assembly GCA_014727835.1). GTDB lineage: Bacteria > Acidobacteriota > Aminicenantia > Aminicenantales > Aminicenantaceae > WJMT01. The sequence goes on along the minus strand of WJMT01000068.1, from coordinate 34,212 downwards.
ACGCTCTATTTGACAGATGACTTGCTTCTCAGGACTCACACATCACCTGTGCAGATAAGAGTTATGGAAAAGAAGAAGCCGCCTATAAGAATGATCAATCCGGGAAAGGTCTACAGAAGAGAAACTCCGGATCCGACTCATATACCCATGTTCTATCAAGTGGAAGGTCTGGTGGTTGACTTTGGGATCACATTTGCTCATCTCAAAGGAACCTTGGAGCATTTCCTCAAAGCTCTCTATCATGAAAAGATCAAGATAAGATTCAGGCCCAGTTATTTTCCATTTACCGAACCTTCTGCTGAGGTTGATATTGAATGCACTGTGTGCAGAGGCGAGGAAAGCAAATGCCGTGTGTGTGGAGGAGGCGGATGGATTGAAATTCTGGGAGCAGGGATGGTTGATCCACAGGTGTTAAAAAATGTCAACATCGATCCTGAAAAATATTCAGGATTTGCTTTTGGGATGGGGATCGATCGAACCGCTATGTTTTCTTTCCGAATACCTGACTTGAGGAATTTTTATGAGAATGACTTAAGATTTATAAGGCAGTTTTCCTAAAATGAAGATAAGCATAAACTGGTTAAAAGAATATCTGGATATCAATATATTCCCAGAAAAGCTGGTAGATGAAATGAACAATATTGGTCTTTTGGTCGACCAATGGGAAGAGAAGGATGGAGATGTCATTTTAGAGCTTGAGACCTATGCAAACCGGCCTGATACTCTGGGACACCTGGGTGTTGCTAGGGAAATCGCAGCCAGTCAGGGGATCCCCTTAAAAGATCAGAAGTTTCCTGTCGTTGAGGGAGATGAGAACATATCCGATGTATTTGACGTGCAGGTTTTGGAAGAAGATTTGTGTCCCCGTTACTGCGGAATGATTATCAAGGGATTCAACAATGGTCCTTCCCCTCCCTGGTTGATCAAAAGGATACAGGCAATGGGGCTGTCTCCTGTGAATCATGTGGTTGATGTCACCAACTATGTATTATTCTCCACAGCTCAACCCATCCATGCTTTTGACCTGAGTAAACTGAGTGGCGATAAGATCATTGTGAGAAAGGCGATGAAAGGAGAAGAGTTGAAGGTCCTGGGAGGAGAGAGCATTCAGCTTTCCAATGATATGCTGGTCATTGCTGACGAAAAAAAACCTTTAGCTCTGGCAGGAGTGGTTGGCGGTGAAGAGACAGCGGTTACAGATGAAAGCAAGGACATCTTTATTGAGAGTGCGTGTTTTGATCCCGTCTCTATTCGGAAAACGTGGAAAGAAGCTGGCATTCAAACAGATGCTTCTTATCGTTTTGAAAGAGGAACAGATATATCTTTTCCTCCGGAAGCAGCCCGTATGGTGGCCTCTTTATTGACCAAGGAGGGAGGCAAGGCACTCAAAGGCCTGGTGGATATTTACCCTAAGCCCAGAAAAGTAAGGACAGTTGTGCTGAGGCATCACCGTGTCTCCCAGCTTTTAGGCATTGAGATTGAAGAAGAATTCATAGCAGATTTATTGAAAAGGATGGGATTCCAAGTAGAAAACCAGAATGAAGGGATATGGAGAGTTCAAGTTCCTCATTTTAGAGTGGACCTGGAGCGAGAAGCGGATTTGATTGAAGAAATTGCTCGTTTTTATGGTTATGACAAAATCCCCTCTCATCTTCCGGTTTTCCAGGGGATCAACCTGGAAGTCAATAAGAGAAAAAATATTGAAGACCGCATCAGGGAGCTTTTATTCCATGAGGGATTTGATGAGGTGGTTAATTACAGTTTTATGGACACAAACAAGGAAAAATTATTCAAAACCAGTTCCGAGGCGATTGAGATAAGAAATCCTGTTTCCTCAAAAGCATCTTTATTGAGAACCACGCTGTTGGAAGGACTGCTTGGGAACATAGTCTGGAATATCAACAGAGGAGCTGAAGGGATTCATGCTTTTGAAATAGGCAACATATTTTACCAGAATGAGGGAAAATGTTTTGAGAGATATTCGTTGGGTATGGTGACCATGGGGCAGCTGGATCCTGTTTTTTGGCAAAAAGAACCAGAGAAATCAGATTTTTTCCATTTAAAAGGAACCTGCGAAGAACTGCTCAGACACCTTAAGTTTGATGAGTTTTCCTTTACGAAAGAGGAAAATTCTTTTTTTGAGGGGAACTATTCATTGAGTTTATCTTTTAAAGGAGAAAAAATCGGGATCCTGGGACAAATGAAGCAGTCTATAGTGGATGCCTATTCTATTGAGGAGTCAGTGTGGGCTGCTGAGATAAACCTCGGGAGTTTACTCGAAAAACAGCCCAAACCGTTTGAGTACATTCCTGTGAGCCGGTATCCTGGGATCGTTCGTGATGTGTCTTTTATTTCTGACCGGGATATCAGCTACCAAGAAATCAAGGACTGTATTGAAAAACTCAATATTCCTTATCTTGAAGATTATGTACTGTACGACAGGTTTACGGGAAAGGAGATCCCCGGAGAAAAAATAAGCCTGTCTTTCCGTTTTGTTTTTCGTCACCCAGAAAAGACTCTGCTTGCTGAGGAAGCGGACAGCTTTCAAGATAAGATTATCCAAGCTTTGAATACAGAGTTTGGGCTTAAATTAAGGGGAGGAGGACAAGATTGACAAGTGAGCTGGAAAGGATTAAAATCCTAGAAGGGAAAATAGGAAAGATTATTGATTATATCAGCGAACTTTCAGCTGAAAACCAAAAGTTGAAACAGGAGCTGAGTGAGTTAAAGAAGGAGAAAAAGGACCTTTCCGTCAAAGCAAAGGAAGCTGGCAAATTGGGTGAAAATTTAAAATCTTTCCAGAAAGAAAGAGAAGTGATCAAAAAAAGGATCGAATCGATCATTAATCAAATCGATCAAATTGGAATATGATTGATAAAGTTATTGAAATTGAAATATTTGACCAAAAATTCAGAATAAAAGTAAAAGGAGCTGAAGATGAAAAGTATGTCAGTCACCTTACTTCCTATGTTGACAAAAAAATGCGTAAGGTGGCTAGGAAGTCAAAGTCAAATGATACTTTGAAGATAGCGGTGCTGGCCGCTTTAAATATTGCAGATGAATTTTTTCTCGCACAGAAAAAATTAGATAAATTAAATGAAGCTATAGGGCATATGGAGAAAGAGATAGAAAGCCTGGAGAATCATGTCTCAAACAATATGAACACATACAAAGAAGGTGGAAGTGCCAGAAAATAAATTGACAATTAAGGATATAGAGTAAATAGATGAGATATTTTTTTTGGAAAAAAATGATAAGGTCAGTGGTTTTGAGTTCTGTTCTTCCTGTTGATTTGATATTTTGATTTCATTCTGTCTCCTAGCTTTCATCTCCTCTTTAAGCCGGTAGTTGGAGGTGATAGAAGTGAATATGGGAGTCATCATTGCTATTGTTTTTTTAGGACTCTTAAATGGATTCCTGGTGTTTTTTCTGATTAAGAAAAAATCAGGAGTCCAGTCAGTTTTAAGGGCTAAAGATGAGGCCAAAGAAATCATTGATAAGGCCCAGGAGGAAGCCAATAAAGTCAGGAGGGAAGCTTCCATTGAAGCCAAAGAGAAATTTCTTAACTTGAAGTCTGATTTTGAGAATCAAACCCGGAACAGACGGAGAAAGTTAAGTGATATGGAAAGGAGACTGGTCCAGAAAGAAGAAAACCTGGAGAGAAAGTTTAAAAATCTGGAGCGGAAGGAAAGAAACACTTCAAATAAGGAACAGAGATTGTACTCCCGTGAACAGGAACTGGTGGAAAAGGAGAAAGAGAACGAAAGATTAAAAAGCAAAGCCATTCGAGAATTGCAAAGAGTGGGGAATCTCACTCAGGAAGAAGCCAAGAGAGAATTGATCCGTCAAATCGAGGATGATGCAAAGCTTGAAGCAGTACAGATCGTGAAAAAGGTTGAAGAGGAGACTAAAGAGAAGTGTCAAAATATAGCCAAAGACATCATCAGTCAGGCCATCCAGAGGTCTGCAGCAGAGCATGTTGTTGAGACCTCTGTCTCTGTAGTGGATCTGCCTTCTGATGATATGAAAGGACGGATCATTGGCAGAGAAGGAAGAAACATCAGGTCTTTAGAAATGGCTACAGGAGTGGACATCATTGTGGATGATACACCGGAAGCTGTGATTCTTTCCAGTTTTGATCCGATCCGCAGGGAGACAGCGCGGTTGGCTCTGGAGAAATTGATTGTTGACGGCAGGATCCATCCCGCAAGAATTGAAGATGTGGTTAAGAAAGTCAAGAAAGAATTGGATGAAAACATCAAAGAAGAAGGAGAATCCGTGGCCTTGGAGCTCCGGATTCAAGACCTTCATCCAGAGCTGGTGAAAATATTGGGCAAGTTGAAGTACCGAACCAGCTTTGGTCAAAATGTTCTTCAGCATTCCAAAGAAGTGGCTTATCTTTCCGCGCTGATGGCCAAAGAATTGGAAGCGGATGAGAATGTGGCCTTAAGAGCCGGTTTGCTGCATGATATCGGAAAAGCTGTGGACAGGGAAGTGGAAGGCACCCATACGGAACTCAGTGTATCGTTGACAAAGAAATATGGAGAAAAAAAGGAGGTCCGGGATGCCATCGAGTCTCATCACCGGGATATTGAATTCCCCTCTATCGAAGCAGTCCTGGTTCAAGCCGCAGATACTCTTTCTGCGGCCCGGCCAGGAGCAAGAAGAGAGCTGCTGGAGACATACATAAAGAGACTGGAAAAACTTGAAGAGATTGCCAACTCTTTTAAGGGAGTCGCCAAGGCCTTTGCCCTTCAAGCAGGACGGGAAATAAGGATCATTGTGGAAAGCCAGAGGATTTCTGATGACCAGGCGGCTTCCATATCTAAAGACATTGCCAAAAAAATCAAAGAAGATCTGGATTATCCCGGCCAAATCAAGGTGACCGTTATCCGTGAAATGAGAGCTGTGGAGTATGCAAGATAAAATAAGACTGCTGTTCTTTGGGGATATCATCGGAAGACCGGGAAGAAAGATCTTAAAAGAGCACCTCCCTTATTTGAAGGAGAGATACAAACCCTCGCTCATAGCTGCAAACGGAGAAAATGCTGCTGGCGGGATCGGATTGACGGAGAAGGTTGGAAAAGAACTTTTGCTAAAGGTCCATGTCTTAACTTCCGGCAACCACATATGGGACAAGAAGGAAGTCCTGGATTATTTGGATCGGGAGCCAAAACTCATCAGACCAGCTAACTATCCGTCTCCCTCTCCGGGAAGAGGATCCTGTATTGTGGAAGACTTAAATGGATATAAAGTGGCTTTTCTCAACCTCCAGGGAAGAGTGTTCATGGAACCCATTGACTGCCCTTTTCGGAAAGCAGACCAGGAAATCGATGTGATCCAAAAAACCACATCCACTGTCATAGTAGATTTTCATGCGGAAGCCACATCAGAGAAACAGGCTTTGGGTTGGTATCTGGATGGAAAAGTCTCAGCTGTGTTGGGCACCCACACCCATGTTCCTACTGCAGATGAAAAAATCCTCCCTCAGGGCACAGCTTACATCACAGATATTGGGATGGTGGGGGGATATCACTCTGTGATCGGCATCAAAAGAGAACAGGCGGTGGATCGGTTTCTCACTTCCAGACCTCAGCGGTTCGGGCCTTCCAAAGAAGGATACATCCTCAATGCTGTTTGTATAGAGATAGACCCCCAAACAGGAAAATCGCTGGGTATTGAAAGAATAAAAATGGGTGGAGATCGTGAAAAATAATCGTTTTTCTGAGAACAAAAAGATTTATTCTGTTTCGGAAGTCACTCATATCATTAAGAATGAACTGGAACAAAAATTTCCCTTAATATGGGTGGAGGGAGAAGTTTCCAATTTCAAACGGGCCCATTCCCAACATCTTTATTTTGATTTGAAAGATGAGTCCTGCCAAATACGTGCTGTGATGTGGCGGTCTCATGCCCTGAAAGTCCCCTTTAAAATGGAAGATGGGATTCAGATCGTATGCAAAGGGGCTGTCAGTGTGTATGCCCAGAGAGGACAGTACCAGCTGCAGGTCAAAGAAGTCGAGCCCAAAGGAAAAGGGGCTCTTCAGTTAGCTTTTGAACAACTCAAAAAAAAGCTGGAAAAAGAGGGGCTTTTCAAACCAGAACACAAAAAGAAAATTCCCACACTGCCAAAAAAAGTCGCTGTGGTCACTTCTCCCAGGGGAGCGGCTGTCATTGATATATTACAGACCATAGAAAGAAGATTTGCAAAACTTCATGTTATGATTTATCCGGTAAGGGTTCAGGGAGAAGGGGCCTCCGAAGAGATTGCAAGTGCTTTGGATGAGTTAGGAACGGTTTCAGACCTAGATGTTGTTATCGTGGGACGGGGAGGAGGCTCCATAGAGGATTTGTGGGCTTTTAACGAAGAAAAAGTTGCCCGGGCCATTTTCCAATGTCCGGTTCCTGTCATTTCTGCAGTCGGTCATGAGGTTGATTTCACTATCGCGGATTTTGTCGCGGATCAACGCGCATCCACGCCGTCAGCAGCAGCAGAAATTTTGATTGAAAAGGAACAGGCTTTTTTGGAACGCATCGAAAGTTTTGAAAGAAGAATGGAGCATCAACTGAAATACATGACTCAAGAAAGAAAAAGCAGGGTCATGGAGCTGATCAGACATCACGCATTCCAACGATTCAAGGAGCGTTTGTATCAACTGAGTCAGATCGTGGATGACCTTGAGATCAGGTCCGTTGATTTCATTCGGGCTGAACAGAAAAAAATGGCGGAATACAGGTCCCATGTGAGGTTGATCGAGGAAAAAATATCTTCATTCATCAAAGAAAAAATGAACCGCTTTCAGAACAGATGGGAGATGATGTCTTCTCAATTGAACAGTCTGAGTCCTTTGAACATATTGAAGAAAGGCTATACCTTGTGTTGGAAAGACGGGGATGATTCGCTGGTCCAGACCATTGATCAAGTCAAAAAAGGCAAAAACATGACGGTTTCTTTTTATAAAGGAGAATTCAGATGTGAGGTGAATTCGATTGATAAAGAGAAGCTGATTGAAGACAGATATAAAAAATGATTCATCCGAGTTAAAACATTTAAGGAGAGACCAATGAAAGACCTTGATTTTGAAAAGGCGCTTAAAGATTTAGAAAAAACTGTAGAAAAATTGGAACAGGGAAACCTTTCTTTAGATGAATCTTTGGAGCTTTTTGAAAAAGGAGTGAAACTGGCAAGGTTTTTAAGAAAAGAGCTCGAAAAAGCTGAAAAGAAAGTGGAAATCCTCCTTAAAGATGAACAAGGGAATGTCTCTGCAGAGCCGTTTGATATCAGTGATGAAGAAAAAAAAACGGATGACAAAAGCGAAAATGGAGGGGAAAATCCAGACAATGGGGATGATGAATCCCTTCCATTCTAAGATCAGAGATGATACCGTAAGAACTTTTGGAGTTGGAGGAAATTAGGATAATGGGAAATCAGAATATCCTGGAGAAAATAAACCATCCTCGTGATTTGAAAAGTCTTTCCATAAAAGAACTCTATTCTCTCGCTGCAGAGATCCGGAGTTTGATCATCAAGGTCGTCTCCAAAAATGGAGGACACTTATCCCCCAATTTGGGAGTGGTGGAGTTGACTTTGGCTTTAAACTATGTCTTTGATTCACCCAAGGATAAAATCATATGGGATGTGGGTCATCAATGCTACACACATAAGATTATAACAGGCAGAAAGGACAGGTTTCACGAGCTGAGAAAGATGGGTGGTATATCCGGGTTTCCAGTCAGAGAAGAGAGCGAGCATGATGTGTTCAATACAGGCCATGCTTCCACAGCCCTCTCTGCAGCCATGGGTATGGCTGTGGCCAGAAACAGACAGATGAATAACCATCATATCATTGCTGTGGTTGGAGACGGAGGTCTGACCGGAGGCATGGCATGGGAAGCCCTCAATCAAATCGGGCATCACCGGGAAAAGATGGTGATCGTTCTGAATTACAATGAGATGTCCATTTCTCCGAATGTAGGGGCCTTGTCCAAGTATTTGACTTATCTGGTCTCTGGTCAGCATTATTTGAGACTGAAGGACCATGCCAAGACTTTCCTTAAGGCCATTCCTGTAATCGGATGGCCTTTGATCAAAATCGGAAGAGCTTTTGAAGAGGCCATCAAAAAGACTTTTTTTCCCGGTCTGGTTTTTGAAGAGCTCGGGATCCGCTATATAGGGGCAGTGGAGGGACACAGCCTGAGATCTCTGATTGAAGCTTTTGAAGAAGCCAAACATTTTGATGGGCCTGTGATTGTTTTGTGTGCCACAAAAAAAGGAAAAGGTTATCTTCCCGCTCAAAATGATCCTTCCAAATTTCACAGTGCTCATCCTTTTGAAATCAAAACCGGAAAGACAAAAGGAAGTGATTCCAGGCCTTCTTTTTCATCTGTCTTTGGAAAAACCATTGAGACAATGGCAGAAAAAGATGATAAAATCATCGCAGTAACAGCGGCTATGCCCAGTGGGACAGGGCTTGAGGGCTTTGCCCATAAATTTCCCGAACGATTCTTTGATGTAGGGATTGCTGAACAGCATGCTGTTGATTTTTCTGCAGCCATGGCTTTCAATGGATTTAAGCCTGTGGTGGCGATTTATTCCACCTTTCTTCAAAGAGCTTATGACCAGCTTTATCATGATATCAGCCTCATGGATATTCCCATTGTCTTTGCTCTGGATCGGGCTGGAATCGTTCCTGATGATGGGCCCACTCACCAGGGAATCAATGACATCGTGTATTTGAGGCATCTCCCCAATATAATGGTTATGGCTCCAAAAGATGAGAATGAACTTCAGCATATGTTGAGTTCTGCTTTTTCATACCAGCATCCGGTTGCTGTCCGGTTTCCCAAGGGAAAAGCATTCGGAGTCCCGATGGATCCTGAATTGAAACACATCCCTGCAGGCAAAGCAGAACTGCTGAAAAAAGGAAAAGACCTGATAATTGCCTATGGCCATATGGTTCATCCCTGCTTGAATGCTGCAGAGGAACTTGAGAAAAAGGGGATCAGTCTTGCGGTGATGAATGCCCGGTTTGCCAAGCCCATGGATGAGGAGATGATTATGGATTATGCTCAACAAGGCAGAACCATCATCACTGCAGAAGAAGGGGTGATCTCAGGCGGATTTGGAAGTGCAGTCAGAGAATTTTTGGACAGTCAGAATCTGTTTGATATTCGATTCAAAAGGATTGCTTTGCCTGTACAGATTTATCCTGTAGGCAAAGCAGAGCAGATAAGAAAGATGTTCGGACTGGACGCAAGGGGGATTGTTGACCAAGTATTAAAGTTATATGAGTCACAGGAGAAATCATAGAGAGTGAAAAGATTTCAATAAGAGATGAAGGAAAGGGCAGACAAACTCCTGGTGGAACAGGGGCTTGTCCAGAATAGGAGCAAAGCTAAGGCACTGATCATGGCCGGGTTAGTGAGGGCGGATGGAAAAAAAGTTGAGAAACCCGGGGATTTCATCAACAAAAAACTCACCTTAGCTGTGGAACAAACCCTCTCTTATGTGGGACGGGGCGGTCTTAAATTGGAGAAGGCTTTGGATGAGTTTGAGGTGGATGTCCGGGGAATGACTGTGGCGGATCTGGGGGCTTCAGTGGGGGGATTTGTAGACTGTGTGCTCCAGAGAGGAGCCCAAAGAGTCTATGCTGTGGATGTGGACACCAGACAGGTCGATTGGAATCTGAGAAACAATCCCAAGGTCATCTTAATCGATAAGAACGCACGTTATTTGGAGCAGAGTGATTTTGATGCTGAGATCGATCTGGTCACAATGGACCTTTCGTTTATCTCCATTTTAAAGGTTCTTCCCGCTGTTAAGGAATTTATAAAGAAAGGGCACATCATTTGCCTGGTCAAGCCTCAGTTTGAAGCAGGAAAAAAGCAGGTCGGGAAAACAGGAATCATTAAAGAGTACCATGTTCATGAGGAGGTATTGGAAAAGATCGCAGAAGGCGTATTAGGACTGGGAATTCAAATACAGGACTTGACTGAAAGCCCTATAAAAGGACAGAAAGGGAATAGAGAGTTCTTTTTTTTGTGCTCTTTATATATTGAAGGCTTGAGCACTCAGGAATTAACAATTCGGATCAAGGAGACTGTTTGGAATGAGAACAATTAAAAAAGTGGGATTTGTAATAAAGCCACATGCGCCCAACATTGAAAAAGTCTTGAAGCAGCTCATTTTCTTTTTTCAGAAAAATCACATAGAGTGTGTTTTGGAAAAATTTGCAGCCAACAAAATCAAACAGAAAAAAGGAGTCCGAAGGCTAGATGTTCCGGGCAAAGTGGATATGGTCATGGTATTAGGCGGAGATGGAACCCTGTTGAGTATTGCGCATTTGGCTGCCCGTTCCGGAGTTCCTGTCTTGGGTGTGAATATGGGGAGTCTTGGATTTTTAACTGAAGTCCCCCTTGATGAGATGTTTCTCACACTCCAAGAATACTTAAAGGGAAATGATTCCATTGTGAGTCACAGGCAGATGTTAGAGGTCACGCACCAGGAGAAATCATTCCTTTGTTTGAATGACATTGTCATCAATAAGGGGGCACTGGCAAGAATGATCAGTTGTGAGATTAGAATCAACCAGAAAAAAGTAGCAGCTCCTCGTCTAGATGGAATCATTATATCCACACCTACAGGTTCCACTGCATATTCTCTTTCAACCGGAGGACCTATCATCCAGCCACATATTCCTGCCATGATCATTTGCCCCATCTGTCCTCATACCCTCACATTTCGCCCCATGGTCATATCGTCTGAGTCTGAGGTTATGATTAAAGTCCTTTCTGGCGGAGAAAAGGCCTATCTTACGCTTGACGGGCAAAGAGGAAATCTGGTCAAAAGAAACCAAGAGATCAAAATAAAGAGCAGCAACTTTGCTCTTTCTTTGATTTCATCTCCTGAAAGGAACTATTTTGACCTGGTCCAGGAAAAACTCGGCTGGGGATTGATCAAACATTAAAGGAAAGAATATGAGGAAACCAACATATGATGTGATTATTGTGGGAGCAGGGCCTGCCGGATTATCCGCTGGCATTTATACAGGACGTGCCTTGCTCAAGACTTTGATTCTTGATATGGGAGTGCCGGGAGGCCAGATCTTACTGACTGATAAGATAGAAAACTATCCTGGCTTTCCTGATTCTATTGAGGCTTTTTCTCTTGCGGATCGATTCAAATCTCAAGCAGAAAAGTTTGGATGCCATATCAAACAGGAAGAGCTTAAGGCGATCAAAAAAAAAGAAGAAGCCTGGATGGTCTCGACCGCAAAAAATAAGTATTCAACTCAGACCGTCATCATTGCCACAGGATCAAGCCATAGAAAATTGGATGTTCCCGGGGAAAGACAGTTGACCGGGAAAGGAGTCTCTTACTGCGCCACTTGTGATGGGGCCTTTTTCAGAGATAAACAAGTGGCTGTGGTGGGGGGTGGAAGTTATGCGTTGACAGAAGCTCTTTTTCTGACTAAGTTTGCCAAAAGAGTTTATGTCATTCACCGGAGGGAACAGTTTAGAGCAGAAAAATTACTTCAGTCAAGAGCGAGAGATAATGACAAGATCGAATTCGTATTGAATTCGCTGGTCAAAAAGATAAACGGGGATCAAAAGCTGCAGTCAGTCCTGGTTTCTCATGCCAAGAAGAATCAAGACAGGGAGCTGAAAGTGGATGGCTTGTTTGTATCGATCGGAATGGTTCCCAATACAGGTGTGCTGAAAAGCAGAGTGGACCTGAATGAACACGGAGAAATCGTGGTCGGCAAAGGGATGATGACATCAGAGAAAGGAATCTATGCAGCCGGAGATGTGACAGATGCCTGCAGCAACCAGGTGGCCACAGCAGTGGGAGCCGGAGTAGAAGCTGGGATCGCAGTGGGAGAATATATAGAAGAGAACAGATAAACCAGTTTATGGATTATTCCCTGGTATTTTTGTTTTGGTTTTCCAGTTTTTGTATGCGCTTTTTAAGTCTGTTGACCTCTTTCATCATAGGCCGGAGTTGAGATAGCGAGGCCCATATTTTTCTCCAAGTCCTGATGTCTCGATGAGGATAGCCAGCCACAATTGATTTTGGCCGGATGTTTCCTGAGACTCCGGATTTGGCAGCAATGATCACATCATCCCCAATGCGAATATGATCGGCGATCCCAGCTTGTCCCCCCATGATCACATTCTTTCCGACTTTGACACTTCCGCTGATCCCAGATTGCCCAGCGATGATTGAATTTTCCCCAATTTCCACATTGTGTGCGATTTGAACCAGATTGTCGATTTTGACTCCTTCATGAATGATGGTGTCATCTAAGGAGGCTCTGTCAACAGTTGTGTTTGCCCCTATTTCGACGTTATCTTTGATAAGCAGCTTTCCTCTTTGTGGGATTTTGGCATAAGAACTGTCTTTTTTCTTTATGTACCCAAATCCATCTGAGCCAAGGATGACTCCATTATGAATGATCACTTGATTCCCGATTTCAGTGGAACTTCGGATCGAAACGTTTGAGTGGATGATGCAGTTTCGGCCGATTTTTACATTTGGATAGATGGTCACATGAGGGAAGATAATGGTTCCATCGCCCACAACTGCATGATCTCCGATGTAAGAAAATGCTCCGACAGAGATTGGAGAACCGATGTCTGCGGATTGGGAGACGGAAGCTAGTTCATGGACTCCTGGTTTCGGACGTTCAGGTTGATAGAGGAGTTCGATGACACGGATAAAGCTCAGATGAGGATTTTCAGATTTGATGACAGGGATCTGATCAAATTTCTGGTCCCTTGGAATGATGGCTGCAGAAGCCAGGGACTTTTTAAGAGATTTCCTGTACTTTTTTTTGGAGCAAAAAACCAAGTCGCCTTTTTGAGCATTTTCGATGCTTGAGATCCCTTTGATCTTGGTTTTTCCGTTTCCTTCAAACGGGCATTTCAGGTATTTGGCTATTTCTTTGACAGTGAAAGGAGGGCCTGGTTTGTCAGGCTGATTTTTCATGGATCCTCTCATTCAGAACGGCTGCCAATTCCGCACCCCAGAAAAGAATCATCAGAGAAAATGATATCCATAGGAGAAAAAAGATAATGGAAGTCAGTGTTCCCTGGAGCAGCTTTGACAAGACGATTCCTATGGCAGAAAAATGGGCCACATAAAAGGCAAAAAGACGTTTGAAGATTTCCCATAATAAAGTGCTTATAAAAGCGGCAATTGCAGCTGCTCGGGAATAGACCTTGACTTCAGGGATAAACTTAAAAAGGATGAAAAAGACCACAAAGGTGAGAGTAAGAGGGATGAGATATTGGAGAAAAAAATTGTCTGCGAGCGAGACGACCTTGGGGTTGATGTGATTGGCTATGAGTTCGCTTTCTTTTAAAGTTCGGTGCAGGGCGGTCCATATTGCTGTAATGGACAGGGAAATGAGCATGATCACCCCCAACACAAACATGATCATGTATTCCATGAGACGGTTGTAAAAGAATGACTTCTGGTAGTTTGCTTTGAATATAAAATTGATGGAATAGATCAGGTTGGAAAACAAAAAACTGGCAGCAATGAAAGAGCCGGCCAATCCGAAGTAACCGAGGTTTCCTATGTTTCGAGAGAGAGCCTGGAGACGCTCAAAAAAAAGAGGATCGAGTTGGGCAAAGAATTCATCGGACAGAATGTTGAGGCTGCGAAAAGCAAGTTCTGCGCTTCCCAATACTTTAGTAGTGATAAAGGCAAAAAGAGCCACCAGGGGGATGGCGCAGAGTAATGCAAAATAAGAAACAATGATGGAAAAATTTCCACACCTGTCTTCACCAAACCTTCTAAAGGTGGTTTTGATGATGCTGAAGACAGCGGTGTGCATGGACTTGGCTGAAGTCAGTCTGGGTTAAACGTACTGACCCCACTTGACCATCAGGATAATGATGGAAATCAGAAGGGCATAAATCACTAGAGTTTCAATAAGGACCAGGCCAAAAATCAATAAAAATCTGATATGTGGGCCTGAATTGGGATTTCGGGAAATGCCTTCGCAGGCACTGCTTATGGCCTTGGCCTGACCAAAAATACCGGCTGCAGCAGCGAGAGTGATCACTGCCGCTCCTATGATCAAGGACAGTCGGAACAGTGAAGCTCTGTTGTTAGACAGTTCTGTTTCCTGGGCCAGTAGGGGTGCACTCATCAATACCATAAAAAAGAGTAGTACAATCAATGGTTTGAAATTTTTAATCATTTTTTTCTCCTTTAAATTCAACCTGGAATATTCATAATAAGACCGATGTGTACAATATAACAAATACCATAGATAACTCAAAAGATAATTTTTCTTGATGCATTAAGAAAGTTTGTTTTTTTATTTTTTGCATTTCAATTTGTCCATATCCGCTGTTTTAAGAATGATCCTGATTAATGTTCTTCCTCCTGGGCAACAGCTCCAGCCAGATAAATGCAAGTCAACATAACAAAAACAAACGCTTGGATAAAGGCAGTGAAAATGGCCACGGCCATGAATGGAAGAGGAAGAAAGAAGGGGATGATAGAAATCATGACCACAATGAGAAGTTCTTCTGCAAATATGTTCCCAAAAAGACGGATAGACAAGGAAACCACCCGCGAAAAGTGGCTGATGATCTCAATGGGCAGCATTAAGGGAGCTAAAAAAGGTATGGGGCCAAAAAAATGTTTGAGATATTTGAGTATACCTTGGCTTTTGACGCCTTGCCAGTGGTAGTAAACAAAAACAACCAGAGCACAAGCTGCGGTTACATTCAGATTGCTGGTGGGAGACATCAACCCTGGTATGAGGCCGAGAAGGTTACTGGTGAAAATAAAGATTCCAATAGTGGCCACGAGAGGGACGTATTGACTTCCTTGCTGTCCTATGATTTCAATCAGTTGGTTTTCAAAGGCTTTGTACAATAATTCTAAAAAACTTTGAATTTTAGACGGAACAAGCTGTAATTTTTTGGAAGCAATAAAGAAAAAGATAATGAGCGCTGTAGCTGCAATGATGCACATCACTACAGTGTTAGGGATGAAATGTTCGGGGTTTTTTATCTGTATTCCAAATAAAGACAGTATCCAAGCAAGGGGTTTGGCAAATATTTTGTTAAACAGCTCTACAATGTATAGACTGTGTTCTAAATCTTCCATTTTAACATTTTAGAGGCGGCGGCAATGCCTTCAATCAGAAACACCACGATGATTGTCGAAAAACCTGCCGCAAAGGCTAATATTCTATTCTGGAAAAAGAAAATTATAATAAATATGACTGCAATAATCAATACGAGTCTGAGTCCGTAAAACAGAACAGCTGATTTTACGGCTTTATTTTTCTCCAGATTGAGAATTCTGATCAAGGAATGCTTAAGCCAGATAAAACTGATGGCAGCAGTGG
Organism: Candidatus Aminicenantota bacterium; assembly: GCA_014727835.1. Taxonomy (GTDB): domain Bacteria; phylum Acidobacteriota; class Aminicenantia; order Aminicenantales; family Aminicenantaceae; genus WJMT01. The sequence continues at coordinate 18,838 of WJMT01000068.1, read as the reverse complement.
CTCCCCCTATCAATAATAGTAAGGCTGTAAGCCAGTCAAAGAGAAAATAACTCCCGAGGGACAGAAGAAAGGACAGAATGATGATCTCTTTGGGGATCCGTTTGAGGATCTGCTCTTCAAGATTGGCATTGTTCAAATTCATTTTCGTGCTTGATCTTGATTCGCTCATCAGTCTTCTTTATATTTATTGATTCCTCTGATAAGGGATATTATACCGGATGCAATGCCAAAAAAAAGAAAAATAATGAGTAGCCATGGATGGGTACCCAGTCGTTTATCGAGAAAATAACCGGCAAAGAGCCCGATGGCTATGGATGAGGGAAGGGCTAGCCCTATGGAACTCAATTCGATGATTTTGCGGGTGTTTTCTTTTTTGGATGGTTCCTGTTTTTTTTGCATCATATAAAAGGCATCTGGCCTTGTTATTATCGGTTCATTCCAGATGCCTGTCAAGCCCTCTGTATTGATTTCAACAGGGGGTTGTGTTAAATTTGAGTTCAAATGCATCTGAGAAAGTCGGTTTGTTTTTTGGTGATGTTCTTATTAACGGGTGTGGTTGTGGCCTTTGGCTCAGATCTGGATGAGGATTTGACTCAAATAAAGATCATTGCCCACCATAAAGAGAGAATCGATGATAAGGTTACGGCGTCTGGAAATGTAGAGGTCCATTATAAAGAAATCCGTCTTTTTGCGGATTGGGCAGAGCTGGATCTCAAAACAAAAGATGTGATCGCTGAAGGAAGCGTTTCGATCCATCTTTCGGATGGAGTCATCAGTGCAGAACAGATCCAAATGAACCTTGAAACATCCAGGGGACAGCTGGAGCGAGTCCATGGGCTAACCCAACCCAACATTACCTATGAAGCTCAATCCATGAAAAGAGAAAGTGAAGACTTTTATAAATTGAAAAAAGCATGGATCACTTCATGCACTCAGGAAATCCCGAGGTGGAAATTTTCATGTTCCAGGGGCAACTACAAACAAGATGATTATATTGAGATGTGGAATTCTGTATTCCGGATCAAAAAAATCCCCATTTTTTATCTTCCCTATATGAGATATCCGGTAGGGGAAGAGAGGTCCACAGGTTTTCTCATGCCCAGTATTGGATATTCGGGAAATAAAGGCATGACTTTTGAGCAGGGTTTTTATTGGGCGATGCGAAGAAATATGGACGCCACTGCTCATTTCAATTATTATTCGGAACGCGGATTCGGAGGAGGTCTTCAGTACCGATATATTTTCTCTGAGAAATCCCGAGGCCAGATGGAGTTGTTCTCTTTCAGGTCCACCAATCCTGAATATCAGAATGTTGAAGAAAATGCTTATATTCTGCGGTTGAAACATTCCAATCCTTTGCCATTGAATTTCAATCTAACAGCAGATGTGGACTACCAGAGTTCTTTTGATTTTTTGAGAGAATTTGATAACAATTTCAGAAGGGCGGTGGTGGCCAACAGACGTTCCCAGGTCTATTTGACCCGGTCCTGGTCTTATTTTAATTTCAATGCCCGAGTGTCTCGTTTTGAAACTTATTTCCGGGCAGCGGATAGATCCATCATTAGCCATAGCCTTCCACAAGTTTCTTTCAGTTCCTCAAAAATTAAATTATTTTCTCCCCTCTACTTGTCTTTTGGGTCTGCGTTTAAATCATGGGAGTATGGCTGGGATACGGCTTATGAGAACGGCACACAAAAAAAAGCCCAATATGCCTCATTCAATCCTAAATTAAGCCTTCCCTTCAACAGTGTTTCGTGGTTTACTCTCAATTCAGATTTGTCTTCGAGTAATGTGTATTATTTCCAGAGTTATAAAGAAGGAACCAAGGAAATCGTCAATGAGCCCTTTTTTCTGAACCGTTATACTTTGAATATGGAATTCATAGGACCTGTCTTCAACAGAGTCTATTTTGATTCTGAGAGCAATCCCAAGTTGAAACACATCATAGAGCCTTCCTTGGTCTATCGATTCGATAGTCCAGTCGAGAATTCCGGAAAGATCATTTCAGCCACTTATTTTTATACCAATCATTATGTTCGTTACGGCCTGACCAACCGGTTTTTGATAAAGAAGAATGATATGCCAAGAGAAATATTATCTCTCAGATTAAGCCAGACTTTTTATTTGAATCCTGAAGACGGACCTTTGAGGATCTATCGGATCGATGGGGAGATTCCGGAATTTTCAGATATCAATGGGAACCTCAGGTTCTATCCGACGAACAAGTACAGTCTGGATGCCTCTGCTTCCTTCAATCTGTACTATGGGACTCTCTCAACCATAAGGATGGGGGCTAACCTGGGATCACCCAATGATGACTTGTTTCTTCGATTGAATTGGTATAAAAGCATCAATCCCTATAGAGAAGGCTCTCTATGGGCCAGACATCAGATCAGTGTATACAGTGGGTGGAAAATCCCCGCGGCCTCTCTTGAGTTTAAGTCTCAGATCGATTATAACTTTCAAGAGAAAAAGCTGCTTTATTCAGCGGCTTCTTTAGTATACCATTATCAATGCCTTGATTTTGCAGCGGATTTGAGGGTCTTTTACTTTCGTGATAAGCCCGAGATCCAGTTTGGTTTTTCGCTGGAGCTGGGGAATATTGGAAGGACTCAAAATTTTCTGGGAGGATTTGGATTTTAGCTCTCTGCAGAGGACAGAAAAGCACCATTGAAAGGAATGAGAGACACCTCGTTATTTTTATGAATCGTCCAGGTTATTGAAAAGGAGGAATAATGAAAGTACTGATCACTGGGATCACAGGATTTGCAGGAAGCCATCTTGCTGATTATCTGCTGGCAGAGCATAAGGATGTTGAAATCTTTGGATTCATTAGGTGGAGAAGCCGGAAAGATAACATCTCTCATGTTTTGGATAAAATTCATCTCTATGAAGCGGATTTGAAAGATTTGGTGTCTTTGAAGAAAGCCCTTTCTCAGATCAAACCAGACCGGATATTTCATCTTGCAGCCCAGAGCTTTGTTCCCACTTCATGGAAGTGTCCTGCGGAAACATTTTCCATCAATGCTCTGGGAGAAATCAATTTGTTTGAAGCGGTGTTGAGTCTCGAAATCCAACCCAGAATCCAGATCGCGGGCTCCAGTGAGGAGTATGGCCTTGTTTTTCCTGATGAAGTGCCCATGAATGAGGATAATCGATTGAGGCCCTTGAGTCCCTATGCAGTGAGCAAAGTGGCTCAGGATCTCCTTGCTTACCAGTACTATAAGAGTTACGGATTGGATACGGTCAGAACAAGAGGCTTTAATCACACGGGTCCGAGGAGAGGAGACGTGTTTATCTGTTCCAATTTTGCCAAACAGATAGCCATGATTGAGAAAAAAAAGCAGGAACCGGTCATATTTGTGGGAAATCTAGATGCCAAAAGAGATTTCACTGATGTGAGAGATATGGTTCGTGCTTACTGGATGAGTCTGGAAAAAGGAGAAAAAGGTGAGGTCTACAACATTGGAACCGGAAAAGCCTATAAGATTAGAGAAATCCTGAATATGCTCCTTTCTCTTTGCAAAGATGAGGTGGAAGTGAAGGTCGATCCGGATCGATTGAGGCCTTCTGATGTGCCTATCCTGCTTTCGGACAGCACCAAATTCAGAAAGATCACTGGATGGGAACCAGAGATCCCATTCATTCAGTCTTTGAAAGATCTGCTGGATTTCTGGAGGGATCGAGTCTGAAATTGAGGATATTTGTCACTGGAGCCACAGGATTTGTAGGGTCTCATTTTCTCAATAACTTGAAAGATCCTGAATGGGAGATTTATGGGATCTGTTTTCCTGATGAGCCCCGCTTCGAACAGGTCTCTTTAAAATGTCAAGTCAAGAGGACAGATATCCGCTGTGAAAAAGACATAGAGGACCTCATCGGTTCTTCTCAACCAGATTATGTGTTCCATTTTGCTGCCATCTCTAATGTGGGTCAGTCATGGAAGAAAAGAAAGGAGACCTTTGAGGTCAATGTGACAGGGACCTTTTTTCTTTTAGAAGCCGTGAGAAAACAAGCTCCTCAGGCTAGGGTCCTTTTTGTCAGCTCCTCAGAGGTCTATGGTCTTCTCCATTCAAAATTCCATCCTTTGATTGAATCTGATTCTGTCAATCCTGTGAGTCCTTATGCGTTCAGTAAGCTGAGCGGAGAGAATTTATGCCGGTTTTACCATCAAATTGAGGATTTGGATATTGTTATTGCCAGGTCTTTTCCTCATACAGGACCAGGCCAGAGTCCTGATTTTGTATGCTCTGACTGGGCCAGTCAAATAGCAAGAATGGAAGCAGGGCTCTCTCCACCGCTGATAAAAGTGGGAAATGTTAAGGTGAAGAGAGATTTTGTTGATGTCAGAGATGTGGTCAGAGCCTATGATTCTCTTTTAAAAAAGGGAAAAAAAGGAGAGCTCTATAATATTTGCTCTGGCGAAGCGATCTCCTTGAATCGAATTTTGGATATCCTTTTGGAAGCCGCAAGGGTCAAAATAGATGTGGAGGCGGATGAAGCCAGAATCAGGAAATTTGATATTCCGGTTTTGGTTGGGGATAACCAGAAAATCAAAAATGAAATATCCTGGGCTCCTGAAATCCCTATTGAGCAGAGTGTTTTGGACTTACTCCAATACTGGCGCGATGTGTATCATTCATAAAATCAGCCTGCACTCCCATCCATTATCTTGTGATTGATTCTCTTTTGGTTTCTTGTTATCAGACAATGTCTATCTCTTTATGTTTGATTTGTGTTTCAATTTACTGCAGGCTGATTTTCCCTTTCAGGCGAGTCGATCTCACCGCATCTGCTTTGTTACGAGACATTCGAAGTGAAGGACCACGTCTTCATGTCTCGTGCCTCGCATCTGCAGCAATCTCGACTCGTGAATAACACACATGGATGTGTATCATTCATAAAATCAGCCTGCACTCCCATCCATTATCTTGTGATTGATTCTCTTTTGATTTCTTTTCATCAGACAATGTCTATCTCTTTATGTTTGATTTGTGTTTCAATTTACTGCAGGCTGATTTCCCCAAAATGCAATTATAGGTTATAATACAAAGTAAGTTTTGACAGAGTGATGGCATGTGTGGAATCATTGGAATTTATGGTTCGAACGATGTGTTTGAAGATCTGTACCAGGGGATACTGGCTATCCAGCACAGAGGTCAAGATTCAGCTGGTATTGTGACATATGACGGCCGTTTCCACACCAAAAAAGGAAACGGACTGGTGATCGATATATTTGATCAAGAAAATGTCCGCAGATTGAAAGGAAACATTGGTATCGGCCACACCCGGTATCCTACTATTGGAGGAGGAGGGGGCGAGGACGCGCAGCCTTTTTTTGTGAATTCTCCATTTGGCATCATCATGGCGCACAACGGGAATGTGGTGAATTATTCGGAGCTGAAAACAGAGCTTTTTGAAAAGTACCGCCGCATACTCAATTCTGATAATGACGTAGAGGTCATTCTCAATGTGTTTGCCAGTGAGTTAGACAAACAGAAAACCAAAACATTAAAGCCCCATCATATCTTTAAGGCGGTCAAAGGTGTTTTTGAGAAAGTCAGGGGAAGCTATTCAGTAGTGGCTTATATTGCTGAATTGGGACTGGTGGCCTTTAGAGACCCTTTTGGGATCAAACCCTTGGTTTACGGGGAACGCGAGGACGGACTCCTTCGTTCTTATGCTTTTGCCTCGGAAAGTGTGAGCCTGAATCTCATGAATTTCACAAATATCAAGGATGTCAAGCCCGGAGAAATTCTCTTTTTAGATAACAATAGAAAACTGCACAAGACAAGAATCCAGACAAAACATCACACTCCCTGTCTTTTTGAATGGGTTTATTTTGCCCGGCCTGATTCGATCATAGATGGGGTCAATGTTTACAAATGCCGCATCAACTTGGGACGTTTGTTAGCGGAAGAAATCAAGAAACATGATCTGAACATAGATGTGGTGATCCCTGTCCCTGACTCTGCAAGGGATGCAGCCATTGAGATTTCCCGAAAGCTCGGTCTCAAATACAGAGAAGCCTTGGTGAAAAACAGATATATTGGAAGGACTTTTATCATGCCTTCTGAGAAATCACGGAGATCTTCCATCAAACAGAAACTCAATCCCATCACTTCAGAATTTAAGAATAAAAATGTATTGATTGTGGATGACAGCATTGTGAGGGGGAATACTTCCCGGTCTATTATTGAGATGGCAAGAGCGTGTGGTGCAAAAAAAGTCTTCTTTGCGTCTTACTCTCCGCCGTTGAGATTTCCTTGTGTTTACGGTATTGACATGCAGACCCATACAGAATTTGTAGCCAGGGACTTGAGCAAAGAACAGGTGGCAAAAAAGATCAATGCGGATAAAGTGATCTACCAGCCTCTGGATTGCTTAAAAAAAGCTGTTCAAATGGAAAATCCTAATCTCACCGAATTTTGTGGAGCTTGCTTTGAGGGACACTATCCTACAGACGATATCACTTCTGATGTATTGGCTCGAATTGAAAGAGAGAGAAAAGGTGTACAGAAAAAACAGATGGAGCTCTCCATCTAGTGCAGTGGATTTCAAATAATATTACAGTTCTACGCGGTGCGAATCTTTGACCAGTTGGGCCAGCTCCTCTGTTGTGGTCACAGCTGTGCCGATTTTATTGACCACAATTCCTGCTGCTGTGTTTGCCAGAAAGGCGGCTTCCTCAATGGATGCTCCAGAGAGAAGAGCTAGGCTGGATGTGGCAATGACGGTATCCCCGGCACCAGTGACATCAAAGACCTCTTTGGCGATAGTGGGTATGTGGATGGGTCGATGGTTTTTTCGAAAGACGGTCATTCCTTTCTGACCCCTTTTAATGATCAGATATTTGGTTTGGATCCGGGAAAACATTTTTCTTCCTGCTTGTTCGATCTCCTTGTCTTTATCGCAGGAGTGGTTGACCATGGCAGCTGCTTCAAAATGGTTTGGAGTGAGAAGGGTGATGGGAGAGAAATGGGAAATATTATCAATTTTTGGATCCACAAAAACCGGAATTTTGTTCTTTTGTGCGAAAAAAAGGAGTTCATTCATGATCAATTTGCTGATCACTCCTTTGTTATAGTCTGAAATGAGAATGCCTTCATAGTTTTCTTTTTTGATAAACTGCAGCATTTTTTGGTTTATTTCTGGGGATACAGGGTGATTCTCTTCCTGATCCACTCGGACCACCTGCTGCTGGTGGGCGATGATTCTGGTTTTGGTGATGGTGGCTCTGTTTGAGATGATCTGAAGGCCTTTTTTATACTCAAGATTCTTGAGGATCCATTTTCCCTCTTCGTCATCTCCGATTGTTCCCAGCAGAATGGGAAACGCGCCGAGACTTTTGAGATTATTGCAGACATTTCCCGCTCCTCCAAGGCACAGGGTGTCTTTGCTCACATGGACCACAGGAACAGGAGCTTCAGGGGATATCCTGTCCACGGTCCCCCATATATACCGATCCAGCATGATATCTCCCAGGACCAGAATTCTTCGGTCCTTGAAATTCTTTATGATGTCTTCGAGTTTCTTCTTATTGATTTTCATCATCTGTTTATTCCCTTAGAAAAATCGGATTGGACAGGATCCAGGGGCAGTTATGATCTAAAGGGCTTTTCTCCTGGAGATAGACCTCGACCCGATAGATCCCCGGATAAGGCGGATGGAACGATGTCAGAGTCTTGGAATCCGTGTATATGCGTTTTCCATCATAAAGGAGCACCATTTGGCACTTAAGCGAGTCCGGTGTTTTGATATGCAGAGTCATGGATTCGGTGAACCGAGAGGATTCCCCCATTTGAATTTGATTTCCTTTGGATTCCCCCCAAAAACGGAATCCTATTGCAGGGGCTGCTGCGTCAATGCTGTTAAAAAACCGGCCGTTTCGAAGAGCATCAAATACCTGGTTTTTGGCTTTCTCAAAAGTGGACGACAGTTCTTCTTTGAGAATGACATGGACCCTCAGCAGAGAAAACAGAGGCTTGTAGAACATATGGGCGTCTGTGCTGTAATACCCATAAGTGGTGTTTCGCTTGTTCAGCTGATCCCATTTTTTCAAATGGGTGTGAGGCCGTTCGAGCATTTTGAGGAGAGGAAGGCCGGGGCGGATAAGCAGAGCTGGAGAATAGGCAAGCATGTGGATATAATTTTTTTTAAACATGGCATCGGCATTGATGATTTCAAGACCTGAGTAATCCGCATTGGGTCCCCATGTCCAGTGTGTTTTTGAATAGGGATGGGCAATGATAGAGAAACCGTTGAGTTTATTGACCTGATAGGCTGCAGATTCAGCTTGTTGAGGGAATCTCTGTTCGGATGTATGGAATCCCAGAGCCACAAGGTGGCCTCTGTTTACAGAGAGCTCACTTCCGGCCAGCATAAGGATTCCTTTTTTCCATCCCTGACTGTTTAAGCTTTCATAGTTGGGATTTCCATGGTCGGTGAGAATGCAGAAATCAAGAGACGCTCTGGCCGCAGACTTGGCGATTTTAAGTACATTTTTCTTTCCGTCAGATAAAGTGGAATGGATGTGATACGCTCCGGTTATCTCCAGAGAGGAGGGTGTTTCTGAAAGGGCTTTGTAGTCTTTGAACTGGATCAATTGGATAGACATCCATCCGATGTACAGACCAACCAATGCGAGGAGAAATATCAGAGCTGATTTCCGGAATTTTCTCATATTTTTTTTGATTCTTTTAACTGGAGGATCCTTTGGGCAGCAAAAGGAACGGTTATAAGATAAAGAAAGAGTGTCACCACCTCAGAATCACCAAAATTGTATTCAAAGAAACCAGCAATAAAAAGAGCCAGCAGTACAGCCAAAGCCGCTGCTGTCAAAGGAAACAGAGAAGGGAGTTTGTTCTGGATCATCTTCCATAAAGAAATCAAAGCCCAGGAAACAAATGCCAGCCATGATAAAAGCGCCAAAAGACCTCTTTCCGCAGCAATTTGCATGATATTGCTGTGCAGGTGAACGTTGCTGCGGGCATCCCTGGAAAGGTTGTATTTGGGATTTTGAAAAATCACATCCACTGTATCAGGGCCTGTGCCGAAGATGGGATATTCCTTGATGATTTTCCATCCGGCCTTCAGGTATTCGATCCTTATGGCGTTTGAATAGCTTTTCAGACTGAACACACTCAAGGCTCTTTTTTTAACACTCTTCGGACTGATAAGGAAAGTCAGCGCCAAGACAACGGGAATCACCACCACGCCTTTGGGTTTATAAAGCAAGAGGATCACAAAGACAGAGACCACCAAACCGATCCATGCATTTCGTGTCATAGTGAGAATCAGGGCAATGGATGAAAGGAAAAAAGCTCCTCCCCAGATATATCTGATGGAGTTTTTTGAAAACAGCAGCATACTGAAGGCCAGAGTAGCAAATAAAAGCAGCAACCCTGCCTGAGTCATATAGTGGCCCATAAAGCCAGAGATCCTTTCGCCTGATTCATGCTGGAACGCAAAGACAAAAAGCGAAAACAACACACTGACACATCCTGAAGCAAGAAGAGCAAGATGGGCTGTTTTGATGTCTTTGATTTTTTGGAAGCCTGTGTATACCAGAGGCACAATAAGAAACAGCAGCAGTTCGCGGCTGTCAAGAAAACTCACTTGGGGATTGTCAGAAAAAACACAGGAAAGCAGAGAGAGCGCGATATAAACCAAAAGAGCCCAGAAAAATCCCGGAAACTCAATTTTCTGTTTTGATTTGATCAAAGCAATCACCCATAAAATGAAGGCGATTCCAAGCATGATTTGGCTGACTGAAATAGAGACCATAGAGAAGAGCAAATAAAAAGCGAGGGCTGCAGACACAAAGTGGGAAATTTTCATTTCACAGAATCCCGGTCAGTCCTTGGTGGGTCTTTCTGGTTCGATTTTGGCCTCTTCAATGAGCATCACTGGAATGTCTTCTTTTACGGGATAGACTCGGTGGCATTTGACACATTTGAGCCCTTTTTCATCCGAAGTCAATTTAACATCTGTCTTGCATACCGGACAAGCAAGAATATCAAGAAGCGTAGGATCTATACTCATCGTTTCCTCCAAAAATTTATCATATAATACCGTGGTTCATTTGTCCAGATTCTCCAGAAAACACGTTCTCCATGATTGGGCTGGGATTGACTTGGTATTTCCTTTACTTTAGGATGGCTTATGCAGGAGACGAGAGTGCAACAATCCAAAAAGATTTTTTTTCATGTGGGACTGGCTAAGACAGGAACCACCTATTTGCAGCATAAGTTTTTCCCAAAATTAAAAGGAATCAAATACATCCAAAGAACCCAATACCGGAATTTCAAGTACGTCAGGATAATCAAAAAGACAGACTTTGACAAATATTTGATTTCTAACGAATTTGACCGACAATTAAAGAAAGAAGTGACCAACATTGCCTCTGTTTTCCCCCAGGCCAAAATCATCATCGTGCTGAGAAGACATGACAGCTGGATCGCGTCCCAGTACAAAAGACGGATCAAAAATGGGTATTCTTTTTCCTTTAATGAATTTATTGATCTGGAAAATGATCAGGGATTTTGGAAGCAGAAAGACCTTTGCTTTTATCCCATGCTCCAAATGATTGAAAGGGCTTTCCAATCCAAGCCCCTGGTCTTGTTTTATCATGAACTCAGAGAGGATCCGTATTTATTTTTAGAAAAGATTTCAAACTTTCTAGGGGCTTCCTTTGATAAAGAATCGGTTGATTTGACTCCCAAACACAGGGCTTTTAATGAAAAACAGCTTAAGGTCATTCGGAAGTTCAGTCGGTCTTTGTTCAGTCAAGATTTTCAATATTCAGAAAAATATTGGCTGAGCAAAATCCAGAGATTCTTAAGGATGATCCCGCGTTATTTGATCCTGTTTTCATCTCTGCTGGTTCCTGATTCTTTTGTGGAGAGTTCGCCTCTCATTGCTGAAGAAGAACTCAAAAAGGTGAGGGAATCTTTTGAAGAGGACTGGAACAAATGTCTTGAGTATGCCTCAAGATGATAGCGTTCTTTTCTTTGATAGACAGGGAAATCATTTCATGTGAAGTAGATATACCGTGGATTTCCGTCTATCCTGATTTGATTGTCTGAAAAGGAAAGACGGTTTCCGTCCCGGCTGACGACTTTAGTAACCTTAAAAGGAATGGCGGATTCTCCCCAGTTTGTCTTGTCTTGGGCCCAAATAACAGCAAAGCGGTCTTTTTGTTTTTCGAAGATAAAGATTTCAAATCGCGGGTGCGGCAATTTTTTTACAAATCGGCTTCCCTTCATAAGGGTCACCATGGTTTTGAACGCATGGAAACTGGGTCTTTTCCTCCACGGCTCACTGCGGCTGTCAATCAGGCCATAACCAGGGGCAATAAGCTGCCACCAGTAGATCCGCTCCACAAATCCTGAGGCCAGGCATAAGATATAGTAGCGCACTAGGAATGAAGCCTGTTCCTCTTCAGACACATTGGGATCTCCGGAAACAGGAGAGTACTTCCCGGTTCCCTTGAGCGGCCAGTTCATTTCTGTGATCCAAATAGGAATCAATTTTGGATGGCTTTGATCCACGACAGCTCTCAGAAGAGCCAGTTTGCGTCTGGTGTCCCAGCCGTATTGTTTGTTTTCCGGAGCGCCTACCCGGTCCACATAAAGAAGGGAACTGGCAATATCAAAAGGCCTGTGTTTGAGAATGGGAGGGTAAAGATGAAATTCAAAATCAATCACCGCAGGTCCCACCAATTTGACTCTGTGTTTCCTGGCCAAATCAAAGGCAGGAAGGGAAAGGTTTGAATATTCTTTGTGATCCCAGAGTCCCCATTTGGCTCTGTTCCAGGCATGCCCGATTTCAAAAAAAGAGGAAAATTTTTTAAACCTAGAAAACACTTCATCTATAAAGTTCTGCCATTTTGCCGGCTCCAGGATATCTCTGCGTTCCTGGAGAAGAGCGATACAGATATCCAGTCCTTGTTGTTTCAAAAGGCGGCACAGCGATTCGCATTCTTCCAGTTTTTCATCTTCCCATGAGTGAACTCGCACTAGTGTTTTTGATGCCCCGGTCTCTTTAAGATTCTCCACCACACGTTCATTTCTTTTTCTCTCAGGAGACACAGAGACAGCAAAAGGGTCTCCTAGAAAGCATGGGTGCTTGTACAGTGAGTTCCAATATTTCCGATAATGAAAGAGTATGGGAAGAGCTTTTTGGATTATGGCTGAAGCGAGAGAAATATAGCTTCCGAAATGTTTCACATGATGGAGAAATCTTTTTTTCTTAGGGATAGAGATGTCCGGCTGGTCAGAATAGGGATTCCATGTGTATGTTTCTTTCATAGCATTGAATCTTACTTTTTTGTGAAACTCTCCTAAAAATAGCAGAAATAAGCCCCCAGGTAAAGGAATGGGGATAAACCATCCCTGTTAAAGTTGAAAAGAGAAAGGCATTGAAGTAAAATGGCCAAAAAAGTGGATCAGGCGATCATTGATGAGTCAGAATCCCAAAACTGATAGGGACCTCTCCTCCATAAAAAGGATTCTCATCATCCGTCTCCGCCGGATGGGTGATAACATCATGACCACCCCGGTTATCACAGCTCTAAAGAGGAACTGCCCTCAGGCCTGGTTGACTTATGTGGTGGAGGAACCGTTCCGTGAGATCGTAGAAGGCCATCCTTATTTGGATGAGATCATTGTTCTCCCAAGAAAACAGAAGACAAAAGACCTGATTCAGAGTATCCGGCAGATCAGAAAAACAAAGTATGATGTGCTGATAGATTTGTTCGGAGGGCCCAAAGCCGCATGGATTACTCTTTTTGCCAAAGCTAAGCTGAAAATCGGGTATGCTGTGAAATACAAGAGCTTTATTTACCAGATCCGCATTTCCCGCAGGTCCAAAGAAGATCCTATACACAGTGTGGAAAACCACATGAACCTTGTCAGGGCTCTTGGGATCAAAGTGGATCCCATTCCTTCCCTTTTGGTTCCGGATGCTTCCGATAAAGAGAAGGAAAAGGTGTCTCGTTTTTTTGAGGAGAATGACTTGATTGATTCGAAAATGATTGCACTTCATATCGGAGCAGGAAATGATTTCCGGGATTGGGGAATGGATCATCTGATGGAGCTTACCAAACTGCTGACTCAAAGGCCGGACACAAGGATTGTCCTGGTCGGTGCTTCACAAGACCAGATAAGAGCGGAACGCATGATCAAAAACAGCAAAGCTCCCATTTTTTCGCTTGTTGGAAAATTAGGCCTAAAAGAGCTCAGAGAGCTCATAAGCCGGGCTGATCTCTTTGTGGGTCCGGACAGCGGCCCCATGCATTTGGCCGCCTCCACAGAAACACCTATTGTGGCCTATTTTGGGCCCACCCTTCCTGCTCTTTTCAGGCCCTGGCAAGCCAGAGCCATCATCATTGAGAAAGATTATGAATGCCGCTTCAAATGCGGACAGAGAAAATGCATGTATGATGATTTTCGATGCATACAAACAATCACTCCTCAAGAGGTATTCAATGCCTGCCTAGAGTTTCTTTGATACAGGGAGATTTTATTTCCAATCCGGAAGACGCCCAGGAGTGTAGGGAGCTCCTATTTGGTCCAGTTTCTGCTCAATGTTTTTGACATCTTTCTCCAGGATTGTTTTCAACTGCTCGTAGATAGGCGAAAATTGGTCCACCACAATCTGGTAATTGTCTTTTTGAGTTTGAGTAGGCGCAGATGTGGACTTCCACTGTTCGTAGATGATGGAATTGATCCTTCTGGAAAGTCCTGGTTCTGCATCCATGTCCAGTCTCCTCTTTATGGAATCTCCGTACATCTGGCGCTGGATATCTTCCAGTTTTTTCTCCAGATCAATGATCTGAGAAAACAGCTCTTTATGGGGGACGGTGACGCTTTTGAGAGCCACTTTGTAGTGAGTGGTTCGGGCCTGCAGATCTCTGAGGACACTGGATGCGGCATTGACCGAATGGCTGAGCTTGCGGACTTTTTTCTGGAAATCCACGAGAGCAGCCTTGTCTTCAGCAGGGAGGGTGGTGTTTCCGAGTGTTTTGGCTTTGAAAACAACCGGTTCAGTCAGTGGAGTGATTTCTCCCTTTTCCCATTTGGACAGGATGACCTGATAAGTTCCGGGAAGTACCCAGGTGGAAGATGGCCCCGATGAGGTAGGATTTGCGTTTCTGACATTGGTGGGATTCAGAGCTGGATAACGGAGGTCCCAGTTGATCCGGTTTAGGCCTTTTCGGGCAGGTGCTCTCAGGTGTCGCACTTCCCGGCCCTCTTCATCCAGGATAGTGAAAATTAAGTAAGGAGTGAGTTCCTCTTGTTCGGCTTTCATCTGTTCATAGGAAGGGTAATACACAGGCTGATCTTGTTTGGCTTTTTTTCTTTCTTCCTCCCGCCTTTTATCCTCTAAGGTTTTGATGGTTTCTTTGAGATAATAAGTGAAAGTGGCTGCCACAGGAGGATTGGGAGCTGTAAAGTAATTTTCGCCTTGGAAACCTTTGCTTCGGGACCCCAATGTTCCCAGAGGAGTTTTCTCAACAAACATCAGGGCGTCCTTGATGGGGAAAATGTGGCCTTCTTGAGATAAGACTTCTTTAGTGACATGCCTTATGGGAGAATAGTCATCCAGGATGTAGATCCCGCGGCCGAAGGTGGCTAGTACCAGGTCGCTTTCTCTTTTCTGTATGGTGATGTCGCGCACAGCAATAGTGGGCAGTCCGTTTTTAAGGGGCTTCCAGTGTTTTCCTCCGTCCAGAGAAGCGAACACTCCGAATTCAGTGCCTGCGAACAGAAGGTCTTTGTTGATGTGGTCATGGGCCAAAGCATAAACAGGACCCCGTTCCGGGAGGTCTGCAGAGAGGGAGGTCCAGGTTTTTCCTGCATCTGTGCTTTTAAGGACATAGGGTTTGAAGTCTCCGTTTTTATGGTTGTTGAACGCCACAAAAACTGTATTCCTCTCATGATGAGAGGCTATGATGTCATTGACATAGGTTCGTTCAGGGATACCCGGGAAGCTTTCTATTTTTCTCCAGGTTTCTCCTCCGTCTTCTGTGACCTGTATAAGCCCGTCATCTGTGCCCACGTACAGCATATCCTCCTGAACCGGAGATTCATCCAGAGCCACAATGGTCCCGTAAGGGGAAGTGGATGCATTTTTTGCCACCGCATCCATGGGCCAGATTTTTCCCATTACTTTGAGTTTGTTCCGGTCGATCTGTTGGGTCAAGTCATCACTGATCACCTTCCAGGTGTTGCCCCGGTCATCACTCCGGAATAATTTGTTGGCGGCAAAGTACAGACGGGTGTGAGAATGGGGGCTGATGAGCAGAGGAGCATCCCAGTTCCAGCGGTATGACTTTTCACCTTTCCTGGGTTTTGGCTGGATCCCCAGGTTTTCCCCGCTTTTTTTGTCAAAGCGGGTGAGGTTGCCGTACTGAGACTGGGCATAGACGATGTTCGGGTTTTCAGGGTCCACCTGAGATTCGAATCCGTCTCCACCTTGAGTGGTGTACCAGTCCGCATTCACAATGCCGTGAGCGCTTGTGGTCCGGGAGGGCCCTCCCAGGCTGTAGTTGTCCTGAGTACCGCCGTAGACATGGTAAAAAGGCTCATCATAATCCACAGCGATCTTGTAAAACTGAGTGACCGGAAGATTGGGCATGTATTTCCAAGTTTTTCCCCGGTCAAAGGACTCATACACCCCGCCGTCATTTCCATTAAGGTAATAGCTGGTATTTTTCGGATCAATCCAGAGGGCATGGCTGTCCCAGTGTTTGCTGCGGTCTCCCAGGGCTTCCCATGTTTTTCCTCCGTCATCCGTGACCTGAAGGAAGGTATCCATGGAGTAGACCCGATCCCTGTCTTTGGGATCGCCTATGATCTCCTGGTAGTAATTCCCTGAGGATGAATAGCTGCTTTGTTTTTCCCAGGATGCCCCTCTGTTCAGACTCCGAAAAAATCCTCCCTGGCCTCTTTGTGCTTCCACAATAGCGTAGAGGTAATCCGGATCAGCCGGGGAGATGGCTAGGCCTATTCTTCCTTTATCTCCGGATGGAAGTCCTTTGTTGATTTTTGTCCATGTTTTTCCCGCATCTTTGGACTTGTACAGTCCTGACTCAGGACCTCCATCAATGAGGGTGAATACATGTCTCCGCCTCTGATGAGCCGCCGCATAGATGATGTCCGGATTCCGAGGATCCAGATGGACCTCGTTCACACCGGTGTGCTCGCTGATAGTGAGAATCGGAGTCCAGGTCTCGCCGCTGTCCGTTGTTTTATAGAGACCCCGGTCGCCTCCGGCACTCCAGAGAGGACCGCAGGCTGCTGCATAGACCACATCTGAATTTCGGGGATCCACAACGATCATTCCGATATGTTCAGAATTTTTCAGCCCCATGTGTTTCCAAGATGCCCCTCTGTCTGTGGATTTATAAATGCCGTCTCCGTATGCTACGCTTCTCTGATTGTTGTTCTCTCCGGTTCCCACCCAGATGATATGAGTGTTGTTGGGGTCTATGGTGATGCAGCCGATGGAATAAGATCCCTGATGGTCGAAAATAGGCGTGAAGGTGGTGCCTGCGTTGATGGTTTTCCAGACTCCCCCTGAGGCTGAAGCCACATAAAATTCACTGGGATTTTTCGGATTCACCGCAAAGTCAGATATTCTGCCGGATGTGAGAGCCGGTCCGATGGACCTGAGTTTAAAAGCATTGAGAGAGAGTGAAGCCAGCGGATCATTATTTCCACTGTCTGGGGGATTTTTAGTTTTTGAGTAGCTCAAAAAAGTCAAACTGAGCAGAAAAACAAATATCCAGCAGAATGATACAAACATTGTTTTTTTCATAAGTTCCTCCATTAATGAGTATTTCGGGATTTGTATAAGCAAGGGACTGAAATGATAGGTAACATGATGATGTGATGCACCTCCTGCGGGAGTCGGAAGTATGATAGACTACCCGCGAGGTCAATTTAAAATAAAGGAGGTGCACAAAATGACAGGAATTTGGTTTTTCTGTTAATGATAATTTTGCCTCCATTTCATCAAATTCCCATCCTCTAAGCCACTTCATCACCCATAATATATATAGAATAAAGGACAGGTCAACAAGAAACCCACAAAAAAGAGAAAACATCAAAAATCAGGCTAATATTACTACGCAAAGAACAGAGATCTCTTTTGTCCCTGGATCAAAGGATTAGAGTGTCACATATATTCTGATTGTATCTCAGCTGCCATAGAGAGCTGGGCCTTTCTCATATTTCCTCTGTGGGCATTGGCATAGAGGCCCTAGTAGCGGACCATAACTTGAGCTTTATCCGGAATGTGTGAAGTCACCCGGGCTATAAACTCCAAATAATCCATAGACTCTCTCTTAGAGCTGTGTTTTCCGTATTGATAGACCACTTGTCCCTGTGTCTTGTCCAGGGATAATCTTTTTAGAGAGAGAGAATGGCTCTAATCATGTATTTGCCCACCCTCTCAGCGTCTTCTTTGCTCTCAGTCCTGACTTTGGAATGAACATTGAATCCTGTATGGCGCCCGTGAAGAATCTTTTGGACAAGGTTTTGATTGATTAACTGCGATGCCTCCCTCTGTGACTAGGAAGTGGAGGTGAGGATGAAAGTTTATCCGCCTTCCGAATGACTGGATCACCGCGATGATGCCCGGGGTGAGATCTTTTTTTGTGGCTGCCTTTAGGTATTTAATAAGTGCTTCTTTGCCGCAGTCCAGGTACTTGTCCACCACTTCCTGGATAATATGTCGCAGGTGACCAAAGTGTCTTTCAAACCGGTTCTCATATTCCAGAAGAAATGGCTCAAAATAATGGAAGAGCATACGGTGAAACACGGTGCGCTCCGGATGCCGTTGGCAATAGACCCTGCTCATGGCAGGGATAGTGATTCAAGAAATGTGCCGGGAAAAGCGACAGAATTTTCTGCCTTCTTTCCAATGAATCTGCAAAGGGAGAGAAAAAATCTGCAGAGGAGTATAAAGATCATTTTCCGGAAGTCAAGGACGCCACTTGCTTTATGGGTGCATTTCAGGACAAATCTGATCGCCTGGCCTGCCGCCTATTTTTTTGTGCATATGTGGCTTCAGGGCTTTGCTCACCGGATCCAGATAAGCATCTGGACATTTGTCCTTTGGGGCAAAGGTGTGCTTTTAATTTCTTTTGTAACCGTGAGCATCCATACCTTTAGGGCGGCATCCTCCAATCCGGTCAACACGCTCAGGTATGAGTGATTCAAAGAGCTCGGATTCGGGCCTCAAAACTTGTTTTCAAAACAATCCAGAAAATTCAGTTTTTGTTTACTTGTGATAGTTGACCGCAATTCCAAAAGCCCAGGTGGTTCTTTCATAGGACTCAGCATACGAACCCAATAGGCCATAATCAATGGTGACTTCTGAATCCAAATAGCTGACCCAGGTGCCGCCGATATCAAAGTTCAGGCTTTCATTGACAATATAGCGGCCTCCAAAAAAGAAAGAATGACTGGATAGTTCATGTGAGAAGTCACTCTGATAATCATCATCAACATCGATTTGTGACCACAGATAGCCGGCGCTCACTTTGATGTGATCTGTCAGACCATACTCCAAGGCAGGAGCAATCTCGATGGAATTGGAATTGACCAGGTCTTCCTGCCCCTCCCAATCCGCATTTTTGTCAAAACACATGGTGAATGAAAGACCCGCCTTGAGTTCTGGGATGATGTTGTATTCAGCTCCTGCGGCAAAAATGGCAGGGATGTCGCTTCGAAAGGTTTCCCCATCCGGGAACATGCCTGTATCATCAGTGGTGGTCTGGTTTTCAAATTCAAGTTTGGTGTTGAATTCATAGCGAAGGCCTATATTC
>WJMT01000008.1 GCA_014727835.1 Candidatus Aminicenantota bacterium | reverse complement strand
GCATATGGATTCATCCAGGACAAAAAAGTCATCGGGCTGGGCACGTGGGATATCAACGGCATCCTCAAAGCAGATTCACCGGAACAGGCCGTAGAGCTGGCTCTGAAACCCTTTTTTCCCTTAGTCCGCTAAAGCAACAAAAGTATTGTTTTTTTATATTTCAATGTTCTGATAGTATGGTTGAAGCGCCATTGAAGACACAGCCTTTTGAAGAAGAATGGCGTTGAAAATCTGAAGTGAGCGACAGACATTCTATCAGAACCGGAACACATCATGAAAAATTATAAGATAACGGTTAGTTATGATGGTACAGATTATCACGGATGGCAGGTCCAGCCTCAAAAACAGACCATCCAGGGCCTTATCCAAGATGCTCTGTATCTTTTCAAATCCAAACGGATCAAGCTGATCGGTGCCGGCAGAACAGATGCCGGAGTCCATGCCGCTGGCCAGGTCGCGCATTTCAAAGCTGATTTGGACTATTCCAACCAGGAGCTGCTCAATGCTTTAAACGGAAACCTCCCTCCGGATATCCGGATCATCAAGGTGGAGAACGTGGATATGGATTTTCATTCTCTAAAGAATGCCCGAACAAAAATATACCAATACCGGATTATCAATGCTCCGGATATCTCCCCCTTTGACATCAGGTATACGCTTCATCTTCCATCTGCCTTAAATTTGATTAAAATGAACGAAGCAGCTTCGCGGTTTATAAGAAAACATGACTTCACTTCTTTTTCCTCCAACCGGCTGCGCCAGCCTGTTAAAAACGTCATCCGTTCAGAAATCAAAAAAAAGGGCCCTGAGATCGTCTATAAAGTGGAAGCCGACGGTTTTCTCAAATACATGGTGCGGACTATAGTGGGAGCACTGATCGCTGCAGGAAAAGACAAATTGACGCCGGATGAAATCGACTCATTGTTCAAGCACAGAAAGCGCTCTGTCCTCACCCCTACAGCTCCGGCTAAAGGCCTCTGCCTCATTAAGGTAAAATATTGATTTTTATCATTTCATTCTTTTGAGCATGACCACAGCATCTTCCTGGGGCCGGCTGTAGTAGTCTTTTCGGGTTCCGGCTTCTTCAAATCCAAATCTTCTGTACAATGCCCGGGCGGAATTATTGGATTCTCTGACCTCCAGAGTCACTATCCGGGCGCCTCTCTGTTTCATGATCCCCAGCATCCGGCCCAGGACCGAACTCCCCATTCCTTTTCTCCTCTGGTCAGGATGGACCGCGAAATTACTGATCTGGATTTCTTCTCCGATCTGCCAAAAAATGATGTATCCCATGACCTTCCGGGTCTCCGGATGCACTATCACAAAAGGAAAGGAAATCCCATCATTGGCAATCTCGCCTTCAAACGAGGACAAATGCCATGGATTGGAAAACGATTTCTTTTCAATTTCCATCACAGCAGAAAGATCTCCCCTGTTCATCCGGCGAACATATGATGTGAATCTGGGAGACAGTGGTTTGCTAATGGTTTTCCTCCGCCTGTGATTTTCTTAAATATAATGGTTTCAATTCCCGAAAATCAACTCCTTTTTTTTGCAGGAACCGCTCATAACCCAGAAGGCCCACTTCAAAGGCGGTGAAAAGACTCCGTCCGGAAAACCGGGCTTTGTCTTTGAAATAATCAAAGATCTTTTTTTTATAAGCCTGGCTGCCGCTGCCGATAAAATGGATCTGGCGGTTGGAGGGAAGTTTGGTTAAAAAAAGATCCGGAGAAGTGCATTTCTGGGGAATGATCTCTTTCAGTTTCGGTCCTTCTGGCTCATACAAAGCACAGTAGACTTCTCCTTTTCTGGCATCGATCATGGGGCACAGAAGGTGCTGGTAGGGATTTTTGATTTTCAATGCCAGAGCTTTCAGATTGGAAACAGGCGCTACAGGCTTTTGAATCCCATAGGCAAAGGATTTGACTGTGCTCAGGCCGATTCGGATTCCAGTGAAAGATCCGGGACCCACAGCCAGGGCAAATCCATCCAAATCAGAAATGTTCAGCTTTGCAGTGCGAAGCAGCCAATCCACAGCCGGAAGCAGCCTTTCGGAATGGGTAAGCAGGGAATCCGAATTGACCTCGGATATCAGATTCTTGTCTTCCAGCAGTGCCACTGAGCCGGCAAAAGAAGTGGTGTCCAAAGCAAGAATGAGCATTTTCTCAGCCGCTTTCCATTTTTTGAGCATAGGCAAACAATCCCCCGGCTTCATAGATCTGCCTCTGCACATCACTCATGGGCTTCATTTGAAAGGAATCATCAGAGGATAGATTCCGGGCCTTCCCGGTTTGGATATTGACTTTGATCCGATCTCCGGAGCAGAGCCTTCCTTTTTGCACCAGCTTTCCGATTCCCGGGCTTTGGAGAACCGGAAAACCGGAATTCACCGCATTCCTGAAATAGATGGCGCCAAAAGAAGGAGCTATGATCAGGCTTATTTTCAGAGCCGCAAAGCAGTCCACAGCCTGCTGCCTGGAAGAACCGGCCCCGAAATTCCGGCCTGCCACAATGATATCCCCTGGTTTGGCTTGAGATGAGAAATCTTTCCATCCTTCCAGGTTTCCCAGAGCATAGGCGCCCATTTCAGAAATCTCAGTGATGTGAAGATAGGCGTTGTGATAGATCTGGTCTGTATCAATATCCTCTATCAGTTTTCCACTGGTATTCTTCAAAACCCAAAGCCTTCCGGTCCATTCAGATTCACTCATTCACAGATCCTCCGGACTGGCGATCCTTCCCAGAATACAGGAAGCAGCCACCACCTCAGGACTCGCCAAATAGTTTTGGCCTTTGCCCTGTTTTCCTGCAAAGTTTCGGTTTCCTGTGCTGATCTGGGTCTCCCCTTCCCCGGTCAGGCCGATATGGCCCTCAGCGCATCCTCCGCATCCCGGATTGCTCAGCACAACACCGCTTTCAAACAGATCCTTTAAAATACCCTGCTCCAGAATCTCCGAATAGACTTTTCGGGTCGCAGGAACGATTTTCAACATCACCCCTTGCTTGACTTTTCTTCCCTTCAGCACACTTGCGGCTGCTCTCAGGTCCTCTGTGCGTCCATTGGTGCACGATCCGATAAATCCGGAATCAATGGAGACATCTTGAAGTTCTGAGACATCTTTCACATTGGTGGGCTGAAAAGGGGCGGCGACCTGAGGAGTGAGCCCGGAGACATTGATTTCAATCTCCTCTGCATAAGAAGCATCCTTATCTGCAAGGAGGGGCTCATAAGTGATTCCGGACAAACCTCTCACCTCTTTGATAAATCCGTCATTCACTTCCGGAACAAATCCAATGATGCCGGCCATCTCAGTCACCATGCTGCATAGGGTGATCCGTCCGGCCAGAGATAGGTTTTTGGCTGGCTCTCCGTAAAATTCCACTGCTTTGAGCGCGGCTTTTCGGGTCCTCAGATGGCGGAGAATAAAAAGGGTCAGGTCTTTGGCAGATACAGAGTTTTCAATTTCTCCTTTAAGCACCACCTTGACTGTCTCCGGAACCTCAAACCATGTCTTCCCGGTCTTAAACGCAAACGTGATGTCCACATCCCCCATTCCCTGGCCAAAACTTCCCACAGCTCCAAGGATATTAAGGTGGCTGTCTGTTCCCACCACCGTGGATCCTGAAACCGCATGGCCCTGCTCTATCAGGACATGAGACCCGATCCCCTCATCCACATCATACACCTTGATCCCCTTTTTTCCGGCAAATTCCCTGCATATCTGCTGGTTATCCGCATACTTCAAGGAACAGGCCGGCACGGAAAGGTCAAAAGTGAAAAAGGTTTTCTTGTTGGCCTCAACAGGCTGATCTCCGTACTCTCTCTGGAAATTCTTCACCACATTGGGACCTCCGAAATCCCGGGCTGTGCGCACATCCAGTGTCATCCATATGATTTTTCCAGGAAAGACATCTTGCTGGGTGTGATTTTGAATGATTTTTTCGATGACCGTATGCGTCATTTTCCTGCCTTATTCAAACAATCTACAATTTATCTGCCACGGCTTGGGCCATATCCAGAGTGGAAGAAGTCCCCCCCAAATCATAGGTCCTGACCTTTCCTTCTTTGATCACTTCAGCTATGGCCTGCTCCAGCCTCTCTGCTTTTTCATCTTCGCCCAGCCAGTCAAACATCATCTTCACAGCAAGAAGCATGGCTGTGGGATTCACCTT
Organism: Candidatus Aminicenantota bacterium; assembly: GCA_014727835.1. Classification (GTDB taxonomy): domain Bacteria; phylum Acidobacteriota; class Aminicenantia; order Aminicenantales; family Aminicenantaceae; genus WJMT01. Next base: position 1,854 of record WJMT01000008.1, on the reverse strand, counting down.
GTACATCCCGTCATACTTGGGAGCTGAGCCATGGGTGGGCTCAAACACAGCATAGTCATCCCCGATGTTCCCGGAGCAGGCAAAACCCAGCCCTCCCACCAGCTGTGCAGACAGGTCAGAGATGATGTCTCCGAACAGATTCTCTGCTACAAGCACTGAGTAGTCCTGCGGATTTTTAACCAGCCACATGGCCATGGCATCCACATTGGTCTCCCAGAACTCCACATCCTCATATTCCCCGGATATTTTCCTGGCGATATCCAGCATAAAACCGCCGGTCTCCCTCAGCACATTGGGTTTTTCCACCATGGTGACAGACTTTCGCTTGTTTTCCCTGGCATAGTCAAACGCTTTTTTTACAATCCGGGTACAGGCTTTCCGGGTCATGATCCGGGTGGAGACAGCCATGTCTTTGTTGGGGACATCCATGAATTTTTTCATCTTGGGATGGATGGAAAAAGCTTTTTTTACTTCATCCGGCACAGGATGCCACTCCACACCGGCATACATGCCTTCTGTGTTTTCACGGAAGATGACCAGGTCTATGTCATCCCGGTAATTGAGAGGATTTCCCGGATACGCCTTACAGGGCCTCAAATTGGTGTACAGGTCAAATTCCTGCCTCAGCCGCACAATGGGGCTGAAGTAGGAAAATTCCTTTCCTTTGAGCAACGGATCCAGCTCTTTGTCTGCATCTTCTTTGGGCTTGGAAGTGATGGCCCCAAAAAGACAGGCATCTGTCTCTTTGAGAAGCTGGATGGTCCGTTCAGGAAGAGGATTCCCCTCTTGGCACCAGAATTCCCATCCGATGTCCCCTTCTACGTATTGGGCATGGAATTCGATTTTCTTCAGCACCATCATGGCTGCTTCCACCACATCCTTTCCAACCCCATCTCCGGGAAGAACCGCTATTTTGTATTTGGCCATTGATCTCTCCTATCTTTAATTTGACTTTTCTCTTTTACCATTCGCAATTTTTTGCTTTGTGTACGGGATCAGTCCTCCCGCATCCAGGATCTCCTTGATGAAATCCGGAAGCGGGTCAAACCTGATGCGTTCTTTCTGAGTGATGATCTCATTGTTGTCCAAATCAATGCCTGCCTCATCCCCCTGTGTCAATTTGCCCGGCGCCTGTTCAGAGATCACCACTGGAAGGCCCTGGTTGATGGCATTCCTGAAAAATATTCGGGCAAATGATCTGGCCACCACAGCCTGCACTCCGGCGTATTTGAGACATGAGGCGGCCTGCTCTCTGGAACTTCCACAGCCGAAATTTCGGCCAGCCACAATGATATCACCGGGCTTAATCCGGGATGCGAAATCCGGGTCCAGATCTTCAAGCGCATGGGAGGCCATCTCCTCAGGCTCCATAGGAGTGTAGGTGTATTTTCCGGGAAAGATCACATCTGTATTGACATTATCCCCGTATTTCCAGACTTTTCCTTTGTTCATAAGTGCTTCCTCGGATCGCATATTTTTCCTTCCACAGCAGAAGCCGCCACTGTGGCAGGAGAAGCCAGATAGATCTCAGAATCCCGGCTCCCCATTCTCCCCTTGAAATTCCGGTTCGCTGTGCTCAAAGCCCGTTCTCCAGGAGCCAGAACTCCCTGATGAGCTCCCAGACAGGGTCCGCACCCGGGATTCAAGATCACACACCCGGCCTCTATAAGGACCTCGATGATCCCCTTTTTCAAGGCCTTGAGATATTCCTGACCGGAGGCAGGGACCACCAGCACTCTCACAGAGGGCGCGATCTTCTTCCCTTTGAGGATCTGTGCAGCTGCTTTAAGGTCCTGAACACGGCCGTTGGTGCAGGTCCCGATAAGCCCCTGGTCAAAGGCCAGGCCTTCCACT
>WJMT01000067.1 GCA_014727835.1 Candidatus Aminicenantota bacterium | reverse complement strand
GCCTTGATCCCCATAAGGATCAAATGATTTTTATAAAGAGAGAGAGAGTGAGAGGATGAAAAAACCATATTTAGTGCTCGTTATTGTTTTGATTATCAGTGTCCAGGCAGGGTATTCTGTGACGCCTCAGAAATGGACGTTGGAATCTTTTGATGATTTTATCAAAGGAAAATTTCAAGGGATCACCATATCCTCAGGAGGGAAGTTGACTCTATCCCCAGTCGAAGAACAGCTCAAATCACCTCCCGAAGAATTTTTTCTGTCTTTGGCCGTCACTGATGAAAATATTGTCTATATAGGCACGGGTCACAAAGGATCTGTATATCGGATGACTCCAAACGGAGAGCCGGAGTTGTATTTCAAGGCTCCGGAGATGGATGTGACCTGTCTGGCGTATGGTCCGGATGGGATTTTATATGCCGGAACCTCTCCCAATGGAAAGGTCTATAAAATTACAGAAAAAGGAGACGGCACTGAGTTTTTCAATCCCCATGAGAAATATATCTGGGATTTGATGTTCACTGAGCAAGCGTCACTCCTTGCTGCTGTGGGAGAGGACGGAGGTATTTATGAAATCAGCCCTTCCGGAGAAGGAAAGAAGGTTTTTGATTCCGAAGAGAACCATATTCTTTGTATGAAAAGGATTTCAGATGAAAGCTTTTTAGCCGGAAGCGGAGGAAGGGGATTGTTATACCGGATTTCTAAAGAGAAAAAAGCTTCTGTTCTGTTTGAATCTCCTTATGAGGAGGTCAGAGCTCTTGCCATTGATGATGAAGGAAATATTTTTGCGGGAGCCGGAGGAGTTACTGGAAAAAACAGCAAGAGTCAATTGCCCTCGACTTTATCAGGAAGCGATGAAGAGGTTTCCGTTACTGTTGGCTCCTCTGAATCCAGAGCCAGGAAAATTTCCACTTCCGACGGAGACCAACCCTCAGCTTTGTATAAAATCAATGAAGGCGGCAAAGCCAAGCAGGTATGGAAGTCGGATAAAGATATGATTTATTCTCTATGTTGGGAGGATTCAAAACAGAGAATGGTGTTTGGAACAGGAAGAAGAGGCCGGCTTTATACCTTGGATAAAGAGGAAAACATTTCTCTTCTGCTTCAGAAAGATTCTCAGCAGGTCTATCTTTTGTTTCCTTTTGAAGAGAACATCTATACTCTATCCAACAATCCATCACAGGCCAGTGTGATCCATCCCGAACAGAGGTATAACGGGGAATATACCAGCAAGGTTTATGATGCCCAATTGATATCTTCCTGGGGAAACATAGAGTGGAGCGGAGAGGTTCCTTCGAGTACAGTCATTCAACTCCAGACACGAAGCGGGAATTCAAAACAGCCTTCTTCTACCTGGAGCGATTGGTCTCCTCCATACAAAAAAGAAAATGGGGAGCAGATATTGAATCCTGATGCCCGTTATCTTCAGTTTAAAATTCTGTTTAAAACCAATTCAGGCAGTGTTTCTCCTGTGGTTCAGAAAGTCATGGTATTTTTCCTTCAACACAACAGAGCACCTATGATAAAGAAAATAAATATACTTCCGCCCAATACAGTTCTTGTAGAGCCTCCTTCTGGCAAAGAAAAGATCTGGGGATTGGAGTCCGGGGCTGGAGAGGACCAGGAAAACAAGTCTTTTTCTGGTGCTAAGACAGTCCAGAGAAAAGGATACCGGGCGGTCATCTGGCAGGTTGAAGATAAAAATAAAGATTCCCTGGTTTATTCCATCTATATAAGAAATGCGGAACAAGAAAAATGGCGAATTCTTAATGAGAATTGGAAGGAAAGAATATTCACCTTTGACACCTTATCCCTGCCGGAGGGAGAATATTTTGTGAAAATCAAAGCATCTGATCTTCCCTCCAACCCTCAAGATAACTATTTAGAGCATGAAAAGACCAGTTCGTCTCTGGTCCTAGATCATTCCCCTCCTGAAATCAGTGATATGCAGCCAGTCAGAACAGGAAGCCGACTCAAGGTCCAATTTAGGGTACAGGACAAAAATTCCCGAATAAAAAAGGTGCGCTATTTCATCAGGCCTTTAGGGTGGAAAGTCATTTTTCCAAAAGATGGAATATGTGATTCCTACCAGGAAGTGTTTGATTTTTCAATCCGTCTGCCTGAGAAATTCGATGATATGATCACAGTCAAAGCTGAGGACGAACAGGGAAATGTGGCTGTGGCACGAGCGTCTTTTTAGGTCCGGATGCACAACCAGAACAGATAAAAAAATGGATGATCTTTTCAAAAAAATTGCTTTGTGTGTGGAAAGAGGCAAAGTGAAAGCTGAATCCAGATATCCTCCGGAGCTCAAAGGTCAGGAGGGTGCAGATGAGCTGACAAAAAAAGCTCTGGACCAGGGATCTCAGCCGAGGGATATATTGAATCTTGGTTTGATATCTGGAATGCAAAGAGTGGGAGAGAAATTCAAAAACAACGAAATCTATCTTCCGGATGTTCTGGTTTCAGCTAAAGCCATGAGCGCAGCCATGGAGCATTTGAAGCCTTATTTCAAATCTGGAGAGGTCGAGCACAAAGGTCAAATTGTGATGGGGACTGTGGCCGGAGACCTTCATGATATCGGCAAAAAGATCGTGGCTATGTTTTTAGAAGGGAGCGGATGGGAAGTGATTGACTGTGGAGTGGATGTGACTCCTCAAGATTTTATTCTGGCCATTCGAAAAAACAATCCCCTGGCAGTGGGAATGAGTGCTTTGCTCACCACAACCATGGTCAATATGAGAGAGGCTGTTAGGACCATCAAATCCCAGTTTCCAAAAGTAAAAATATTGGTGGGAGGAGCCCCGATCACGCATAAGTTTTCTCAAAGTATCGGAGCAGATATGACCTCAGACCACCCCCAGGAAGCTGTGGAATATTTGGAAAATTCTGTCTCCAAAAACAAGGGCTGACCTTTTGATTTGTGGCTGTCAATATCCGGTTGTGAAAAGTCGGACCTCTCCTTTTTTCATGTGCAGTTCATGAGTTTTCTTGGATTTTCTGCTGTTTGCCGGAGTCATGGGTTTGTGAAGAGAGAAGGTCCGTTTTCCTGTTCTTTCGGCGACCAAAAGAGCTGCATCCTCGGTGGCTCGAACGATATCAGGCTCAGTGCTCCAAAGCCGGACTCCCGCCAGCTGGGCAAGCCAGCGAAGAACAGGGCTGGGCAGAGGAGCGGTCCCGGTATAAACAGACAAATAGCCATCCGTCTCTTTGCAGCCAAAAGAGGTCCTATCAAGATCGTCCCACCGTCCCCATTCCTCTCTATCGCTGTCAGTCAATATGAAGCGGGGCCAATGGGGACTGTCCACCCCGAAGCGCTGAATTCCCTTTGCCTGGGACAACTGTAATGACGGCAGCGGATTGGCTGATATGCTTCATGAAATCTCTGCGCTTCATGGATCTTCTCCTAAAAGATTTGTGTTGGTTCATGGCCTTCTCTTTCCAATGTCAAATTTGTGGATTTTTTGATCTTTCTACCACTGTTTGGCTTTTTTTGGCTGCAGTTTTTTAAGATCCAGTCCTCTTTCGTAAGCTCCGATGATATAAAGACAGATGTCTCGCAGAGAAGATGGATGATGAAGAGCTTCTGATAAAGACTGTTCTCCCACACTCCAGACTCCACCGCCTCTGATGACCACGATTTTATAGTCATGCAAAAGACGGATCAATGCGGATGGATCAAAATCCGGGGGCAGGATCGGAATCACCAGATAGAAAAAACTTCCTTCCGCATCAATGGGGACCAACCGGTCCATCAGATTTTTTCCTCCGGGAGGAACAAAATAAGAAACCGCCTCGGCTTCAGGAACATAGCAGTGGATCACTGTTTGGAAATCCGTATGTTTGTATATTTGCTGGTGGATGTTTTGTTCTCTGTCTTTTTTGTCTTGGTCTGATCCCAGAGCAAGCTTTGTGATCGGGCCTCCGATTTCCCGGGGCATGGAGGCTTTCGGAGCATAGATCATCTGGTCCACTCCGCGGATAGAGAGACTTCCTGTGTGAAAAGGAGATAGTCCGGATCGGAATATTCGAGCTGCGGTCTTTTTGATTTCTTTGATGATTTCTTCTTCACCTTGGATCTGGATCATCTCTTCAGGGTTTTGGTTGTATTTGAGCGGGGGATAGGGGAAAAAACTTTCCGGAGAATTGGAAATTTGTTTTCTTAATTTGTGTATATCAATCCCTAGCCTGCCCGCTGTCCGGACAATGTATCCTGAATTGTTGGCGATACAAATATGAAAAAGCGCTTGTTGAAGGGAGTTCCCTCTGGCGAAAGTCCCATGTCCCTGCAGCACTGTGATATTATTGTGGCCTAGCCTTTCAGGAATGATCCGGGTCATTTCAGGAGAACCGCAGGGGACCTGCACCCAGTCCACAGGAATGCGGGCATTCAAATGATAGTAACCCAGGGAGTCGATAGGAATGAAGGGAGAGGGCTGGTTGGGTTTTGCTTCTTGGTCCAAGGTCATGATGGTCAAGTCTTTGGTGTGGGCGTGTATTACGGAACGCACTCCAGGAAGGGAAAGGATCTTGGCATGGATGTCTGTCTCAGAGGAAGCCTTATAATAACCGTAGTCTGTTTCAGTGGCAGAGAGAAAACAGATTTGGCTGGATTCCAAATCTCCTTTTTGAGAACCGGCTGCTGTGATGACGATTTTTTCATTTCCCTGGTCATCAGTCCACAGGGTGGAAATGTTGCCGCTGTGACTGTCTTCCAAGTCTTTATCAAGAAGGATGTGCCCGATGGTTTGAAAAAGACGGATCAGGTTTTCGTCTGCTTTCCATTGATCTGCAGCCATTTTATATCTCTTCACATTCTATAGATTCCAGGATTTTTTTGGAAGGGATTCCTTCGGGAACACTCCAATCCCGGGCTCTGTAGTAGTTTTCTCTCAATTGAATTTGGGATTGAAAAGAAAGAGATGTGTTTTGTCTTTGGACTGTAATAGACTCTGAACTGAAACGAGGGGGTAATGCGTCATCAGAGTGTTTCACGCCAGCTTTGAGGTTGAACACTCTTTCCAGGGCTGCCACTCGATTAGCCATTTTTTCGAATTCTGCAGAAGAGTATTCATAACCGGTGACTCCTCTCAGCATTCTGGACCATGGTTCTGTTGAGAATGCAAATCCGGTGAAACGGCAGATCCCTAAGGAGTCCTGGATGATTCCCAGATTCTGCATATTTCTAATGGCTATAGGAGATTGGAGCAGGCTGAACCGCGGGATTTCCTTAGTCCCCCCAAAAAACGCTAGAGAGACGGCATATCCACCTCTGAGATGACAGGCTCCGGTAGGAGAAGTCATGTAACCCAGGGCTTGAGTGAAAGAGGCTCTGGGATCATAAGCTGGAATTTCCATTTTTTTAACACTCATGGAGAAGGCAGGATGATGGAATGATTCGGCAAATCGACTGGATCCTTCAGACAGGTGCTTCCCGATTCCTTGCCGGGATGCGGTCTGCTGGACTGTTTGTTCCAGGACTTCGGGACGACCGAAGGATAAAGCGAGCCCTCCGGTCTCCTGTTTGGTGAGGATGCCTTTTTCAGACATCTCCATAGCACAGGCAATGGTTCCCCCCATACTGATGGTATCCAGGCCCAGTTCATTGCACAAATAGTTTGCCTTGGTTATGGACTCCAGATGGTAAATTCCGCAAAGGGGCCCCAGCATGACCAGGGTTTCGTATTCGGGCCCCTCTCCTGTTTTTCCGTTTGTCGAAGTGTGTCTTTGACAGGCAATCGGACAGCCAAAACAAGCTCCAGGCCTGTTGAGCAGTTCTTTTTTGATTCTCTCTCCTGATATTTGATCGATTTGTTCGGGAGCATGGACGTTATCTGTAAAGTTATGATGGGGAAGCATTTCCATAACATTGATGAGTTTGAAAAGCCCGGATGTCCCTAGTTCTTTCAACAGACGTTTGGTGATAGGAGCTGCTTTCATTATATACTCAGCCTGATCCTTGCCGGCTTGGAATATCTCTTTTTTATTGAATTCAGTTTTTTTGTTTCCTTCAACCAGAATGGCCTTAAGGTTCTTACTTCCGAACACAGCGCCCGGTCCTCCTCTCCCATAAGCTCGATTCAGGTCATTCATGACAGATGAGAATTTCACACCATTTTCGCCTGCGGGGCCGATACACAGGACCCTGGCTTTTGGGGATTGTTCGTTTTGAAGGGTTTGAGTGGTTTGATGCACATTAAGACCCCAGACCTTTTCCGCAGGTTGGATGGTCACTGACTCAGGATTGATATGGATTTTCACTGGTTTCCGGGCACGCCCTTTGATCAGCAATGCGTCATATCCAGTGGATTTCAGATAACGTATCCAGGTCCCTCCACAATTAGAGCTTCCGATGAGTCCGGTCAAAGGGGATTTAAACACCATATGGCCTCGGGCCGCAGTAGGGGCGGTGGTGCCTATAAGAGGGGAGGCTGCGATCACAATGATGTTTTCCGGGCTCAGAGGATCACAACCAGGATCCACAGCATCAAAAAAAAGACGTGTAGCCAGGGCTCTTCCTCCGATGTAATTTTGGAGCAGCCGCTTGTCCAGTTTCTTGATCCTGATTTTAGAATGAGTCAGGTCGATCTCCAGAAGCTTTTTGTGAACTCCCTTCAAAGCTGAGGTTTTCATTTTATTTTTTTGCCCGCTCCAAATATTTGTTTTCCCTCGTATCTATACGGATGATGTCATCTTTTTTTATAAATTGAGGTACTGTGATGGTGATCCCTGTCTCCAGGGTGGCGGGTTTGCTGCTTGCCGATTGAGTGGCTCCTTTCAAATAAGGCTCTGTTTGTGTGACTTTGAGGTCAATGGTCATAGGAGGTTTGACTCCGACAGGTTTCCCTTCATACATTTCCACAGAAAACACCACATTGGGGATCAGATAATTCACAGCTTCTCCCAAAACCTCTTGGGAAAGCCTGATCTGTTCATAACTCTCTGTATTCATAAAAACATAATGCCGTCCTTCTTTATAAAGATACTCCATTTCAACGGCTTCCAGATAAGCTTGTTCCACCTTGTCTTTGGACCTGAATCGATGGTCATGAAGTGTCTGGTCTTTGAGCTTTCTGAGTTTTGTTTGCATGAGGGCTTGTCCTTTGCCTGGTGTGATATGTGATGTCTCCAGCACAGAGTAAAGCTCTCCTTGGATTTCAATAACCATGCCTTTCCGGAGTTGAGTTGCGTTGATCATATCTCCTCCATTTTTTTGTGTATAATCCTTTTTTTAGATGGATTCATTTGAAGGATTGAATGCAGATTCCTTTGTCCACATGGACAATATAAGCTTTTGCCCCTAAATTTTCCAATTTTTTGGCCACTTGTTCTGCATTGTTCGGTGTGTAGGCGAAGACACACCCCCCTTCACCGGATCCATTGATTTTTGCTCCCAAGGCTCCAGCATCCAGAGATGTCTCGATCATCTGATTGATTTTTGGAGAAGAGACTTTCAGGTAGTCTCTGATTACCTTCTGCTGCTGCGAGAGAAGGGCTCCGAATTTTTGATGATCAAATGGGTGGTCTTGAAACAGAGCAAGGCCTTGTGCTGTGATATCTCTCGTCATGAGAGTCCCTGTTAAAAGCTGTTTTTCTTTCTGGGGAAGCTTTTCGATTTCTTGTCTTAGAGATGGAGATAAAGGTTGTTTCAAGTCAAAGTCTGGGAATGTTTTCTTTATTTTTGAAACAGCTCTGTTGACATGGGATTTGATATAACCCAGGGTTCCTGTGGTGTCTTTTCTGATCTGGGAATCAGCCAGAACAAATTGTTTTAAAGGATTTTGAAATTGAGTGATTTTGATTTTTTCACCAAAATGAAGGGAGATGACCTGGCCGAGAGATGATGAATAGTGATCCATTTTTCCGCCTGGTTCCATGAATTCAGCCACTTCCGACTGGAACGCCAGTTCCGCGATTTCTTTAGGCTTGGAAACGCGAGGATCCCTGCAGGCTTGGAGCAGAAAACCGATCCAGGCGACCACCAAGGCAGAGGAGCTGGCTGTTCCTGAATTGATGGGGATTGTTCCTCTCACAGTGGCGTCCCATCCAGAGTCAGGATTGGTGTTTTTTCTGAGCAGGATGTTCACTGCACTTTTCAAATAATCTCTGTCTTGACTGTAAGCCAGCTCTTTGTTTAAAGGGAATTCTTCATTTTTTTTGATATCAGGTAAATGTAAGGTGAGCTTATGACCTGCTGTTCTCTTCCCTTTGATGGATATTCTCAGATTGATGGCTGCGGCAATAATGGGCAAACCAAAATAATCTTGATGCTCTCCCAGAAGGCATAATCTTCCCGGAGCTGATACTCGGATTTGTTCTTGAGTCATGACTTCTTATTATCCAGAGCCGAACATATGTGTCAACTTTCAAAATCATCCTTTCTACGCAATCTGGCTTGTGCGATTCAAAAGCCAATGATGATATAACCTCATGCATTGTTTTCATATCATTTTCTTGCACAGTACAGAGGATGAGTCTATCATAGAGATTCTGAATGGAATCTCTCAATGAATGAACTTTGTTTTTTGGGTACCGGGGGAGCGATTCCCCATAAAAACAGAAGCAATGCAGCCCTAGTTTTGAATTCCCAGGAAGATTTGGTGCTCATAGACTGTCCGGGAGATGCTTTTGTGAAACTAAAGCAAATGAACCTGGACCCCAGATGCATCTCTTCGGTTTTCATCACTCATATCCATCCGGATCATGTGTATGGCCTTCCTTCTCTGATTCACAGTCTGATGCTGAATGACATGACCCTCTCAGTCTTTGGTTCTGAAGAGACTGTTGTTTTTTGTAAAAAGCTGCTATCCCTTTTCAATTTACTGGATGAAAAAGTAAAGTGCCGGGTCCGATTCAATAGAATAGGGCCGAATGAACATTTTCAGCTCCTTCCCTTGAGCTGGGCCACTTCCATCAAAACTCCTCATCATTCCTCATCTTTAGGTGTTTTCCTTGAATTGAATGATGAATTGGGTCTCCTTTATTCTGGGGACATCCCAGTGTATCCGCCTCTTTTTAAGGGCATCGGGAATCCTGATATTCTCATTCATGACTGCAGCGCTCCCTCGCGATTTTTCAGAAAGTTCCCTTCACTGTCTCAGATGCACACTCATTCTTTGGATCTGGGGAAATTAGCACAGCAAGCCGGAGTGAAGTGCTTGATTCCCATACATTTCTTTGGTGAGCTGGATTATTCCATGGAAGAGATCAAGACAGAGATCAAGGAAAATTATCAAAACCGTCTGATCATCCCCAAGGATTTGGACAGGTTGAGATTATCTGCTTCCCTGTTGACAACAAAGGATAAGACTTGAGATGTTGTTTGTAAATTTGACATAATGTAAGCATGGAACATTCAAAAGCTGCAGAGCTTATTCTCACAAACGGACAGTTCTGGACATTGGATCCGGCCTGTCCTTTTGCCCAAGCCGTGGCAGTGCACACCGGCCGGATCCTGCGAGTCGGTTCCTGGGACCAGGTGAAATCGCTCAAGGCGAAATCAACTCATTTGATAGACTTGAAAGGCTCTTTTGTGGTTCCCGGATTCATTGACTGCCACACTCATTTTCTAGACGGAGGTTTGAGTCTCTCTTCCCTTAATTTGCGCGAGGCGGAGAGCAAGACAGAATTTATCAGTTTGATCCAGCAAAAAGCTGAGGTCATGGACCAAGGAGCATGGATCACAGACGGACAATGGGACCATCACCAGTTTGTTTCCCCACAGCTTCCAGAGAAAGAATGGATTGATAAAGTGACTCCGGAAAATCCGGTTTGCATTCAAAGAAAGGACTTGCATGCGGTTTTTGCCAACAGCCTGGCATTGCACATCGCAGGCATCACTAAACACACTCCGGACCCAAAAGGCGGTGAAATCTTAAGAAATCTGAAAACAGGTGAGCCCACTGGAGTTTTGATGGACAGCGCTGCGGATCTGGTCCTGAAGCACATTCCAGAGCCAAGTCAAAAAGAGAAGCTCAAAGCAGCTGAAAAAGCCATTCGATTGGCCCATAAAAAAGGAGTCACCTCTGTGCATGAGATGGGCCCCATCAATCATCTGGAGATTTATAAAAAACTTCATGAACAGAACAAAGGGGATCTGCGCATTTCTTTGTATCCTCCTCTTTCTCTCATAGATGAGTGGCCAGAAGCTGAAATAAAGAGAAAGAAAAAAAACCAGTGCTGTCAGATCCGAGGATTGAAAAGTTTTGTGGATGGATCTCTAGGTTCATCCACAGCCCTGTTTTTTGATCAATATGCGGATGATACGGGAAACAAGGGAATCCTGGCTTCTGATATGTTTCCTAAAGGAAAGATGGAGGAAAGGATCCAAAAAGCAGAGAAAGCCGGTTTCCAATTGTGTGTTCACGCGATCGGGGATAGGGCCAATCACATCATCTTAGATATATTTGAAAAGGTGATGCAAAGGAATCAAAAAAGAGACCGGAGATGGCGGGTGGAACATGCCCAGCACCTCATCCCTGAGGACATTGTTCGCATGGGACAAATGGGAATCATTGCATCTGTTCAACCAGCTCATCTGATTGATGATGGACAATGGGCAGAGAAGAGGATCGGATCTTCCCGGATCCGCTATTCCTTTGCCCTGAGTTCCCTGTTGGACAATGGTGTCAGACTGGCCATGGGTTCTGATTGGACCGTAGCGCCGTTAGATCCCCTTTTAGGGATTTTTGCTGCAGTGACCAGAGAGACTTTGGACAGGAAACATCCTGGAGGATGGATTCCTATGGAAAAAATATCGGTTCAGCAAGCAGTCAGGGCCTGCACTCTTGATGCGGCGGCAGCTGAATTTACAGAGACTATGAAAGGATCTATTGAAGCCGGAAAGGTTGCAGATATGGCAGTGATGGATCAAAATCTGTTTGAGATCGACCCTTCAGAAATCAAAGATGTCCAGGTTCTCATGACTGTTTTTAACGGAAGGGTCGTTTATCAAAAATGATTTTTATATACTTTGGAGCTCTGTTGGCCTCATTTGTCCTTCTTTTCAAATGTGCGGATGTGTTTATTGACGGCTCTGTGGGATTGGCTCATGTTTTCAATATTCCCAAGTTGATCGTGGGGATTGTTTTGGTGGGACTTGCCACCACAGCTCCTGAATTTGCGGTTTCAGTCCAGGCCGCGTTTCTGGGACATTCTGAGATCTCTTTGGGAAATGCAGTGGGTTCTGTGATATGCGATGATGGAATCGCTATGGCGCTGGCAGGCCTTGTGGCGACCACAGCCATTGTGGTCAACTGCCGTGTTTTAAGAATCGTGGGTTCTTTTCTCCTTGGGATTGATTTTTTAGCTTTTATTTTAGTCCGGAATGGAGAAGTCAGCCGTTTGGAGGGAATGATACTTCTTCTGCTTTTGATTCCCTATTTTTTGATCATTATCTTTCTACAGAGGCGGAAAAAAGGATTCCTTCCAGGACAAGAGAAACAAAATAAAGAACCTGTCCCTCTTTCTGATCAAACAAGGCGAAAATTGATTAGAAAGCATGTGTTTTATTTTATCGGAGGGATCATCGGAGTGGTGATAACCAGTCGGGTCATCATATGGGCGGCTGTGCGCATATCCATCCAATTTTCGATTTCAGAGACCATCATCGGTCTTACTGTCATTGCCATCGGCACCTCTCTTCCTGAGATCTCGACGGCTATCACAGCTGCTCGGAAAGGGGAGGGTGAAATCGCTGTGGGCAACATCTTGGGCGCAGATGTGTTGAATATTCTGTGGATCATTGGAATGTCTGCAGTGGTCAGGCCGATTGTTGTGGATCAGCAAGTGATTGGATTCACTTTTCCTTTCATGATCTTGATCGTCACTGTCATGCTGGTGCTGATGCGGTTCCGATGCCGTTTTGGAAAAATCAAAGGAGTTGTTCTTCTCGGTCTGTATGCTGTTTATTTTCTGTGGACTTTGTTCTTTTTACTGTGAGCGCTTTTCATCCTCATTTTTGGCTCCCAAGAAAGATAATTTGATAAAATCGTTGACTTAAAATGATTATTTGATAAGATGATTCTCTATTGAGTAGGAGGACTTCATGAACATTGGAGTCATAAACGAAAGTTCAAAAATTGAAAACAGAGCCGGTCTGTCTCCCAGCGGTGTTTCTTTCCTGGCAGAGAAAGGTCACAAGGTGTTTATGCAGGCTGGTGCTGGACTCAAGGCAGGGTACTCAAACGAGGATTTTGTGGCTTTGGGTGCAGACATTGTTTTCACTAAAGAAGAGGTGTTCGGACGCTCTGATGTGGTGTTGAACATATCTCCTCTGAACCAGGAGGAATGCGCGCTGGTCCGTGAAAATCAGATCTTGTTTGGTTTTCACCATCTTGCTGTGGCTAAAAAAAATATCATCGAAGAACTGATAAAAAAGAATGTCACCATGATCGGGTATGAGATCGTGGAAGACATTGAAGGAGATTTGCCTTTTATCGGAAGTCTCAGTGAAATAGCCGGACAGATGTGTCATGTGATTTCAGGGCATTACCTGCAGTCCTGCTATGGAGGGCGCGGCCTGATCATGGGGGGAGTGGTCAGTGTTCCTCCGGCTACAGCTGTGATCGTGGGAAGTACTATTCTGGCTCGGAGTGCCATCAAAGCCATGATCGGAGCAGGAGCCCACACCATTGCTTTGGGCCGTTACATGGACAAATTAAAAGAGCTGGAAGAGATGACTTCCGGGAGGCTGGTCACCTTGATGGCGAGTCAATACAATCTCCTAAGGATGTGTGAGATTGCAGATATCCTGATCGGAGCTGTGCTGCGGCCCGGACAAAAGGCCCCTGTTATGATCACCAAAGAAATGGTCAATAAAATGAAAAAGGGGTCAATTATCATTGATTTGTCCATTGACCAGGGTGGCTGTGTGGAGACCAGCCGTCCCACGAGCTTGGAACACCCCACCTTTACAGAAGAAGGAATCATTCATTATTGTGTGCCCAACATCACGTCATCAGTCAGCCGGACTTCGACCAAAGTGCTTTCAAATCTTGTCGTCCCATATCTATTACAGATCGGCGAATTGGGGATCCATGAAACATTGAGAAGAAACCGGGCCTTGTGTTGTGGAGTGTATATGTACAAGAAAAATTTAATGAAAAAGAATATTGCGGAAAGATTTGATCTGCCGTATAAAAAATTCAATTTTGATGAAGAGGAAAAAAAGCCAGAGTGAAATGGAGAACATTTTAAAACAATTCAAACCTGAAAAAAAAGAACTCATTCATATCCTTCATAAAGTACAGTCAGAGCAAGGATTTATCTCCCCATCAGCCATATTTGAGATATCAAAATATCTCCGCATATCAGAGGGAGAAGTGTATGGAGTTTTGACTTTTTACAACGCTTTTACCCTAGAGCCCAAAGGAAAGCATACGCTCACCATTTGTATGGGGACCGCTTGCCATGTTCGGGGAGCTCCGGCTGTCCTGGATGAATTTTCCCGGCAGTTGGATATTACCGCAGGCCAAACCACAGAGGATAAGTATTTCACTCTGGAAACAGTTAACTGTGTGGGAGCCTGTGCTTTGGGTCCCATAGCCATCACAGATGGGCACTATCACGGTCATGTCACCACCAAGGAAGTGAAAAAAATCATTGATGAGGTGAAAGAAGAAAAAGGAAAGAACAGAAAATAATGGAGAAAGCAGATCGAAAAAGACTCAACAAACTGAGGGCAAATATCATTGACTCCAGGGATAAAGAAAAAACCTGCATCACCATTTGCGGTGGCACCGGATGTCATGCTTACGGTTGTGTGGAGATCGCCCAGGGATTTGAGGATGAAATCAAAAGCCAGAAGCTCAGCGACAAAATCGATGTGAGAGTTACGGGTTGTCATGGTTTTTGTGAACGAGGACCGATTGTGGTCATCCAGCCAGAGGGTTTTTTTTATCAAAGAGTGGAGAGCAAAGATATCAAAGACATCATCTCAGAGACTGCATTGGGAAAAAAAGTCCTGCCCCGGCTTTTGTATAAAGACCCACAAACAGGAGAAGAGATCCAGAAAGAGAAACATGTCCCTTTCTATAAAAAACAAGAACGCATTATATTTGGGAGAAATGGATTCATAGATCCCACAGATATCAAAGATTACATCGCGCTGGACGGATACAAAGCTGTCAGCAAAGCCTTGTTTGAAATGCAACCTGAGGGCATCATTTCAGAAGTCAAAAAATCCGGGCTCAGAGGGAGAGGAGGAGGAGGTTTTCTCACCGGCAAAAAATGGGAGATCTGCCGCAGCTCTGAATCTTCCAGAAAATACATCATCTGCAATGCGGATGAAGGGGACCCTGGAGCTTATATGGACCGAAGTTTACTGGAAGGCAATCCTCACAGCATTATCGAAGGGATGATCATCGGAGCTTATGCCATTGGCGCCAGTGAAGGATATATTTATGTTAGGTTGGAGTATCCTCTAGCTGTTCAGAACATTACCTTGGCTCTAGAACAGGCCCATGAGCACGGACTTCTGGGAAAATCCATACTGGAGTCCGGATTTGACTTTAATATCCATGTGTTTAAGGGAGCCGGAGCCTTTGTTTCCGGAGAGGAAACGTCTTTGATGTCTTCCATTGAAGGAAGGCGTGCCTTTCCCAGACAGCGGCCTCCTTATCCGGCAGATAAAGGATTATGGGGAAAACCCACCAATATCAATAATGTGGAAACCTGGGCCAATGTGCCTTTGATCATTGATAAAGGAGCCGATTGGTATTCCCAGATAGGAACAGAGACCAGTAAAGGGACCAAGATTTTCTCTTTGGTGGGTAAAATCAACAACACCGGACTGGTAGAGGTCCCTATGGGAATGACTCTAAGAGAAATCATTTATGATATCGGCGGCGGCATCAAGGAAGGAAAAAAGTTCAAAGCTGTCCAGACCGGAGGTCCTTCAGGAGGATGCATCCCTGCTGATATGTTGGATCAACCCATTGATTTTGACACACTGACCAGAGCTGGTTCCATCATGGGCTCAGGGGGCATGATTGTTATGGATGAGGAGAACTGCATGGTGGATGTGGCCAGGTACTTCTTAAAATTTACCCAAGAAGAGTCCTGCGGCAAATGTGTTCCCTGTCGGGTCGGAACCAAACAGATGGTGGACATCCTGACCCGGATCACTGAGGGGAAAGGGGACAAGAAGGATATCCAAAGACTCCAAGACTTGGCTGAAACCGTAAAGAGCGGATCACTTTGCGGTTTGGGCCAGACAGCTCCAAATCCGGTATTGACCACATTGCGCTATTTTATGAATGAGTACAAAGCCCACATTGAGCAGAAGAGCTGTCCTTCTTTATCTTGTAAAGACCTGATTGTCTATCACATCGATCCTGAAAAATGTGTGGGATGTTTGCTGTGCAAAAAGAATTGTCCTGTGGATGCTATCAGCGGAGAGAGAAAAGAAGTGCACATCATTGATCAGGATTTGTGCATCAAATGCGGGGCTTGTCTGGATGTCTGCCCTGAAAAAGTCAGTGCAGTCTCCAAACACACCGGAAAAGAAAAAGAACGGATTTTGAAGCAACACCGAAAGAAAAAGACAGAACAATGAAAATACATATAGATGGAAAAGAAATCAAGACCAAGAGACCAAAGACCATTCTGGAGATTGCTAGAGAAAACAAAATCGATATTCCCTCTTTATGCGATTACAGTGTTCTTGAGCCGTTCACCGGATGCCGATTGTGCATCGTTGAAGTAGAGGGGATAAAAGGATTTGTTCCTTCCTGCAGCACTGTGGTCGAGGATGGGATGAAAGTCAGAACAAATACTCCGAGTATTCAGAAGATGAGAAAAAATATACTGGAATTGATCTTAACCGAACATCCCAGTGGCTGTTTGATCTGTGAAGAAAAAAATGATTGTGATGAGCACAAATCCACCATAAGAAAAGTGGATGAGGTCACGGGTTGTGTTCTGTGCCCTAACAACAAGCGATGTGACCTTCAGAAAGTGGTCCAGGATGTGGGGCTGGAACAGGTGAGCTTTCCTTCGGTTTACAGGGATTTTGAAATCTATAAAGATGATCCCTTCTTTGATAGAAACTACAATCTTTGTATCCTCTGCGGACGCTGTGTAAGAGTATGCCGGGATGTCAGAGGACTTTCCGTGATTTCCTTCATAAATCGAGGAGCTGATACTGTGGTAGGGACCAGTTTGGGAAAACCGCTGCTGGATTCAGGATGTCAGTTTTGCGGGGCCTGTGTGGATGTGTGTCCTACCGGAGCTCTCACAGAAAAAGCCATCAAATATGATGATCCATCCGAGCAGCACAAAGAAAGCGTTTGTCCCCTCTGCAGCATCGGCTGCGCAGTTGAATTCAAGTTTCAGAAAGGGAAATTTCTAAATGTGGAAGTCTCTCCGGCCAGCACCGCAAACCAAGGTCAAGCTTGCGTCAGAGGACGGTTTGTTCTGAGAGATATCCTGCAGAGCGAGAACAGAATCCATAGGCCCTACCTCAGAAAAAATCAGCATTTAGAGGAAGCGACCTGGAAGGAAGCACTGGATGCAGTTTCCCAGGAACTGAAAAGTTACAAACCTGAACAGATTGCAGTGATCACCTCCACTCAGATGTCTTGTGAAGGACTGTATGTCTTCAATAAATTTGCAGAACAACTTCTCAAAACCGATCATATCAACCGGAAAAACCTTTTCTCCCCTGTTTCCCTTATTTCAGAAATAAGCCGAAAACATGACATCGCAGTTCCGCTTCTTTTCAAGCTGGATGAAATCGCTGAACAGGATGTTCTTTTTCTGCTTGATACCCCAATTTTGGAATCCAATCCCGTCGTATGGGTGAGAATCTGGGATGCTTTATCCAGGGGAGCAAAACTCATAACAGCAGGTCCTTTGGGCTCTTTTGCAGACCGGTTTTCTTCTCAGATACTAAGGATCAATCCAGGTGCGGAGGCTTTTCTTTTAGCCGGCCTCAGCAAACAGATTGCGGAAAAAAGCAAAGCAAAACAATTCTCGTCTGAAAAGGGTTTTAAAGACTTTAAAAAATCTTTAGATGAGTTTTCTTTTGAGAAAATCGAAAAGAAGATCGGCGTCAGCCCAGATGAGTTGAAAAAAGCAGCACAAGTCCTGAAAAAAAATAAAAAGACAGGATTGGTCCTTGGTACTGGATTTGTTTCCCAGCCAAACAGTGAACTCAAAGTCCAAAGTCTTCTGGACCTTGCATTTCTCACGGATTCCCGCATTTTCCCTGTGAGCACTGAGTGCAATGCCCGCGGATGGGATGTTATCCAGAGTGAATTTTCAGATAATCCCAAAAGCCTTCAAAGCATTCTCCAGGGACTCAGAAAAGGATCCTATAAAGCCTTGATCACAGCAGCCCCAGTGTCTTTACCCCTACACAAAGGAATTGAGTTCCTTGTGGTCCTGGACAGTTATAAAGGTCAGTATTGGGAGGAGGCGGATGTGGTGCTTCCCTGTTCGGTTTTACCTGAAACACAAGGCACCATTGTCAATACCGAAGGAAGAATACAGTGCTTGAACAGTCCTTTGAATGTCCAGGAAGAATCAAAACCGGATTGGAGAATCATATCAGAGCTGGCAAAAAAAATGGGCTCCAAAGATTTTTCGTATACCAGGGAACAGGATATCCGCAGGGAAATGGCACAAAATCTTCCTGCTTTCAAGGATATAGATCAAATCAAAACCCGGAGAAAAAAAGCTGTATTCCTAAGACCGAACACAGAGATCAGAAAAAAAATGATTCCTTTAGACGTTTCCCGGGACACCCAAAAGACAAATGCGAAATATCCCTTTCATCTCATTGTCATCAACTGCCTGGATCATTATCAAAGCTGTGTTTTGAGCGAGGAGATCGTTGAATTTGAAATGTTCCGGAACAGCCAATGGATCAAAATGAATACAGGTGATGCCCAAAAATATGATTTGAAACAAGGGGATCCGGTCATTCTGGAGTCTGAAAGAGGGCAAGTCAAAGGAACGGCGCTCCTCTCAAACTCGTTTCCGCAGGGAATCGTGACCGTGTTTTGGCTGCCCCAGAGGCATCCAGAAATGATGTCCTGGAATTCAACCCCAGTTAAGATTGCAAGAGGAAAGTAATGGTAAAAATTTTAAATAGAAAAAAACTGGTGCCCAATATTCATATGATCGAAATCTCAGCTCCGGATGTGGTTGAAAAATGCCAGCCCGGTCAGTTTGTCATGTTGATGCCTGATAAAAAAGGTGAGAGGATACCCCTGTCTTTGGCAGATTGGGATAAAGACAAAGGATCCATTACCTGTGTGTTTATGGCCGTGGGTACTTCCACTCAAAAACTCACTCGGCTCAATCAAGGAGATGAAATCCCGGTTTGTGTGGGTCCTTTGGGAAAACCGGCTGAGATTGATAAATTCGGGACGGTTCTTTGCGCAGCCGGTTGTTATGGAATCGGGGCCATATATCCCATTGCCAGGGCCCTGAAAAAAGCCGGGAATACGGTGATGACTCTGATTGATGCCAAGGCCAAATATCTCATATATTGGGAGGACCGGTTCAAAAAGATCAGTGAAAAGTATTTTGTATCTGCCCGCGACGGCTTTTATGACTGTAAAGATTACATTCCTAAAGTGCTCAAGGACGTACTGGAAGAAAATCCCATCGACCGAGTGGTTTCCATAGGGTGCACTTATCTCATGTATACATGTTCGGAAGCCACCAAACACCTTAATATTGATACATATGTGAATCTGAATCCCCTGATGGTGGATGGAACAGGCATGTGCGGAGCCTGCCGTTTGAGAGTGGGCAAAGGAACCAAGTTTGCTTGTGTAGATGGCCCTGAGTTTGATGGACATGAGGTGGACTGGAACGAGCTTTTTTATCGTAGGAAGTCTTATTTCGATGATGAGATTCGGTCCATGTGCTATTGGGAAAGGACCAAGAAACAGAGAAAATGATTAAGGAAAGTCAATAACATGGGAGAAGACAAGAAGAAACTTTCTCCGGAGCTCAAAGAAGTGCTCAAAAAGGCATTTAATGAGGAATGGAGGAAAGAGTTGCGCAAGTCCATTTCTGCAAAAGAACGGATGAAGCTTTCCAGACAGAATATGCCGGAAAGAGAGCCTTTTGAGCGGAATAAAGATTTTGAAGAAGTCAATCTGGGTTTGGATCAAGAGAAAGCTGTTAAAGAAGCCCAGAGGTGTCTGGACTGCGCCAATCCTCAGTGTGTGATGGGATGTCCTGTTGGAATCGATATTCCCTCGTTTATCAAATTGATTGAAAAAAGAAAATTTCTGGAAAGTGCTCAAAAAATTAAAGAGACCAATGCTCTCCCTGCTGTGTGTGGAAGAGTGTGCCCTCAGGAAACTCAGTGTGAGGAATTGTGCAATCTCAATAAGGCTACGGGAAGTCCTGTGGCTATAGGAAATCTGGAACGATTTGTCTCAGACTATGAAAGAGAACAGGGAAAAGTTCATATCCCCAAATTGCCTGCCTCCACTGGCCGCAAAGTGGCTGTGATCGGATCAGGACCCGGGGGACTGACAGTCGCTGGGGAACTGGCACGAAAAGGACACCAGGTCACTGTCTTTGAAGCTCTTCATGTGCCGGGAGGTGTTCTGGCTTATGGAATTCCTGAATTCAGGCTCCCCAATTATATCCTGGATGCTGAAGTCTCTTATCTTAAGAATCTGGGTGTGGAGTTCAGGATGAATTTTGTGGTGGGCATGATCCGGTCTATCCAAGATTTGAAAAAAGAAGGATATGAGGCGATTTATATTGGAACCGGTGCAGGGCTGCCCAATTTTATGGGTTTGCCTGGTGAAAATCTCATTGGCATCTATTCAGCTAACGAGTATTTGACACGGGTCAATCTGATGAGGGCTGATTTGTTTCCCGAATATGATACACCTGTCTTTTTAGGGAAAAAAGCCGTGGTCTTAGGCGGAGGCAATGTGGCCATGGATTCAGTCCGGACCGCGCAGCGTCTGGGTGCTGATGAAGCCACCATTGTGTACCGGCGATCCAGAAAGGAAATGCCAGCAAGAGTGGAGGAGGTTCATCACGCAGAGCAGGAGGGCATTCAATTTCATTTTCTCACCAATCCTGTTCGCTACATCAGCGATGAACACAACCGGGTCAAAGCCATGGAATGCATCCAGATGGAACTGGGGGAACCTGATTCATCAGGAAGGCGCAGACCGATTCCCATTAAAGGTTCTGAATTCATTATGGAAGTGGATCTGGTAGTCGTCTCCATAGGAAACAGCCCCAATCCATTGATAGGTAAAGTCACTCCTGGGCTGGAAATCGGGAAATGGGGAAACGTAGAAGTCCACTGGGACACTATGGCCACCAGTTTAGACGGGGTTTATGCCGGAGGAGATATTGTAAGGGGGGGCGCTACAGTGATTCTGGCAATGGGGGATGCCCGGGTGGCAGCCAGAGAAATGCATCAGTACCTCTCTTCTTGATGTGAATTTTGGCTCTTGTCATGATAAAAGTGTTCATATATGATTCAAATGACTGTGGAGGAGGAATATGAGCTGGGTCGATGAGTACAAAAAAAAGCTGGTGAGTGTGGAAGATGCTGTTTCTGACATCAAAAGCCGGCAAAGGGTTTACATCAGCGGGAATGCCGCAACCCCCTATGTCCTTGCCGATTCCCTAGCGGAACGAAAAGATGAATTGGAAGATGTCGAACTGGTGCATGTTCTTTTGCTGGGAGATGATCCTTTTTCAAAACCAGAGATGGAGGGGCATTTCAGACACAACTCTCTGTTTGTAGGGCCGGCAGATAGAAAAGCCATCAATGAAGGAAGGGCGGATTACATCCCTATCTTTTTGCATCAAATTCCTGAGTTGTTTTTTTCCGGACAGATGCCCATTGATGTGGCTCTGCTCCATCTTTCTCCCCCTGATGAACATGGATTTATGAGCTATGGCGTTGAGGTCCTCTGTTCCAAGGCCGCGGCTGAGACCGCAGATGTGGTGATCGCCCAGGTCAATGAACAGATGCCCCGCGTATTGGGAGACTCCTTTATTCATGTCTCAAAAATAGATAAGATTGTGGAGGTTTCTGAACCTCTTCCAGAGCTTGAGAAAAAACCTTTTAGTGAAGTGGAGCGCAAGATCGGAGGCTACATTGCGGGTTTGATCGAAGACGGCTCTACTTTGCAGCTGGGAATCGGAGGAATTCCGGATGCGGTTCTTTCTGCTCTAAAAGACCGCAGAGATTTGGGAAGTCACACTGAGATGGTCTCTGACGGAGTCATGGAAGCAATCGAAACCGGGGTTATCACCGGAGCCAAAAAAACGCATCATCCCAACAAAGTGATATTGACTTTTATTTTGGGATCAAAAAAATTGTATGAATTTGCCAACAACAATCCTGTTTTTGAAGCTCATCCCACAGATTACACCAATGATCCTTTTATCATATCCAGAAATGAACAAATGGTGGCCATCAATTCAGCCATTGAGGTGGACATCACCGGTCAGGTTTGTTCTGATTCCATTGGAAAGTATATTTACAGCGGTTTCGGAGGGCAGGTGGATTTCATCCGAGGAGCAGCTCATTCCAAAAAAGGGAAACCCATCATAGCCCTTCCATCAACAGCCAAAAAACAAGAGATGTCTCGGATCGTTCCTTATTTGAAAAAAGGATCCGGAGTGGTGACCACTCGGGCGGATGTGGAGTATGTGGTCACTGAATACGGAGTGGCCTATCTTCACGGGAAAAATCTACAGGAAAGAACCAGGGCTTTGATTGAAATCGCCCACCCCAAATTCAGGGAAGATTTGATCAAAGAGGCCAAGAGCCGAAATCTATTAAGATAAACAGCAGTTTTTTGGATGAGACAATCAAGCCTTTTTCAATCAGAACGCGGGCACATCGGGACTGATGAGTCTGGAAAGGGAGATTATTTTGGCCCTCTGGTCGCTGCAGGCGTTTTTTTACCAGAAGGGCAAGAGAAAGTACTCATCGAACTGGGCGTAAAAGACAGTAAAAGAGTTTCAGATAATCGAGTGAGAAAATTGTCCAAGCAGATCAGGGGTGGATACATCCATTCCATTGTGGCTATTGGTCCTGAGCGCTACAATGAGCTTTATACAAAACTGCGAAATCTCAACCGTATTTTAGCCTGGGCGCATTCCCGGGTGATTGAGAACATATTGGAAGAAGTTCCCTGCGTTCTTGCGGTCACTGACCAGTTTGGAGATCAAAGGTTTGTCATCAATGCTTTGATGAAAAAGGGGAGAAACATTGAGCTGGAGCAGCGAATCAAAGCAGAGGAGGATATGGCTGTAGCGGCCGCTTCAATACTAGCAAGAAGCGAATTTCTCAGAAGGCTGTATTTTTTATCCAAGGATTTTAAAGTCGAACTTCCCAAAGGGTCCTCTCCCAGGTCTGAACAAACCGGAGTGGAATTGGTCAAAACTTATGGTCCTGATGTTCTGAGCAAAGTGGCTAAAAGACATTTCAAACTCACCCAGCGGATATTGGGTGTGGTGAAGGATTGAGCCGTGACCAAAAAGATTTATTTTGAAGATCCGTATCAAACAGAATTTGAGTCTGAGGTCAAAAGTAAGTTCCGCAGGCACGGACAGTATCTGGTGGTTCTGGAGAAGAGCTGTTTTTATCCGGAATCCGGAGGCCAGCCTTCGGACAAAGGGCAGCTCAGTGGTATCCAGGTGATGGATGTGTTTGAGGAGAATCAGGAGATCATCCATGTGCTGGATGAGGAATTGACTTCCCAAAAAGTCAAAGGAAAAATCGATTGGAAAACCAGATTTGATCATATGCAGCAGCATGCAGGCCAGCATATTTTATCCCAGTGTTTTCATAGGTGTGTCCGCGGAAAGACCGTTTCTTTTCATTTGGGAGAACGCATCTCCACAGTTGATATTGAAATCAAAAAGATCTCTGAAAAAGATCTCTATAGAGTGGAGCATATGGCCAATGAAATGGTGTTTGAAAATCGGGAGATCAAGACCTATTTTTTACCTGAAGACAAGATAACCGGTGTTCCGCTGAGAAAGCCTCCTCAAAAGAGCGGATTGATCAGGATTGTTGAGGTGTCTGGATTCGATCATTCAGCCTGCGGGGGCACTCATCCTCGATTCACTGGGGAAGTCGGGTTGATCAAAATCATAGGAAAGGAAAGGATCCGAAAAAAACTCCGCTTCACCTTTGTGGCCGGTCAAAGAGCTCTCAATGACTATTCCAGAAAAGATAAGGTTCTCGCGGAAACAGCGGTGATGCTGTCCTCCCATGAGATGGAAGTCCCTGATTCTGTGGGGAAGCTTTTTTCTGAGTTGAAAGCTCAGAAAAAAGAGAACAGGAAGATGTCTAAAACATTGAATCAGTATGAAGCTCAACAAATTGTGCAGGATGAAGGCGGTCCGGTGATAAAGAAGATCTTCCAAAAAAAGAGCAAAGAGCAGATCCGGTATCTGGCGCTTCAAATCATAAAAAAACCCGGATTTTTTGTCATTTTTGGACTGGTCCAAAAAGACCTCTGCCATATAGTGCTGGCTCGGTCCGATGACATTGACTTTGATGTAAAGAGTTTGATTCCTGAGATATCCTCTGTGATGGAAGTCAAGGGCGGAGGCCGACCTTCTCTTGTGGAGTTGGTGGGGAAAGAGATCCAAAAGCTGGAATCCGCTCTCAACAAAGCCCAGGAATCGGTTCCCTTCAAATAAGGCGGGGTTTGGCTAATATTTCACTGATTTTCAGATCAAAAAAATCCTGAGCATGAGCCGGCTTTAAGATCACAGCTGTGTCTGCTCCCCGTCCGGTCCCGCCTATGGAAATGCATTTCTCTTTAGTGGAGACCAATCCGGCATCTGAAGCCATCAGTGCGATTTCTACAGCGACTTTGGTGCCTTCTCCGAACATTCTTAATGTGTAAGCAATGATTTCATCCACCTGATATGTCTTCAGTTTCTTTCTCACCGCTCTTCCCACTCCTCCCAGAGCATGCTGACAGGTGAGAACTTGGGCCCCTGCATTTAACAGCTTTGTTTTGTGTTCCTTATCCAGCTGCTGATGATCAGGTTTGAGGAATCCTGTGGAATGAGTGACCACCACTAAGTTCCTGTCCTTAAAATAGGGGGCTGCCATCAGGCCTGTGTGTCCGGAAGAGGAAGCGATAAGGATACTGGGGATATTCGATTCCTCGGCCCTTTGAGCGGCGATCTCAATGGTTTTCAGGGTGTTTTCTTTTCCAGGTCTTTCAAAAAGAATCCAGTTCATTTTATGGTCACGCATGGCTTCTCTCCTCTTAGATAAAAAATATATCAGAACAGAATCTGATTTGAAAGTCGTCTACTTATCTTCAAGTGACCTGAGGTTTTTTTTGACCAGGTTCAGCTGGCTCCGGATATCATTGAGCCTCTGTTTTTCTTCCTGCACTACCTCGGCGGGAGCTTTTTTAACAAAGTGTTCATTCCCTAATTTGGATTCTGACTTGGCTGCATCCTCTTTCAATTTTTTCATTTGAGTATTCAGACGTTTGCGCTCTTTGTCCGGATCGATCAGTCCGGCAAGAAAAACTTCCACATCTTCAACCACCTGTGTGGCTGATGTGGAAGGCCTTTGCACTTTAGGGGAAACACCAAGAGAAGACAAGACTCCCATGGTGCGGATCAAGTCCTGCAGATTTTTCAGTCTTTGAGCGGTTTTGCCTGAAGCTTTGAGAAGGGCTTTGAGCTTCTTTTTGGGAGAAATGTTGTAGCGGGACCTGAGGTTACGGAGAGCCCGGATCACTTCTTGGGTGATGCGCATGTCCGTCTCTATGCTGTCATTTTCCCATTCCTTATTGGATTGTGGCCAGTCTGAGGCAGCTAAAATCTTGTGAGAGGGGATTTTTTGCTGAAGTCCCCGTTCCGGGCACTGTTGATTGAGCTTTTCCCAGAGAGCCTCGGTGATGAAAGGAACAATAGGATGGAACAAACGCAGGATTTGGTCCAGGCAAAGAGCCAGGACAGACCTGGCGACAGGTGCGGATTCAGGGTCCTTGAAACGGGGCTTGATGAATTCCAGATACCAATCACAAAATTCAGCCCAGAAAAATTCTCTGGCTGCGCCCACAGCACCGGAAGGATTGTAAGCTTCCAGTTCCTCTGTGACGGTTTGGATGATTCGGGAAAGACGGGACAGGATCCATCGGTCTTCCGGATACAACTGCTCAAGCCCCAAAGGAAAAAAAGTGTGTTCTCCCAGATTGTTGAGTGCAAATCGGGCTGCATTCCAGAGTTTTGTACAGAAAGCTTGGCCCACATCAAATCTTTGGCTGATGATTTTTGCAGTGGGCAGTTCAGACATAGTGCCCAGGACATCAAACTCTTTTCCTGTCTCCGGGCAGATATAAGTGAATATGGTCTGACCATGTTGAGCTGTGGCCAGGTCCACCAGTTGATCTGTGTAAGGAGAAATGGCCTGGACCGGAAGCCTCATGTCCTGAGTCCCGGTCTGCATATCGCAGAGAATATATCTCATGGAATCTGCGCCGTATTTGTCGATGATGTCTTCAGGGTCGATTCCGTTTCCTTTGCTCTTGCTCATGCGTTCTCCCTTGCCATCCTGAATGTTTGCGTGGATGAAGCAATCTGTAAACGGAACATCTCCCAGAAGATACAGGCCCATGATGGTCATGCGCGCTACCCAGAGAGTGATGATATCCCGGCCAGTGACCAAGCATGAACCCGGATAGTAGTAACTCAGGCAGTCAGGCCCATTGGTGCGTCCGAGCGATTTTTGTCCAGGATCCACTTGGGCTGTCTCTGGATCGGGCCAGCCAAGAGTGCTGAACGGCCAAAGGGCTGAGGAAAACCATGTATCCAAAACATCCGGGTCCTGTTTCAATCCAGCGGCTTCCAAGTCAGCGGCGAATTTATCTTCCGAGCTTTTATTGCGCAGGCAGACTAGAAGATTGAATTTTTTTTCTTTTTCCAATTGGGGAATGCTTTCCACGGAATGAAGATTTCCTTCGGTATCCGCGATCCAGGTGCACAATTCTTCGCTGTTTTTTCCGAGCAATTCAGGAACAAGTTGGGCCAGTTCTTGAGCGTCATACTCTGCATGCCAGATCGGGATGCGGTGTCCCCACCACAATTGACGACTGATGCACCAGTCTCTTTTTTCCGCTAACCAGCTTTTGTATGTTCCGCTGTAGCGAATATGATCTGGATGAAAAGTCAACCGACGGCCAGAGGAAGAATGATAGGCCCTATCAATGGCGTCAATGGCGATCTGTGCGAGTCCGGATCCGCGAAATTCTTTTCCGGTTCCAGCACCGCACACGATCCCGCCCTCCAAATCACCCATATGAATGAACCATTGTTTAGAGACATAGGGTTCGATCGGTGTTTTAGACCGGTCAGAATGGGCGATTTCAATCACACGGTCTTCCACGTGCTTTAAAAAACCCTTTTTTTCCAGATCTGAGACAACTTGATCCCGAGCTTTGAACCGGTCCATTTGAGCATAAGGCCCGGCATTGGAGTTCAGAGAACCGTCTGGATTCAAGATATTGATGAGGTCGATTTCGTCTTTATGCCGTTTCCAGACATCATAGTCATTGGGATCATGACCGGGAGTGATTTTCACACATCCTGAGCCCAGTTCCGGCTTAGCCCATTCATCCAGAATCAAAGGGAGCTCACGGTCAAGGAGGGGGAGCCGGACTTTACGTCCGTCTTCTGCCATATGTTTGAATTCCAGAAGCTGAGGCAGAAGATTCTTTTTGCGCTCTTGGGTCTGCTGGAGAAATTCCTTTAACTGAGGCTTGTCTTTTTTGGAAGCCTTTTTCATTCGTTCCCGGATGGATGCAATGGCGCGGTTCAGTGCTTTTTCGGGTTCCGGGTTGCATGCCACAGCGGTGTCTCCCAGCATGGTTTCCGGGCGTGTGGTGGCCACGGTAATGGTTTGGGGTTCGTTTGGAGCCGGATCGATCACAGGGTATTGGATAAGCCAGAAATGTCCCTGAACTTTTTCATACTCGATTTCATCGTCTGAAACAGCGGTTTGGAGCTGACAGTCCCAGTTGACCAAGCGGTTTCCTCGGTAGATCAAGCCATCCTGGAAAAGGCGATAAAAGGCTTCCCGGACTGCCCGAGTGCAGACTTTGTCCATGGTAAAACGCATGCGGTCCCAATCGCAGGAGCAACCCATTCGCTGCTGCTGTTTGATGATTCTTTTTTGATATTCATCTTTCCAGGCCCAGATCTTTGCCACCAGGGCTTCACGCCCGATATCACGGCGGGTCTTTCCCTCCAATTCAAACAGCCTTTTCTCCACCACTGCTTGGGTGGCGATTCCTGCATGATCAGTTCCCGGCATCCATAGAGTGTTGTCTCCCATCATGCGGTGCCATCGGATCAACAAGTCCTGCATCACATTATCCATGGCATGTCCCATATGCAGGGCACCGGTCACATTGGGAAGGGGCATCATAATCACGTATCTGTTGTCACGGTTGTCCGGATCTGCTGAAAAAACTCCTGATTCAAGCCAGCTCTGGTAGATTTTTTCTTCATATTCGGAGAACTGGTAATGTTTGGGCAACTTATTTTGTTTGTTCTCTGTCATTTGTTCTGTTTCCCTCTTCAAAATTCAACGGGACGCCGAAACATGTCTGCATTGTGACGCCTTGTGTATAGGTTTGGCTAGTTTACAACAGGCCTGAATTGAAGTCAATGCAGGTTCGTTCTGTACACAGGAATGCCCTTGTTTTAAACCTTTTCTTGGTCATTACGTAGAAATACTATAAAATTGGATTTGTTTTTTTACAGATGAAAGAGGATGAAATAAAAAAGGTCTGAAATGGCTAGAGTTCAAGTCGGGGAATCCATTTCCATGTCTGTTGGTTCTTTGTGGGCCAATAAATTAAGGACATTTCTGACCCTTTTAGGCATCATCATCGGTGTGCTCACTATCATTGCTGTGGTGTCTATCATCCAAGGTCTGAATGATTATGTTTATGAAAAGATGTCTTTTTATGGAGCCAATGATTTTTCGGTTTCCAAATTTTCCTTTATGAGCACGTCTCTCCAGGACTTTAGAGAGCAGTTGAAAAGAAAAGACTTGACTCTGGATGATATGAGACTCATCCGAGACCGATGTGAATACTGCGAGCTGGTGGGAGCCTCGGTCAGCACCAGCCGGACTGTTAAATTCGGAAGTCAATCCTTAAGGGATGTTTCCATAAGAGGGGCCACTTATGTAGATCATTTGATCGGGAGTGTGGAGGAGCTGGAAGGGGGACACCATATCCTTAAGGAGATGGAGGACCATTCCCGCCGGGTGTGTGTGATCGGAGCTGATGTGGCTGATCGGCTGTTTCCTCACCTCAATCCAATAGGAAGGTGGGTCAAAATAGGGAATCAGCATTTTAGGATCATTGGAGCGGCTAAAGCCAAAGGCAAGATATTGGGAATGAGTCAGGACAATTATGTGCGCATTCCTATCACCACCTTTCAAAAAGTCTATGGCTCCCGGAGGACCATTAATATCAACATACACACTGAGTCCCAGGAATTCTTACAACTGGCTCAAGAAGAAGTGAGGACCATACTCAGAACCAAAAGGCATATCCCTTTTGGGGAACCGGATGATTTTTCTTTCCAAACATCAGACCAATTTATACAGATTTATAAAAGCGCCACTACCGGTATTTATTTTGCCATGATCGCTATTTCTTCTTTGGCTCTTTTTGTGGGTGGGATCGTAGTCATGAACATCATGCTGGTCTCAGTCACAGAGAGGATCAATGAGATCGGGATCCGTATGGCTGTGGGGGCCCGAAGAACGGATATTCTTTTTCAATTCCTTATTGAAGCCGCTACTTTATCCACTATCGGAGGTGCAGTGGGGATTGTTCTGGGATTTGTTCTTGCCAAAGTCGTATCTTCAGCCACCTCTCTTCCGTCCAGTGTGGATCCTGTCTCCATTGTCATTGCAGTGGTGGTGTCTGCATCTATTGGAATCTTTTTCGGTATTTATCCGGCCAACAAAGCATCAAAACTCGATCCTATTGATGCATTGAGGAGCGGGCTGTGAGAATCGGAGTCTTCAAGGATGTGCTTCAAATGTCTCTGGATTCTATAAAATCCAATAAGCTCAGGTCTTTTCTCACTCTGCTGGGCATTATGATCGGTGTTATGACAGTGATTGCTATGGTCTCTGTAGTACAGGGACTGAACAAGTCATTTCTCAGTGAATTGGAAGCTGTGGGGCCGGATGTGATCATGGTCAGCAAGTATGAACCAGGGATCACAGTGGGCCACATGTCTGAAGAAGAAAGGCAAAGAGAAGACTTCACTTTTGAGGATGTAGAGGCCATCAGAAACGAATGTTCTTTGGTCAAAGCGGTGGGGGTGGATCTTACAGTCTCCTTGTTTGAAGCCATTTCCATCAAATACAGGGGAACAGAATCTTCGGACACGGTTATTCTGGGTGCCAATGAAGACTTTCCCAGAGTTTTGTCGGTCTATCTTCCGGAAAGAGGACGTTTCATAACCGAAGCGGATATGAATCACCGCACCAAAGTGTGTGTCCTGGGAGCGGATCTCAGAGAGACCCTGTTTCCTCATACCGATCCATTGGGGAAGGAGATCCGTATCGGAGCCAAAAGATTTACAGTGGTCGGCGAGATGGAGAAAAGAGGCTCTGTGTTCGGACAGAGCAGGGATAACATTGCTGTGATTCCTTTGACCACAGCCATGAAGCATTTTCCCTATGACTTGAGCAATATAGAGATCATAGCTGTTCCCACCAAGCATGAATATTATCAGGAAGCCAAAGAACAGATCATCAATGTTCTCCGCAGGCGGAGAAATGTCCCGGTGGGCAAACCCAATGACTTTGCCATTTTCGGCCAGGATACCATGCTGGACCTTTACAATCAGCTTACAGGGGCGGCCTATCTGGTCATGATCGTGATCTCTTCTATCGGCCTTCTAGTGGGAGGGATCGGAGTCATGAACATCATGCTGGTCACAGTCAAAGAAAGGACCAGAGAAATAGGAATCCGAAAGGCCATTGGAGCGCGTTCTTCTGATATTCAGAATCAATTTCTCATAGAATCCATCATCCTTACAGGAGTGGGAGGAGCTGTGGGGCTTTTGATCGGATTTGCCATTGCATTTCTGGTGAGAGTGACCACTCCTTTGCCTGCCTCTGTTACGCTGTGGTCTGTTCTGCTGGGACTTTTTGTGTCTATATCTGTGGGACTCTTTTTTGGTATATTTCCTGCCCAAAAAGCAGCCAAAGTGGATCCCATGGTCTCACTCAGATACGAATGAATCTGGTTGTTGCGTTTTACACAGAGCTTGAGTACAATAATCCGTAAGAAAAATCCAATGAGTGCAAGGGAAATGACATGAGGAAGATCATTGTTTTTGGGTGTGTGTTTGTATTGAGTGTGGTTTGTGTTGCAGAGGCCAATGCACAGACAGGTATATATATCGGCCCTCATCTGGGGGTTTCTGTATACCATCCCACTCTGGAGGAAGTTGTTGAATTGGATACAGACACCACGTTTCTTTACGGTGTGCGCGCTGGAGTAAAAATAGCTATGGTGGGTTTAGAGGTCAATTATTTCCAAGCAGCTCATAATCTGGACCTCCAGCAAATCGCTCTGTTTGGGTGGAATGAAAGGGAAGTGGATTACAATTATTTGGGTCTTAATTTCAAATGGTTTTTTCCCATCGTCTTCATTCATCCTTATATCACTGTGGGATACGGATATTATACAGCTGACATCAGCACTATTGACAAAGACACGGTGAGAAAATTGAATGCCGGTGCGGGAGTAGAGATTCATATTGGGAGTAAGTTTTCTATCTTGGCTCAAGGCAAATATCAAAATCTTGATTTTGATTTGGACACTCTGGATTTCAATGTTCAAGATTTCACCTTCAGCGGAGGATTCAACCTCTATTTCTGAATATCAAGAGCATTGCCGTTTTCTATAAACAGGCCAGTCTTTACCGGATGAGAAAGGTGCGTTTGAACAAATACCTGGCAAGATCAGGGGTGACTTCAAGAAGAAAATCAGACCTGCTGATCGAACAGGGAAAGGTCCGTGTCAATGGACAAGTGGTGACCCGGCTGGGGACTAAAATAGATCCGGCTACAGATAAGGTGGACGTGCATGGAAAGCAAGTCAGCCCAGAAGCCAAGCATTATTTGGTTCTTCATAAACCTCCGGGATATCTTGTGACCATGGATGATCCGTTTGACCGTCCCACGATAAAGGAACTTATCCCTGATTTAAAAGTCCGCTTGTTTCCAGTAGGAAGACTGGATTTCAACAGCGAAGGGCTTCTTCTTATGACTAATGACGGAGAACTGGCCCATCAGCTCATGCACCCCCGTTTTCACAGGAAGAAAATCTATATGGTCTGGATCAGAGGCCAGATAAAGACCCAAGACATGGATAGATTGTTTAAAGGAGTGTTTTTGGATGGAAAAAAAACGTCTCTTGATAAAATCGATCTCATAAAAAAAGAAAAAGATTCTTCTTTGTTGAAAGTAGAGATCCATGAAGGCCGAAAAAGAGAAATCAGAAGGATGTTTCAGGCAGTGGGGTCTGAAGTCTGGAGATTGAAGCGGATCCAATTTGCTGGTTTGAGATTAAGAGGGTTAAAAAAAGGCCAATGGCGGTATCTGACACCTGAAGAAATTAAAATCCTGAGAAATCCCTAAAACATATATGCGCGTTGATCCCAATTCATGATAATCAGAATTTCATGTCTTTTTGTTTTTTTCCTTTTTCTGGGGAGCAGAGAATTGTTTCCAGCTTTTGGCTAATCGTTTCAGTTCCTTATCCACCCTGTCATTGACCGTATCGGGTTCAAAACTTCCGTCACTTTTTTGTCTTCCGGCTTTGATGCCGGTCAGGATTTCTATACCGTCGTCAATGGTTTTTACAGGATAGATGTGGAATTTCCCTTTATCCACAGCATTGACAAGGTCTCTTCTCAGCATCAGGTTCTTGATATTTGCTTCGGGAATGATCACACCTTGTTTGCCGGTGAGTCTTTTGGATTTGCACACATCATAGAATCCTTCGATTTTCTCATTAACAGCTCCAATAGGCTGGACTTCTCCCTTTTGATTGAGAGAGCCGGTCACAGCAATATCCTGCCTTAAAGGAATATTGGATAAGCTGGAGAGGAGGGCATAGGCCTCAGTTGAAGAAGCGCTGTCTCCATCCACTCCAGAGTAGGATTGTTCAAAAGCAAGGCTGGCTGAAAGGGCAAACGGTTTGTCTTTTGCGTATTTGTTTCTCAGATAACCGGAAAGAATGAGAACACCTTTGTTGTGAGTTCTTCCACTGAGATCCGCTTCTCTTTCAATGTTGATGACTCCGGCTCGTCCCACGGCTGTGGTTGCTGTAATGCGGGTGGGTTTGCCAAAGTAGAACTGTCCCAATCTGTAAACAGAGAGACCATTCACTTGGCCTACCTCAGAACCAGTGGTGTCGATCATCAAGGTTCCTTCATCGATCATTTCCTGGATTTTGTCTTCAATAAGGCTGACTCTCTCAAAACGTTCCTCAACTGCTTTTTCAATGTGTTTTCGGCTCACCATAGGAGCTCGCGATCTTTTAGCCCAGTAATTAGCTTCCCGTATGATATCTGCCACATGATGGAAACGGGTGGTGACTTTTTTCTGGCGCCCTGCCATTCGAATACACTGCTCGATCAGGGCGGCCATTCCGTATTTATCCATAGGTTTGAGCTGGTCTTCTTCGATGATTTTTTTGGCAAAATCAGAATAATCTTGGATAGTTTTTTTGCTGAGCTTGGTTTCAGAATCAAATTCTGCTTTGATTTTAAATATTTTTTTGAAATCGACATCCTGGTAATAGAGGAGGTCATAGATGAAGGAATCGCCGATGAAGATGACCTTGACATTGATTTCAATGGGTTCTGGTTTGGGTCCTTTAGCAGAAAACAGGTAAAGAGAGGCATAATTTTGTATCTGTAGGGTCTGATGCTTGAGAGTTCTTTTTAAGGAAGGCCACACCCCGGGCTCCAATAGAGCATCCAAGGCGCTGATCACAATATAGCCTCCGTTTGCTTTCAGTAGTGAGCCGGCTTTAATTTTTGTGAAATCTGTTTGCAGCATACCGAAGCGGTTCATACTGGATTCAATGGAGCCGAACAGATTCACATAATTTGGGTTTTTCTCCATGATGATGGGAGCGCCTTCCAGATCCGAGTTGTTAACGAGAAGATTGACCCGGTATTTGACAAAAGGATCCATGGGCAGCTTTTC
This sequence comes from Candidatus Aminicenantota bacterium, assembly GCA_014727835.1. Lineage (GTDB taxonomy): Bacteria > Acidobacteriota > Aminicenantia > Aminicenantales > Aminicenantaceae > WJMT01. The sequence continues at coordinate 5,449 of WJMT01000067.1, read as the reverse complement.
TCTTTGCTGGATCTTTTGGCTTTTAAACAGGTCCATGTGCTCAGTGAGGTCTTCTTCAACCTGATTCAGGTATTTTTCTATTTTTGTTGATTTGTATTTTCCTCTGACTTTGGAGACGAGCTCTTTGATGACCGGGATAATGGATTTTTGGTCCCATTCTTTCAGTTTTTGATGAGTTTCTTCTTCGATATCTTTCAGTTCAGCGAACACGTCTTCCAGTTTTTCAGTCAAGGCTTCATATTTTTTCTTAAGGGCATTGAATTCTTGTTTGGAAAATTTGTGTTCTTTGACCAATTGAGCCAGCTTGTCAAAAGAAGTGGGCTTTTTGTCAATGACCGGGACGAGGTCTGGTTTGACAAAAGTGCCGACCTGAACCTGAATGACAGTGAATCCTTCTTTTGATACCTCATGTTCAAACTGCTGCAGGATCTTCTTTTGCTTTTTCTGCTGGCTTTCCACAATGCTGTTTCTTTTATCTGTATAGAATTGGCTTTTCAGAAGCTCGGGAATATCTCTCTTCAAGACATTGATCAGATTGTTCATATCCTCTCTGAATAGTTTTCCTTTTCCGGCAGAAAGCATGATGAGTGTGGGTTCGTCCGGAGATTTGAAATTATGGACGTAGAGCACATCATCCGGTGTGGCTTTGGTTTTCTCGATTTTGTCCAGGAATTTTTTTATGGTAGTGGTTCTTCCTGTCCCCACCATTCCTGTAATGAAAATGTTATATCCTCGGCTTTTGATGTCCAGCCCTGTTTGTATGGCCTTTAAGGCTCTTTTTTGGCCGATGATTTCATCACATTTTTTACAGGAGTCTGTGGTCTCAAAAGGCAGGGAATCAGGCTCGATTTTACGATAGAGTTTATCCTTTGGCAATTCTTTAAAGTGAGATATCAATTTCATATTCTATTCCTTTCTCATCAAAGATGAAGGTATCAAGTGTTTTGTTTATCTTTTTTAACATAAAATACCATACACCTCAAATCATTTTACTGAAAAGACACTGCAGAAAATCTTCGTGCAAAAAGGTGCTTTATTTGATAAGATAACCTAAATCAGGAGGAATCAAAATGCCCGATGTTCAGATAAAAAAGGTCGATTCCAAAAAAGACCGGAACACATTCATCCGCTTTCCCTGGAAAGTATACAAAGGGGACCCCTATTGGGTTCCCCCTTTGATTTCTGATGTGAAAGAGAGAATCGACAAAGATAAACACCCCTTTTTTGAACACGCGGACATGGACCTTTTTTTGGCTTATGAGGGAAAAGATTTAAAAGGCAGAGTGGCTGCTGTTATCGACCAAAATCACAATGAGCGTTATAATGAAAAAGTGGTGTTTTTTGGTTTTTACGAGAGTATCGATGATGATGAGGTCGCCAAAGCTTTGCTGGATCAAGTGTGTGAATGGGGGAAGGAAAAGGGCATGAATATCCTCAGAGGCCCGGTTAATGCGTCTTTGAATGACGAGTGCGCTTTTCTACTGGAAGGATTTGATTCTTCTCCGGTGATCATGATGTCTTACAATCCTCCCTATTATCTGGACTTGATGGAAAAATATGGAATGAAGAAAGAAAAAGACCTGTTTGCGTTTCTGATGGAAGAAAACGAAACAGCCAACAGGAAGCTGGAAACCATCGTGAAAAAGGTGGAGAGGCAGACTCGTCTCAATCTAAGGAGTGTTGATTTGAAAAGAGTGGATGAAGAAGCTGAAAAAATCAAACACATCTACAATCAGGGTTGGGAGAACAACTGGGGATTTGTGCCTTGGACAGAAAAAGAGATGGAGCACATGGCCAAAAAATTGAAACAGATTGCGGATCCGGATCTGATTGTGTTGGCAGAAGAAAAGAATGGGAAGCCGGTTGGTTTTGGGTTTGCCCTTCCCAATTACAATGAACTGCTCAAGGAAATGAATGGCCGTTTGTTTCCTTTTGGTTTCATCAAATTTCTTTTGAACCGGAAAAAGATAAGAGGAATCCGTGTTTTGGTATTCGGGATTATCAGAGAGTACAGGATGACCGGATTGAGCTATCTTCTCTATTCTAAATTGTATAAAAATGCCCTGAGAAAAGGATATCAGTGGGCAGAGACATCCTGGCAGCTTGAAGACAATGAAGCAGTGAACAAATTTGTGATGTCTATCGGAGGCCGAGTCTATAAAAAATATAGAATCTACCAGAAAAACATAGGATAATGACATCAAAGAATAAAGAAAGGAGATTTGAAAATGGAACAGTATAAAAATCTTAAAACAGAAAAAGATAACAATATCGGGGTGATCTTTATCAACAGGCCTGATAAATTAAATGCTTTAAACCGGGAAACAGTCAAAGAATTGAATAAAGCGTTTTCATCTTTTCAAGGTGACGATGAAGTCAAAGCTGTGGTGTTGACAGGTTCCGGAGAAAAAGCGTTTGTTGCCGGAGCAGACATAAAGGAGCTTTCCGGATTGGACCTTTCTTCAGGGAAAGAATATGTTCTGGAAGGCCAACAATTGATGAACCTGATAGAAGATTTTAAAAAGCCAGTGATTGGGGCTATAAACGGATTTGCTTTAGGCGGGGGAACGGAATTGGCTTTGGCTTGTCATATAAGAATCGCCTCTGAAAATGCAAAGATGGGCCAGCCTGAAGTGAAATTAGGCTTGATCCCGGGTTTTGGAGGGACTCAGAGACTGCCCCGGCTGGTGGGAAAGGGAATTGCCATGGAGATGATCCTTTCCGGAAAAACCATTGATGCACAGGAAGCCTATCGGATCGGGTTAGTGAACGAGGTGATTTCTCAAGATCAACTGCTTCCCCACTGCAAAGCATTGGCTCAGAAAATGGCATCCAATGGACCCAAAGCTGTGGAGAACTGCATCCAATCCATAAATAAAGGCATGGAAAAACCTTTAGGGGATGGATTGCTTTTGGAAGCAGAACTTTTTGGAAAGACCTGTGCTACCGAGGACAGTAAAGAGGGAACCAAAGCATTTTTAGAAAAGCGAAAGCCCGAATTTCGAGGGAAATAAAGGGAGAACAAAATGGATACATTTCAAGGAAAATTAAAGGCAGAAGGCCTCAAAATCGGAATTGTACTGAGCCGGTACAATCAATTCATCTCAGAAAGACTTCTGGAGGGAGCCCTGGATGCTCTTGAGAAACTGGGCGCCGATAAGAAGGATCTGTCTCTTTATAAAGTTCCGGGTTCTTTTGAAATTCCTGTGGTCACCAAAAAACTGGCCGAGTCGAAAAAAGTCAATGGGATCCTCTGTCTGGGAGCTTTGATCAGAGGAGATACGCCGCATTTTGAATATTTGAGCGCTGAAGTTACCAAGGGTTTAGCCCAGATCTCCATGGATCAGGGAATTCCTGTTTCATTTGGTATTTTGACTGTAGAAACGATTGAACAAGGCATAGAAAGGGCCGGAACCAAAGCAGGCAACAAGGGATATGATGCGGCATTTGCTCTTGTTGAAACTCTTAATTTGATCAGTGAATCAGACTTGGATTGAGTTGGTTTTTGGCTGCAGAGAATGGGGAGAAGAAAGTCCAGGGAGACCGCCCTTCAAATTTTGTTTCAGCTGGAATTCAACGAAGACCAGGAACGTCAGCTTTTAGATCAGTTCTTCAATGATCAAGTCAAGGACAAGTCTGATTACGCACAGAAGCTGGTCAGAGGAGTGGCGTCCCATAAAAATGAGATCGATACTCTGATACAGAGTTATACCAAAAACTGGCGAATCTCCAGAATGCTGTGTATAGACAGAAACATCCTGCGCCTGGCTGTCTATGAGCTGCTTTTTGAAGAGGATATGGCGGCGGCTGTAGCTATCAATGAAGCTGTGGAGCTGGCCAAAACATTTGGAAGCACGGAATCCGCTAAATTCGTGAACGGCATTTTGGATTCGCTCAGCAAGGATCCAAAAGTGGAAAAAAAGTTGAGAGGTAACACGCATGAATGAAAAAAAAGAAAAATCGTCCGGAAAAGTCGCCCAGAAGAAAGTTCGAACCGATAAAATGAAAAACCTGGCTGAAATGGGAGTGGACCTGTTCCCGCATAAGATCGATGTCTCCCATTCTGTTTTTGAAGTGGTGTCTCTCTTTTCAGATTCAAAACCTGAAGATTTGGAAAAAGAAAAAAACAAGGTGAAAGTTGCTGGAAGGATCATAGCTATCAGAGAAATGGGAAAGGCTGTGTTTTTTCATATCAAAGACAGCCGGGAAAAGCTTCAAGGATATATCCGAAAAGATCGAGTGGGAGAAAAAACATTTGAAATGTTTTCCTTGCTGGACATCGGTGATATCATTGCAGTTCATGGGGAGGTTTTTAAAACTCGGACTCAGGAACTCACAGTGCTTTTGGATTCCTTTGATTTTCTGGCAAAATGTCTTTATCCATTGCCCGAAAAGTGGCACGGTCTGCGGGATATTGAACTTCGATACAGGAAAAGACATCTGGATCTGATTGTCAATCCAGAGGAAATGAAAGTATTTCGACTGAGAAGCCGAATGATCACCAAGATCAGAGAATTTTTCAACAGCAAAGGATACATCGAGGTGGAAACCCCCATGATGCAGCCTATTCCAGGAGGAGCTCTGGCAAAACCTTTTCAAACGTTTCACAATGCCCTTGGAATTGATCTTTATCTCAGAATCGCTCCGGAACTGTATTTAAAAAGACTGGTGGTGGGCGGCATGGAAAAGGTCTATGAGATCAATCGAAACTTCAGAAACGAAGGAATATCATCTGAACACAATCCTGAATTCACTATGCTTGAGTTTTATGAAGCCTATTGTGATTACAATGATATGATGGACATTACAGAGGAATTGATCCATTTTTTAAGCATGGAGCTTAAAGGAAAACATGAGGTGATGTATGGAGATCAAAAGATTTGCTTTCAAAAGCCCTGGGAAAGGATCAAATTTATGGATGCGTTATCGAAGTACAGCGGCCTGTCACCCAGCCGTTTTGATGATCAAAAAGGGATCATCGAATTTGCCTCTGATTTAAGCGGAGAGGAAAGTTCCCTTACTTACGGAAAAGCTCTGGATGTCATTTTCGATAAATATGTGAAGCCAAATTTGATCCAACCCACATTTGTGATCAATCCTCCAAAAGAGATTTCTCCTTTAGCCAAAGCTTCTGAGGATAATCCGGATGAGGCAGAAAGGTTTGAACTGGTTATCGCAGGGATGGAGGTCGCCAATGCCTTTAGCGAGTTGACAGATCCGCAAGAGCAGAAAGAGAGATTTTTACAGCAGGCTGAAGAAAGAAAAAAAGGAGATGAAGAGTCCCATGTTGTGGATCATGACTATATCCAGGCATTGGAATACGGGCTTCCTCCGACCGGAGGGGATGGAATCGGAATCGACCGGCTGGTTATGATTTTTACAGACCGGCACTCCATAAGAGAGGTGATTCTTTTTCCCTTGCTCCGTCCCAAGGAAGCAAAACAATAGG
>WJMT01000066.1 GCA_014727835.1 Candidatus Aminicenantota bacterium | reverse complement strand
TAAAATAAAAGGCAAGAAAAAGGCCTATCATCACAAAAAAGCATCCCATCCAAATGAAAGAAGCTCCTGGGTCTTTGGAAACCTGGATGACAGAATAAGGCTCTGCGTCGAAGCCTGTGAGTTTGAGGTATAATCCTGTTTTTTTTTGAAGTTCACTGCTGATGAATTCAGGGAATTTTAAAAACAGCCATCCTGAAAAAACAACATCTTGTTGTTTAGAGACTTTGACATATACAGCCGGATTGTTCGGTTCAAGGGATCGGGTAGAGACTTTATTATTCTCATTGATCACAAAGTCAGGGACAAAATACAGGGCGTTTATATGCAGGTTTTGATAAATGTACGGATTTTTATCACCCACTCTCAACCGGATCCTGTCTGTAGAAACATCGCCGATCTTTGTCTCTATCAAGAGTTTGATCATGGGATTTTTCCAATCCCAACCATACCCGCTCTGATAAAAGAGATATCCTTCATACGACAGAGGATGATTGACTTCAATGGTCTTGGTGAGAATGGTTTTCTCTTGTTTGATGACAGAGAGGGTGCTCTTCCAGTCTTTGATGCTTTTGTCTGGATAATAAAGGATTTTGAACTGGTCCAGCGTGATCGAAAAGCCGGATTTAGGGACAGTTTTTGTTTCCTTCTCCAGGAGAGCAAGATTTGTTCTGAAGGCGGATAAGCTGCTGATGAATCCTGCTGCGATCACAAACAAAACACCCAAATGGACCAGGTCAGAACCAAAGAGTCCCAGGATTTTTTTTCGGGCGAGAACATAGATCTGCCCTTGGTTTGATGATGTCCTGATCTTATAACCTCTTGACCTCAAAATTGTTTGAAGATTTTTTGCGGCCTGCTGTGTGGATTGAGGGGACCGGATCTCTTTTTTCATCTGAAGCGTGCTCAGATTTTTCTCTCTGGTGAAGACTTTTGGGTGGAATGTTTTTTTGAATTTTTTGTTTATCCGGGTCATGGAGCAAATGATGGTGTTGAGGGCAAACAGGACCAGCAGAGTCAAGAACCAGGGGGACTGATAAAGTCGCGTCATTCCCAGATGAATGAGGACTTCCCCCCAGGAGCCGTATCGATCAGTATAGGCTTCCGGATTTCCTCCCTGTGGAATGAACGTGCCCAAGGTTATGACAAGGATGATGATAACCAATAAAAAAACAGCCAATTTCACAGAGGAAAAAATTTTTATGAAAAATTTCATGTGGAATTAATTGAGTTCGTTGTGTTGACTGTTTATCTCTGATTCAACCGTCCTAGAAGAGGTATGACCACACTAAATATTACTGCAAGCAAAAGTGAGGTTTCCCAGTCTATTTGAGTCTGGCCGTGAGCGATGAGGCTCCACAGCAGTGTGGTCACTCCTGCGACAACAAAAGTGACAGCAAAGGTAAAGAAAAAGTTAAACAACCAGCTTCTCTTTTTCAATTTCAATCCTCCTTATGATAGATGATAATCATTTCTTTTTTATGGTATGCTTGTTTACCTGTCAAAATTTTACCATAGCAATATCTTTATGACACCGCAAGGATTATTTATCCGGGATAAATCTAGAAGCCATCATTTACTATTGAGGAAATTTTCTGATACGCAAACACATCTTGATGCTTGTCCCATCCTTGAATTTTATAAAAAATGAGTTTGGCTTTGTTTCCCAATATCTGATGGATTGTGTCCATGACATACTCTCGAGAGCAGAGAGAAATCCCGTAATGAGTTTGGCCGGGATAGGGCCGGAATACAAATCCCGTTTTTTCCAGCTCCTTCTGGACAGAATCAACGTCAACCGGACCCAGGCCGTAAGAATCCAATCGGTTCATGGATTCTTTCCCATGAGTGGTGAAAACAAGGATCCCTCTTTTTTTGAGAGCGGTTATGAGAGTCTCCAGCAAGGAGCGGAAGTCTCTGGAATCAATATGAGTGCACAGAGAACCCACCCAAATAAGGTCAAAAAAGACGGGAAATTTTACTTTTTTGAAGTTTGTGTCTGATTGAACAGTTATGATGTGAAATTCTTTTTCACAAAAATCAAGAGCTTTTTGATCGATGTCTCCTCCGTAAATGCGAGACTGAGGGAAGATTTGTCTGATGTGCCTGAGAACCCTTCCGTAGCCACATGGAAAATCCAGAATATTTGAGTTTTCATGAAGCACAGTATCGGATTGGCGGAGAGCTGATTCCATAAGCCTGACTGCGGATTCGCCCACTTTCTTATAGTGACGGATGTTTCCTTTAACCAGGCTTTGGTCATTGAAATGGGTCCTGCCCGGAATATCGGAAAAATTTCTATAACCAATGAAAATCTTTTTCAGATGATACTGGATGCATTTGGTTGTTTTATATAGAAGTGCATTCCTGTTTAGCAAATTCTTTGCCTTGTTTGTGCTGATCTTTGTCATCATGACCCTGTGTACCACTATACACTTTTTGGATAAGTAAATAAACGGATGGCGAAACAATGATTGGGCTAGTAAAAATCATTTGAAGAGAAGTGTGTTTGTGGTAAATTAGGACCTATGAACCTAAAGATAAGCAGGAGGTTTTTATGAATCGGAGAGATTTTTTTAAGTATGGATTAGGGAGTGCCGGAGTTGTTGTTGGAGGAAGCATAGCCGGGGGGACCGGTGATATGGACTCTGTTTCTCAAAAATCTGATTTTCAGCATCCTTGGTGGGTTAAACAAATCAAAACACCCAAGCTGGGAATCGATGAGCAGATTTATTCTCGATTTGAAGCGAGAAAAAATGTCTTTGGTTCTATGGTGAAATATTATGGGATGGAGAATTTAAGAGAGTTGAATAAAAGAAGCCGAGAAAAAACAAGGAAATACTATAAAGAGCAAAAGCCCGGATACAGGCTTGAGGACCGGGCTTTGGCTGATGCAGCCTGGGTCATATCCAGGCAGGGTGGATTGAATAGAGGAACTAGGTCGTGGACAGCAAATTTTGTAAGGACGCCTGAAGAACGGGGTGTAGACAAATACAGAGCCAGTCCTACAGAGGCGGCTCATTTGATCAAAACAGCAGCCAGGTACTTTGGGGCGGCCACGACAGGAGTAGCCAAGCTCGATCCCAGACATATCCATTCTAAAGAAAGAGGGAAAACAGTTTCTTTTGAAACGGCAGATGAACCGTATGAGAATGACACAAACCTGGTCATTCCCCAGAAATGTCAATATGCCATTGCCATGACGGTTCTGATGCCGATTGATAACATTGCCTGTTCTCCCACGGCCATCAGCAGTGCTGGTTCTTCCATAGGTTACAGCCGGTGCGAGTTTTTGGTGGCCGGGCTGGCTGAGTTTATAAGAGGCTTGGGATACACAGCCATCCCCAGTGTGAATGATTTGGGATCCAGTGTAGCCATTGCTGTGGATGCGGGCTTGGGGGAACTGGGAAGAACCAATAGATTGATCTCCCCTGAATTCGGACCCATGGTGAGATTGTGCAAAGTGTTGACAGATCTCCCTCTGGCTTTGGATAAGCCCATTGATTTTGGACTGATGGAATTTTGTAAAGTGTGCAGGAGATGTGCAGAATCCTGTCCATCAGGATGCATTTCTTATGAAGATGAGCCCAGTTTTAAAGTCAAAGGGGAATGGAATAATCCGGGACATAAAGCCTGGTTTGAGGACTCTCCAAAATGTCTGGCATACTGGCAGGAATCCACTTCAGGATGCAGCAACTGTATTGCGGTTTGTCCGTGGACCAAAAAAGATAAAACCATGATTCATGATATGGTGAAAGCAGCCAGTGCCAAAATTCCGGCTTTGGATGCTTTTTTTAACTCCATGGACAAGAGCTTTGGGTACGGAAGACAAAAAAGTGCTGAAAAGTGGTGGAACACAAATCATTTTGAATATGGCATTGACACCACTCAAGGGAAGGAGTGATATGAAAGACACAAACGGATACTGGACTTTCAAGATCAGAAAAAAACCCTTGTATATATGGATACTTCGTTTGGCTTGGGTTTTATGGCTGGTTTTTTGGGCTGAAGTTGCTCTGGGTTCTAAAGCAGAACTTGAAACCAGAGCATTTTTTATCTCTCTTTCTGTCTTATTTGTCAGCCTCTTCGTGGGTCTAATGTGGTGGTGGATCGGACTCAATAAGCATAAAAAACAAAGCAAATAATTGAGAGATAAGACATGCGTACCAAAGCTTTATGGGGACTGATAATCCTAATGCTGGTGGCTTGTTCCTCTGACCAGCACTCTCCCACCATGCGGTTTCCCTATGAATGGCTGGATGAGCCCGGATATGGGGGGGACATCGACCAGCAGAAAATTCCGGAACCTTCGGGCATGTGTTATCATCCGTTAAGAAAAACCCTGTTCATAGTCAGTGATGAAGGGGAAATTGTTGAGATGGAGACAGATGGGACCCCTGTGTTTTGGCAAAACATTCCGGGTGATCTGGAAGCAGTCACTGTGGTCCCTGAGACAGGGCTTCTCTATATAGTCAAAGAAGGAGAGGATGTGATCCTTGAATTCGACGCGGACAAAAAACACATCATTCGGACCTTTCCCTTGAATCGCATGTTTGAGGGCAATCCTGAATATATTCAAAAACAAGAGGGCTATGACAATGGGATCGAGTCCATTGCTTTTGTCCCAGATGACACTCATCCGGAAGGAGGGGTTTTTTATTTGGGCAATCAATGGGACCCCTCTTGTGTTTTGGAAGTGGCTGTTCCTTTAAATTCCTGTCAGAAGAAGGTCTGCGAAGCCCGGATTCAGCGTGTTTTGCCCTTAGAAATGGATGATCCGGCTGCCATGTATTTTGATTTCAGGACCGGGCTCCTGAATATTGTCAATGATGCGGATAATATCTTAGTTGAGATGGACCTAAAGGGGAAGATCATCAGGGAATATGCTTTTCTGGGAAACGATCAGGAGGGGATCGCTGTTGATGAGCAAGGATATCTCTATATTGCCCAGGATATGGGGGGAATCATCAAAGTCAAGGATTTGAGATATAACTCAGGCCATTAGAAAGGTTGAAGGATCCAAGCGGAGAGCTGGTTTCTCTGAGACGGGACGATCCCTGTTTTTGACAACATTAAGCCAGACATACGGGACCTCATATTTCAGGGAGAGGAGAACATCTATTGTTTTTTGGTAATCGAGAAGTTCTTGAGGCACTCCCTTCTCATCAAAGATCAGTTTTTCTGTTTTCAAAGATGCACTGAACCAGATCTCCACACCAGTTTTTTCAGCAAAATCTTTAAATTGTTTCAAATCTTCCGGTGAGGATTGATTGAAATCAAAACCATCCACAATCACCGCATCTGCCGCAAAATCACCCTTTTTGATCATAGCTTCTATGCTTTTGAGGATCTGTTCTGTGCGGGTTCCCTGCTGATTGAAATTCATGATGACACGGTTTTTTATGATTTCATCATGGGTCTGGAGAAAAGGCTCCAGGTTTTGTTTTTTGGCTATCTCTTTGAATATGTCTTCATACCAGTCAATGATGTAATCCACTTTGCTGGAGTAAGAAACATGGATCACACATTTTCCCTGAAACAGTTTATCAATGGCGATATGAACTAGACAGGCCGTTTTTCCCACTCCTTTCCTGGAAGCCAGAACTCCGATTTCACCCTTTTTAAGCCCTCCCTGGATTGATTTTTCCAATATTCTCAAAGGGCTTTTTTTGATTAGCTCTGATTTAATCATGTTTTTGACTCCACATCTATTGATTTAAGCTTTGCTTTTTCTTCTCTTCATATTCTGAGATCAATTCATCCGCTATGCTGTCCGGGACTCTGGTGTATTTGAGAAATTCCATAGTGAATTCAGCTTTTCCCTGGGTCAAAGACCTCAATGCAGTGGAATATCCGAACATTTCCTTGAGTGGAACTTCTGCATCTACCCGCACAAAAATTCCGTCTTCCACTGAACTGATGATGATCCCTCTTCTCTTGGTGAGAGAAGAAAAGATGTTTCCTGCAAATTCTGAAGGTCCGTCCACAGACACTTTCATCACTGGTTCCAGAATTTGGGGCTTGGCTTTGAGGTAAGCTTTTTTAAAGGCTTGGAAGGCAGCTGTGCGGAAAGCCACGTCTGAAGAATCCACAGAATGGGAGCGGCCGTCTGTGAGGACCACTTTGACTCCGGTGATGGGATGTTCGATAAGAGCCCCTTTTTCCATAGCTGACTGGAATCCTTCATCACAGGAGGGAATGAACTCTTTGGGAATATTTCCCCCTTTGACTTCGTTTGCGAATTCATATTTGCCATTTTCAAGTGGATCCAAATACCCGATGACCTGACCGAACTGGCCAGCGCCTCCTGTCTGTTTCTTGTGAGCATAGTTGAATGAAGCTCTTTGCTGGATGCTTTCTCTATAAGCCACTTCAGGGCGGCCGGATTGGACTTGAATGCCGTATTCCCTCTTCATCCGTTCGATATACACATCCAGATGAAGCTCTCCCATTCCCTGGATGATGGTCTGGTTGGATTCATGGTCCACATATGTTTTGAAAGTCGGATCTTCTTTGACGAACCTGTTCAGAGCCTTGGCCATTCGATCCGAAGACTTTTTGTTTTCCTGGCTCAAAGCCAATGAGATGACTGGGTCCGGCACATGAATGGAGGTCATGTGATAATTGAGGCCTGGTTTGACAAAGGTGTCGCCTGAAACACAGTCAATTCCAAAAAGAGCGGCAATGTCTCCACACTCCGCCTTGTCAATATCTTCCATGGTGTCAGCGTGCATGCGGATGAGACGGCCTACCTTAAAACGGGTTTGTGTGCGGGTATTGTAAAGAGGATCTCCCTTGTGGATATCCCCTTGATATATCCGGATGTATGTCAGCTGGCCGTAGGGTCCTTCTTCTAACTTAAACGCAAGAGCAACCGGCGGAGCATCTGAAACCGGTTTCAATTTGACCTTTTCTCCGTCACGATCTGCATCAATGGCATCATTTTCCACTTGGGCTGGATTGGGCAGATAATCCACCACTGCATCCAGTATGAGATGGACTCCTTTATTTTTATAGGCAGAACCCATAAACACAGGAGTCATCTGACGGGAGATGGTCGCTTCTCTAACTGCTTCGTAGATCTGTTCTTGAGTTTCCCTGCCTTCCAGCACAGACTCCATGAGTTCATCAGAAAACATAGAAGCGGCATCCAGCAACTCCTCGCGTTTCTGCTCCGCTTCTTTTTTCAATTCTGCAGGAATCTCCTTGAAGACCACCTGTGCACCTTCCGGACCCTCAAAGTAGACGGCTTTCATTTTGACCAGGTCCACCACTCCTTGATGATGGTCTTCCAGTCCTATGGGGATCTGCATCAAAACGGCTTTGTGGCCTAATTTTTCGATGAGCTGATTTTTCACTTTGTAAGGATCTGCTCCGACCCGGTCACATTTGTTGATAAAGGCGATGGTGGGAATGTGGTACCGTTTCAGCTGACGGTCCACAGTTATGGATTGAGACTGCACGCCTCCGACTGAACAAAGCATCAGAATCGCTCCGTCAAGAACTCTCAGAGCCCTCTCCACCTCTATGGTAAAGTCAACATGTCCTGGTGTGTCTATGATATTTATGGAGTGGCCTCTCCAGTGCACATTGGTGGCGGCAGATGCGATGGTGATGCCTCTTTCCTTTTCCAACTGCATAGAGTCCATGGTGGCACCGACTCCGTCCTTGCCCTTCACTTCGTGGATTTTGTGAATTTTTTTACAGTAAAACAGAATCCTTTCCGTTAGAGTGGTCTTTCCAGAATCGATGTGAGCACTGATTCCGATATTTCTCATTTGAGTGATACTTGTATCCATTAGAAACACGACCTCTTGAATAAAATTTAGCCTGGACTCTTCATAAAAAAAGCGATGAAATTCAGATATGGCATGTGCTCCGTTCAGATTTTTAACACCATTCTTTGCACTGAATTTTCGGCTGCTGAGCAACTCCTCCCGTCCGTGGGCCAAACATGCTCGCAGCTCAACTGAGTTTCCTCAAGCACAGCACTCAGAAGGCTAAATCTTCAATGTCGCTTCAGCCACACTCAAATTTCATCAAGTTTATAATCTTGACTCATGAATAATCCAGGTTAGATCCTCAGGAAAATATATTTATTGACTAAAAAGGTTTGTAAAACCTGATTTTTCAATCTATCTTTTCATTATTATAGTACTTTTTTTGTCTACAGTCTATACTTCTCCAAAATTATTTTAATGGAGCCTCCCGTCCTTTTTTTCATCTCCCCACGGTGGGAGTTTGAATTGTTTGGGCTTGGATTGGATCACTTTTTTGAGCCATTCTTCGGGATATCCCAAGCCCCTGGGCCTCCCGTTTTTGTCTTTCACATACCCATCGTTGTATTTGGTGAGCAAAAATTCTCCCAGTTCGATCCACTGCTTGACCACTTCTTCACCTTGGGAAACCGAATAGTTGGTGAGGTAAGCAGTGAGGAGGTCAGGATCAGATTGATAAAGCTCCAAGGCTGTTTTTTCAATAATGGGTTGAAGGGATTGAAACTGTCCTTCCAGTCTTGCTTGGACTTTTTTGATATCTTTGACCATGTCTGAATAGCGAAGATTGGCATAATTGGCCACAAAATTGAACACCCACCATGCAGAATCCCAGGAAAAGCCCTGGAGATCCCCCTTGGTGAAAGACTCGGGGACATCATCTATAGAGCAGTAAAGCGGAACATAGCAGGTGGTGTAGGTGTCGTCCACTCCATACCAGTAAACACCTCCGATGGGGTTTGGAAGCCAGCTTCTGGATTGAGAAATAAACGAAAAACCGGTCTGCTGGGTGGAAATGGGACGTTCCCATGAATATTTAATCCCGTCCACTTCCCAGGTCAGTCCTCTGTAGCGGACCGGACACCCGAACGGCCCGGCATCAATGCCCTTGGTCATATCAAACGGAGTTCCTTCATAATGGTCTCTCATGATATCCATCACATCTTGAAGAGATAATTTGTGGTCTGGTTTTATCCAGAGAGGATACCGTTCAGCGCCTTTGACGCCTCTTTGAAAATCAGGGGAAAGGTTCAGTGAGGGCGCAGACCTGCGGAACATGCTCCAGACTCTTGCGGCACAGGTCCTTAAGGAGGAAGGTTTGGGGGGATCATAGGCTTTTCTAAAGCTGAATGGATCACCTGAGCTTTGGTCATAATAGCCTTTTTCCTGAGCAAAAGAGATCACATTTTCAGAATAGAGACAGTTTTCAGGATTATCCAGAGGAAAGGTTCCTATCCGTGCCATGTTGGCATGTCCTGATATGTATCCGTCCGGAATGCGAACAGCGACCCAGATAGCCCCCTGTCCTCCTTTTCCAGGGCCTATCATCTCCATGATCCAGGCCTCTTCAGGATCAGCAATAGAGAAAGACTCTCCGGTGCTGGCGTATCCGTATTCATTGACCAGTTCGGTCATGACCTGGATCGCTTTCCTGGCTGTCTGGGACCTCTGCAAAGCCAGATTCATGAGAGTGAAGTAATGGAGAAGTCCGTCTGGATTCCTCAGTTCCGGTCTTCCTCCAAAAGTGGTTTCTCCTATAGCTACTTGATGCTCATTCATCAGGCCGACCACTGCATAGGTATGGGGAACCTGTTTGACATGACCCATGACCTCTCCCCTCCAGCCTGTGATTTCAATGACCTCCCCTTTTTTATGGTCTTGAGCCGGAGTGTATTCCAGGTGAGGGAGAAATTCTCCATCGCAAGTATAGGTGATCATCACAGAGCCGTCTTTGGACGCTCCTTTCGTCACTAAGAAGCTGGAGCAGTTATCTTCGGAGCAGATATTGGTTGCGGATAAACAGAGGAATGCGGTCATTAAAACAAAAACAAATGTATTTTTCATTAGCTATGGTCCTCCTTTTTTGAATTCATCTCTAACATATATCAGCAGAAGGGTGGAAATCAAGAAACTTGGTTTTCCAATCTCAATGGTGATTTCCCTGAAGGAGATTCGCATTTGAGAGTTGGTTTTGATATCATAATAAAAACCAATTGACTTTTCTCCGGAAATTCATATGAGATCAAATCCAAGTTGGAGTGAATAAATG
>WJMT01000007.1 GCA_014727835.1 Candidatus Aminicenantota bacterium | reverse complement strand
CCCATTCCCATTCCGGTTATGCAGAGATCGACTTTGCAAAAGAAAGCACAGAACCCGTCAAAAAATGGATTGATGAGCACAAAGACCTTCCTTTTTATCTTTTTCTTCACACCTTCCGAGTGCATGCTCCCTACACAGACCTGCATTATGCTCATGAAGTGCTCGACTCTGAACAGACCGCTTCTCTTCAAGATTTTTTCAAAAAAGGGGATAAAGTCCTTGCTGACCAGCCAAAGAAGCTGAAGCAGATGGGAGTGCTTCAAAAACAAGTGACCGAAACCCTGTATGATGGAGGCATCCACAAGACGGACAAAAAGCTGGAGGAGATTGTCAACCATTTGCAAGAGACCGGACTGCTTGATTCGACCATAATCGTGGTCACCAGTGACCATGGAGAAGAATTCGGGGAACATGACCCGAAAGAAATATACGACAGCCACGGAAAAACGCTTTATGATGAAATTATTCGAGTTCCATTGATTCTCTCCATTCCCAACTCAGAATACAGCGGACGCAAAATCAAAGCCCAGGTCCAGCTTATTGACCTCTTCCCCACTCTGTGCGATTTCGCTGATATCAAATACCAGAAGTCCGGTATTCAAGGCAGGAGCTTGATTCCTTTGATCCAGGGAAAAGAAAATCGATCAAGGGATGCCTTCTCAGAGGCTATAGTGACTGGTCCGGAAAAAAAGTCCATACGAAGACCTGATTCCAAGTACATCTATACTTTTAAAATCAAAGACAACACTCTCCCCAGAGACCTGATATCCTATCATCCCGGGTATGAAGAATTTTACTTGCTGAGTCAAGATCCGGGCGAAAACAAAAACTTGGCTGCTGTCAAACCTGATTTCTGCCTAGAGTTACTTGAGCTGATCAACAAGACACTCACTCATAAGCCCGCTTCAGTGCGACACCTAAAATTCAACATAAAAATAGATAAGGATACAGAGGAAAAACTGAAATCTCTGGGATATATTAAGTAGCAGACAGGATGATCCATGCCAAAAGAAATCCTCTCCCCCAAAGAACGATGGCTGGCGGTTTTGAACAGAGAAAAACCGGACCGCATTCCCATGGATTACTGGGCCACGGATGAGACCACAGAAAGGCTGATCAACCATCTGGAATGCGAGAACAAATTCGAGATGTTCCAGAAGCTTCATATAGATAAAGTCATCAAACTAGAGCCCAAATACATCGGCCCCGCACTCCCCGCAGGATATGATGTTTTTGGCTGCCAGCATCAAGACATGAACTATGGGACAGGAATTTATGATGAGTGCATCTCTCATCCTCTCGCGGATTATCATGTTGTAGAGGAGATCAAAAACAACTACATCTGGCCTGATCCGGACTGGTGGGACTACTCTTCAGTCAAACGCCAGATCAAAGGCAAAGAGATGTATCCTGTGGAGGGCGGAAATTATGAGCCCTTCCTGATATACAAAGACCTCAGGGGACCGGAAAAAGCGTTCATGGATCTGGTGGAAAATCCGGAAATGGTTCATTTCTGTTTGGATCAGCTCTTTGATTTGATCTTTACCCAAATCAAGCGCATCTACGAGCAAATCCCGGGACAGATCATGCTGACTTATGTGGCTGAAGACATGGGCGCTCAGGAAGATTTGATGATCTCTCCTTCCCACATTCAGGAATTTTTGCTTCCGAACATGAAAAAAATCATTGATTTTGTGCATCAACAGGGGGCTTTTGTGTTTCATCACAATGACGGCTGTATAAGCCGAGTCATTCCCGATCTGATTGAAGCCGGCATTGATATTCTGAATCCCATCCAATGGCGGTGCAAACACATGGGCCGGGACCGTCTCAAAGGCGATTTCGGAGACAAAATCATATTCCACGGCGCAATGGACAACCAGCAGACTCTTCCTTTTGGAAGCACAAAAGATGTCAAAAAAGAAGTGCTGGAGAATCTGAAAATTCTGGGCAAGGGCGGGGGTTATATTTTGGCTCCCTGCCACAACTTACAGCCCAACACACCGATTGAAAATATTTTGACCATGTATGAAACGGGTTTTGAATCTGGCTGGACCTGAGGATCAAGTGACAAAACAGACCTTATGCCCTCCGGAGGCAACTTCGCCTATAACATACGCTTTTTGGTCCATTTTTTTGAGGAGATCTATGACCTGAGTGGTCCTCTCCGGAGCACAGACCACCACAAATCCGATTCCCATGTTAAAGGTCCGGTGCATCTCTTTTTCCTGCATCCGGCCCTTTTTCTGGATTCTTTGAAAAATCCCGCTTTCCGGCCAGGAGCCTTTTTTGATCACTGCTCCCATTTTTTGAGGCAAAACCCGGGGTATGTTTTCATAAAATCCCCCTCCTGTGATATGGGCGGCTGCTTTGATGTGCCCCTTTTCGATGAGTTCAAGCACAGGTTTCACATAAATACGGGTAGGCTTTATAAAATCCTTTCCTGCCTCTCCTATCAACTCCTGTTCAGTGAAAATTTTCCGAATCAGGGAAAAGCCGTTGCTGTGCACTCCGTTGGAACTCAATCCGACCACAGCATCCCCGGGTCGGCAGGAGGTTCCATCCAATATTTTTTCTCTGGAGACCATTCCCACACTAAAACCGGCGATATCCATTTTATCCCCGGAATACATACCGGGAAGCTCAGCCGTCTCGCCCCCTAAAAGAGCGCATTCGGCCTGCTCGCATCCCCGAGTGATTCCTTTGACTAGGGAGACCATTTTATCTTCATTCAGTTTTCCACAGGCAATATAGTCGAGAAAAAAAAGCGGCTCTGCCCCGGAAACAATGATGTCGTTCACACACATGGCTACAAGGTCAATCCCGACTCCCTCATATTTTCCTAGGAGATCAGCTAAAAGGAGTTTGGTTCCGACTCCGTCTGTGGATGCCACCAGAACTGGATCTTTGAAGTTTTTTAAAGATGGCTTGAACAAACCGCTGAAGCCCCCTATTTCTCCGAGAACTTCAGGGCGGCCGGTTTTCTTTAACAGAGGTTTGATCCTCTGGATAAATTGGTCTGCTTTATCAATATCCACTCCTGCTTTTTTGTAGGTCATTGAAGACATGGCTTTTCCTCAAAGAATCAAGTGATAATTCTGTATCATTTCTTAATATACTCTATAAAAACCAATTATCCAAGTGATTCAGAAGTCAACACTTCTCTTTTTAAGGTGGCCTTCTGGATCCGTTCTTCCACAGGCGTCACTCCGATTCCAGGCCCCTCCGGCACTTGGATCCTTCCCTGTTTGGTAATCTCCACAGGAGGTTCGATCAGGTCTTGGGCGAAATATCTTTGGCTGGCTGAAATGTCATTGGTCAATTTAAAGTTGGGAAGCGTGGCTATATGAATGTTGTGAGCTCTTCCAATGCCTGATTCCAGCATCCCGCCGCACCACACAGGAACAGCTTTTGACTCACAGAAGTCATGAATTTTTTGGGCTTCCACCACTCCGCCCACTCTTCCCACCTTGATATTGATGATATCAAAACTTTCCATTTCATAGGCCTGGCGGACCATATTCCAGGACACAGCGCTTTCATCCAGACACAAGGGTGTTTTGAGCTTTTTTTTGAGTTTGGAATGAGAAAGCAGGTCCCAGGCTGGAAACGGCTGCTCCACCAGCGCCAAGTCGAATTCATCCAGCTTTGGAAGCCAGTCTAGATCAGCGGATCTGTAGCCGCAATTGGCATCCACTTGGAGCGGGATATCCGGGAATTCTTTTCTCACTTGCTTCAGGATGGAGACATCCCAACCCGGTTTGATCTTCAATTTGACCCGGGGATAACCTTTTTCAAGAAAACGGCCTATCCTTTCCAGCAAGTCAGAGACTCTATCCTGAATCCCGATACTGACTCCAGAAAGGACCTCTTTTTTGTTTCCTCCATAGAGCTGACTCAAGGGTCGGCTCTCTGATTTTGCTTTCAAATCCCACAGAGCCAATTCAAGCCCTGCCTTGGCCATATGATGGCCTTTATATTTTGCCGCGGCCCGATGAAACTCGATGGGATCGCTAATGGATTGGGAAAACAGTAAAGGGACCAGCACTTCCTTGATCAGGACCCAGCAAGTGGATTTGGTTTCATAATTATATAAGGGGAGAGAATCTGCCGTGACCTCTCCATATCCGCAAAGGCCCTGGGCAAACATTCTGACAAGGAGGAATGTTTTTTTCTCTTCCCGACCAAAACTGGTTTCAAAATAATGCACATACGGCATCTCTAATAACCGCAGTTCAATTTGTTCAATATTCATTATTAAAGTTTTTCCAGCACAGTTTCATCTCCTCTGCTCTCAAAGTGAGAACGCAACATTAATATATAGAACTTTCTGATTCAGTCAATAAAAATCGCACTCCATCAGAGAAAATTGAAAAGAAAGCCCTGGAAAAAATAAGGTAAATAGGTATTGTGTCCCTGTATTTAAAAGGCTTCGTCGGCCATGATGTAAAATCCGGAAGTTCCTTTGCCCCACCCTTGGTCGATTCTGATGTTGGTCCCCTCCTTGGGAACAACCAGGATGCGAAGCCCCAGGCCTGCGGAATATTTGAAATTGCCTGGGCTCAATTCCCCGAGCTGATCTGCCAAATCCGCTGCTCCGGCAAAAACCACCATCCCTATTCTTTTCCAGACTTTGAACCTCATCTCTGTCTGAATGACCAGCATGGATTTATCCCTGTATCGTCCGGAATAATAACCCCGCATGACCATTTCCCCGCCTATTTCAGACATATGCCTGAATGGCGGAGAACCGGAAACAGACTGAACAACAGCCTGAGCAGCAAACACATGATGTTCAAACACAGGAATATATTTTCTGAGGTCCAATTTGAATGACGTGAAATCAAATTCACTCCCCAAGGTGGGAGAGTAGAAGTCCATGGTCAGCTGGAAATAATTTCCTTTATGGGGAGAGTAGATTTGATCGCGCCTGTCCCAATTCAAGATAAATCCCAAAGAGGACAGCCGCCCGCCAGTGCTTCCTGTGATCTGCTCTGCTGCAAGCTCTCCGTCAGGATCCGACTCAGTGATTGTGTAGTTTTCATACTTGTACTGAAGTCCCAAATAAAGTCTTTCCCTGGCCAGGATTCGTCTTTGAATGGACAAATCAAGATTGACCATCCGGGGAGTGTAATTCTCCTCTGCTTCATCCGGTGTCTGATTCCCGATCCCCCAATATTTACTCGGAAATTTGCTTGTTTTTATTTTTCCCTTGAATAAATAAGCCTCCTTTTTTAAATACAATTCTGGTTTGAGCTCTATGCCGTATTGTTTATTTTGAGTGTAGTAGGCTTGAAAATACAAGGAAGAAGGCCTCGCGTCTTCAGGAGTGCCCTTAGGCCTGTATGTGATAAGCCCGCCTCCTCCTGCCCCGATCCGTGTTTCCGGCTGGTAGAAAACAATGGGGAGAATCACCACGCCGGTTCTTTTGTCTTTTTTCTCTTTTTTCTGTTTTCCCTCCATTCCAAAACTCATGTGTGCCGTGAATAAAAGAAGGAAAGACAATGATATCAGACCGATTGGGATTTTTTTCTTCATAGCACCTCCACCTGCCATCTCCAATTTAACTCTTTTATTGCGGCAAATCAAGGATTTCCATCATACCTATACCAAAGTGGTTTTTCAAGAAGGTTTGGTCTAAAAACCTTTTCCAGGCCATTCCTCTGATTTGTTGAATTGAAAGGCCTGTACCCCTTATTATTATTTGAGAAGACGATATCAAAAAGGAAGAAGGGGAGATTATGGACAGTCCGGAATTTCGGTCTCATCAGATATTTTCATTCGCCAAATGGCTGGGATTACATCATCATCAATCCCACAGTGCAAAGCACCAAAAGCGGAGGTCCCCTTACCGCAGCTTGGGCTGTGCTTCATTATGCAGGAGATGAAGGATATCTGAATTTTGCAAAAAAAGCTGAAAACCGCCAACCAAATCCGAGAGGGAATCGCTCAAATCCCGGAACTCGACTTAACGGCAGAGTCAGAAATGACACTGATTTTTTTGTTCGGAAAATGTATATATTTTTCATATAATAGATGAGATGAACTCTAGTTGGAGGTTTGAATACTAACTAGATTGATAAAGGAACAAAGCAATGATGACTCCGTTTCCATTTGAAACCTTGATTGTGTTTGGATTTTTATCTGTCATGCTTCTTGCTGGCGTCATTCTCAGGGCTTACACCCCGCTTCTACAGAGAATGCTCTTCCCCGCAAGCCTGATCGGGGGCTTACTCGGTCTGATTCTGATCAATATCGGTTTGATCTCTTTGGACATCGAGATCATCAAAACATTCGCCTACCATTTCTTTAATATTTCCTTCATTTCCATGGGACTCACTCCACCTGAAATCAAAGGGCCCAAACAAAACAAAGAGAAAAAGATATTCAAAGGCTCTTTGTGGATGGCTCTGGTTCAAGCCGTCTCATTCCCCCTGCAAGCTGTAATAGGGGCTCTCATCACTTTAGCCTTCATCATAGGGGGGAATACTCTGCACAAAACCTTTGGATTTCTTTTGCCTCTGGCGTTTAACGAAGGGCCTGGACAGGCTCTGTCTTTTGGAAGGGTCTGGGAGCAAGCCGGATTTATGGATGGTTCCACCATCGGGCTCACCTTTGCCACACTGGGATTCTTTTTTGCTTTTTTTGTCGGAGTCCCTTTAGCCTACAGAGGGCTGAAAAAGGAAAAATTTGAAACCAAGCCCATGCCGCCATTTTTTCTGAGAGGTATTCTGACAAAAGGACAGCCATCCAAATCCGCTGGATCTCTCACCACACACAGCGCCAGCCTTGACAGTATGGCTTTTCACACAGCACAAATAGGCCTGGTGTATTTATTCACCTATTTCATTCTCTCTCTCATCACACGTCTCCTTCCTTTAAGCATGGGCTCCATGTTATGGGGATTTTTCTTTCTGTTCGGCCTTGTATTTGCCATTCTTTTCCGCCTCCTTTTTCAAGCGTCCCCTCTAGGTCACTTATTGGATCCCCCTTTTCAGAGACGGATCACCGGCTTTTCCATTGATTATCTCATTGTGGCCACAGGATGCGGGATCGAGCTTTTGATCGTGGGAAGATATGTGGCTCCCATTCTTCTGATTGCATTGACAGGAGGCATTCTCACAACCATTGCGGTTGTGGTGTTGGGTTCCCGATTGTCCGATTACAAACTGGAGCGGACCGTCTCCATATACGGAGTGGTTACAGGAACCGTATCCAGTGGACTCATGCTTCTTCGGATCGTAGACCCTGAGCTCAAAACACCTGTTGCTCGAGAAATCGGATTCATGAATCTTTTTGCTGTCCCGATCGTGGGAGGGCTCACTTGTCTGCTCAATGCTCCACTCTGGTGGGGCTGGAGTGTGGTCTTTACTTGTGCTGTTTTTATTTTGATCCTTGCAGCTGCTCTCATCATCCTTTTGAACCAGCGGATTTGGAAAAGAAAACACTAACTTTCTTTTTTTTCTGTTCCCAAAATCAATTTCATTATATATAATGGCACCTTAAAAATTTGAATCAATCATTTCAATGGTTTCTTCAATCTTTAGCTCAATCTTATTTCAAACCGGAGGTTAGGAATGAATCCGTCTTTTAAAAAATTATCTCAAATCTTTTTTTTGATCCTTTTTTTTCTCTGCACAGCCATATTACTTCCTTCTGGGCAGACCGAGAAAAATCTCATCAAAGATTTCAAATGGCGCAATATCGGGCCGGCTAATATGATCGGACGTATTTCAGATTTTGAAGCCCTGGATAAAGATTTTACCCATGTTCTGGTGGCAAGTGCTTCGGGAGGAGTCTGGAAATCTGTGAATGCCGGAACGACCTGGGAACCGATCTTTGACCACTATGGTTCAGCATCCATCGGAGATGTGGCCTTTTTTCAAGAAGATCCTGATATCATCTGGGTCGGGACCGGAGAAGAATGCTGCCGGAACAGCATTGCCTGGGGAGATGGAATTTACAAATCAACAGATGGGGGAAAGACATTCATTCATATGGGCCTGGAGACCACTCATACCATCGGCCGCGTGATCACCCACCCAGACAATCCTGATATGGTTTATGCTGCGGCGACCGGACATACCTGGGGTTACTCCGGAGATCGCGGTTTGTTCAAAACAGAAGATGGGGGTGAAACCTGGACAAAACTGACCAATGGACTTCCGGATGATGGAAAAACCGGAGCCATTGACCTGGTGATGCATCCTGAAAACCCGGACATCCTCTTTGTCTCCTTCTGGCAAAGACTTCGTCAACCCTGGCGCTTTGATTCAGGAGGCCCGAATGGAGGAATTTTCAAAACCACGGATGGCGGGAGCACATGGACCCGGCTCAACCAGGGGCTTCCCAAAGGAGATTTAGGCAGAATCGGCCTGGCTATTTCCCGAAGCAACCCAAAAGTCCTTATGGCTGTGGTTGAACACAGCTATCAACCGAGCCGGACCATTCGTAAAGGACAGGAACAAAAGCCAAATCCTGAATACAGCGACATGACAAAACTCGGAACAGGAATTTATCGCTCAGAAGACGGGGGAGAATCCTGGAAGTACATGAATCGAATCAATGTCCGCCCTTTTTATTACAGCCATATCTATATCAATCCGCTGGACGACCAGCTTGTCTACTATCTGTCAACCAGCATGCAGTTCTCTAAAGACGGAGGAAAAACCTTTGAAACCATCCGAGGCCTTCATCCAGACTTTCACACCATGTGGCTGGACCCCACCAATAAGGACCGATTCTATGTGGGTCAGGACGGCGGCGCCTCACTCACTAATGACCACGGAAAAACCTGGATCCTTTTTGACAACCTATGTGTGACCCAGTTCTATGCTATCAGCACTGACATGCGTGATCCTTATCACATTTACGGCGGCCTTCAAGACAATGGAACCTGGGTCGGCCCCAGCATGAGCCGGGAGGGGACGATTCTTACGGATTTTTGGTTCAATATTGGAGGCGGAGACGGTTTCTATACCCAAAATGATCCCTCAGACTGGCGAACAGCCTACTGCGAAAGCCAGGGCGGGAATATCAGACGTGTGAATGTGGAAACAAGAGAAAGCGAACGCATCAGACCATCCAGAGAAAATACCTATAACTGGAATGAATATGTCCCTCCTCCGCCCAAGCGAAAATCTGGAGACACAGAGTCATCGCAAAGACCAGCAAGACGCCCCCAATCTCCGTTTCGTTTCAATTGGAGTTCTCCGATCCTGATTTCTCCCCACAATCCTCACACCATCTATTTTGCCGGAAACCATGTATTCAAATCCATAGACCGGGGAGACCATTGGGAAATCATCAGTCCTGACCTGACTACAGACAACCTGGAAAAACACAGCAAGCCCACCGGTGGGATCACTCTGGACCAAACAGGAGCTGAGACTCACTGCACCATTACTACCCTATCTGAATCTCCGGTCAATCCGGGTTTTATCTGGATTGGAACAGATGATGGAAATGTCCAGCTGACTAGAGACGGAGGAAAAACCTGGGTCAACGTCAGAGATAATGTCCCTGATGTGCCTGAAGAAATTTGGGTCAGCCGGGTGGTGGCTTCCCGTTTTGAAGAAGGGACCTGTTACTTGACCTTTGACGGTCACCGCAGCGATCTATTCAAACCCTATGTCTTCAAAACAACAAATTTCGGAAAAACCTGGATAAACATTACCGGAAACCTTCCGGATAACGGCCCGGTCTATGTCCTGCGCGAAGATCCCACAAACCAAAACCTGTTGTTTGTGGGAACAGAATTTTCAGTGTTCTTCACTCTCAATGCCGGCAAGAGCTGGATTGATATGAGCTTGAACATGCCCACTGTGGCTTTTCATGACCTGAGGATCCACCCGCGGGATCATGACTTGATTGCAGGGACCCATGGAAGAGGCATTTGGATCCTGGATGACATTTCTCCCCTTCAGCAATTAACAAAGGAAATTCTGTCATCTGAGGCCCATCTGTTTGATGGTCAACGGCCCGGAACCCACTGGCTGAATCTTCAAAGAGGCGGGTACGGACGGGGAGACCTGTATTTTTCCGGAGAAAATCCTTCTTACGGGGCAGGGATCCATTTTTATCTAAAGGACAAACCTTTGCATGCGGTCGAGATCGAAATAACGGATGCCACCGGAACTTTGAAGACCCATTACTCGCTCAAAGATGCTGAAGCCGGGGTGAACCGTTTGATGTGGGACATGAGATTTGATCCTCCACCCGAGCAAATGAAGCGGAATTTGAGACAGATGCAGCAGCTGATGGAGAGAATTCTTCAAAGACCTGAAGTGGAGGAAGAACCCAAAAAGACGGTCCAAAAGGCTCTGGAAGAGCTCAAAAAGCCTGACTTGACCTACAGGGAAGCTCTGGAAGTTCAAACCCGGGCCTTTGAAGAGATCGGATTTGGCCGGTATGGAAGATATGGCCGGGGAAGAGGAGCTGTGGAGGCTGAGCCTGGGACCTATGCAGTGAAGCTCAAAGTCAATGATAAAATTTATACGGGAAATGTACAGGTTCGGACAGACCCCTTGCTGGAGAATGAGTGAACCTCAGCATGAATCATCATAGTCAATCCACTGACAATCCTCTGAAACACATAACTGCTCTTTTTTTGTCTCTTTTGGTCTTGAGCTGGTCCTGCGGAGAAAATCAACCTCAAAAACTTATTCAAGAGGAACCTCAAAAGAAAAAAATCAAGGACACGAAATCCGTTGACTCTGAACTGTCTGAAATCACCATCCGCAATGTCACGGAGAGTCCCATCACTTACAAAATACAGCCTTCCGACCATGATAAGGAACCGCAGAAAAAAACCATTCGAGCGGGCGAAATCCAACGCTATCCCACCCGTAAAGACATGCACGTGTTTTTTCTAAGAGAGAACCTCTGGATCCGGTACACTCTGGAAAAAGGAAAGCCGTTTTCTTTCCGCTATGATGAAAACAATGACCTTGAACTGTATATCGGATCCCATGGGAGGGAAGATGCTGTGGACCTGGCTCCCTATGTGGCGACGCCCCTGGGAGTGGTCGAGACTATGCTGCAGATGGCAGAGATCAATGAGAATGATGTGGTCTATGACATCGGCTGCGGAGATGGGAGGATCGTGATCATGGCCGCTAAAAAATATGGAGCCAGGGGAGTGGGAATTGAACTGGACCCTGAGCGTATAGAAAAAGCACGGTATGAAGCCCGACTGGCCGGAGTGGAATCTTTGGTGGAATTCAGGCAGGAAGATGCCACCCAATCCGATTATTCCGAAGCCACAGTAGTGACCATGTATCTACTCCCTGAATCCAATGAACTGCTGCGGCCTATTCTGGAGGCTCAACTCAAGGAAGGAGCCAGGGTGGTGTCCCACAATTATGACATCTCCGGATGGAAAGACCGAGAAATCAAATATGAAACTGTTGAGTCCTGGGATGGAGAAGAACACACTATATTCGTATATAAAAAATAATCAGCTTGTGAATCATCCAGGGAAAATCATTTCTTTTTCTTCTTTTTGATAAACGGTTTGATGGGACGAAGGTTTATATTTTTTCTTCTTGCGATATGTTCATACTCTTTGATGACTTTTTTGGCCATGGCTCTGGATGAAAATTTCTCATGCACCTCTTTGTATCCATTCTCCCCATACAAAGTGGCCAGTTTCCGGTCATTGTACAAGCGGAGGATTGCTTGAGCTAAAGAATCCGGATCCCTCGGCGGCACCAAAAGACCTGTCTTTTCATGGGTCACAAGTTCGGGAATGCCTCCGACTTCTGTTGCCACCACAGGCAAATGACTGGCCATGGCATCCATGATGCTGGTTCCCAAACCCTCTAAATAGGAGGAAAGAACAAACAGGTCAAGGGACGCCAATATTTGGGGGACATCCTCTCTAAATCCAAGGAAAAAGATGATGTCATCCACATTGGTCTCTTTGGCCTGCTCATCAAGCTCCATGCGAAGAGGCCCCTTTCCCACAATGACCAGCTTGATATGAGGAGCCTTCTTTTTGAGAATGCCTGCGGCTTCAATCAGATATTTATGTCCTTTATGGTCGGCCAGATGAGCGACGATCCCGACTAAAAAATCATCTTTGCTGAATCCAAGCTCCCTGTGAAGATAATCCTTTGATGCAATGTTTTCAAAAGGAGTGTAATCGATTCCAGAAGGAACCACTCTGATTCTTTTCTTATCAAGTCCACCGGAAACAAGGACTTTTTTCACTGCTTTGGATATGGCGATGATCAGATCCACTTCTCTTTGATATTTGATCTTCGAAAAATAATTGTTTTTCAAAGGAAAATCCACCCGTCTTGAAATGACTCTGATGGGGACTTTAGCCCTAGAGGCAGCCATGGCACTCACTGCAGCTGCATGAGCATCATGAGAGTGGACCAGGGCACAGTCCTGTTTTTTCATTTGCCTTGCCAATTTCAGGACAGAGACAATGTCCATTTCACCTCTGACCTTTAAGGGAAAAACTGGGAGCCCTTCTTTTTCAGATTTTTTATATAAAGGGCTTTTGGGTTGGACATAGAACCGGCAAGGGTATCCCTTTCTTTTGAGTTCTCTGACCAAGAAAAAAGACTGTCTCTGCCCTCCTCTCCATTCTTTTCCTGAATCAATTTGGAAAAGGCTCAATTCGTTCTCCTTTCTTCCATATCTCTTTCAACTTTGCATATCGGGCAAAGATGGCATAACTGTGAAGTGCAGCAATCACAAAACCAGCAAATCCGTCCAAAATTCCGGCTTTAAGGAAATAAGACTTCAAAAACCTCTGAGGGGGCAGAAAAACCAGATGATACCACCGGCATTTTTTTCCTGCAGCATACAGCTTCTTTGCTCCCAGGCTTGAGAATTGATTGATGCGCTTCAAATGGTCGCTGATATCTCTGTAAGTGAAATGATAAAGGGGCTGCATAAGCTTTTTCACCGGTCCATCCACCACCATTTTTTCATGGACATATTCGCCCTGCCAAAAAGCATTGTCTTTTTTGAAGAGCCGAATTTTTCGGTCCGGATACCAGCCTGAATGAAGAATCCATTTTCCCAAATAAAATGCCTGTCTGGGGACAGAAAAGCCAGCAGCTTGGATTTCCTTTTGCTTCAAATCCAGGATCTCTTTTCTCAAGCCCGGAGAAAGCCTTTCGTCTGCGTCAAGGGACAAAATCCAGGGATGAATGGCTTTTTTATTGGCAAAGTTTTTTTGGTCTGCATAATTGGTCCATTCCCGTTTAAAAATCTTGGAATCATACTGTTTTGCCACTTTCACAGTATCATCTGTGCTGTAACTGTCCACAACTATGATCTCAGATGCAATGCCTCTGATACTCCGGAGTGCAGGCTCCAGTCTTTTTTCCTCGTTATAAGTGATGATGACGACAGAAATTTCCATGCTCATCATATTATCATAAATCCATCATGGTGTCATGGAGGTGAATACAGAACTTATTCAAACTCAATCAATCCCAGCCTAGGCAGAATCTCTTTTCTTTGGAAATTTTAAAAAAGTGCTTGACATGCTGTTTGTTATACAGTATATATTAGTTACACAGTATTAAGATGATACACAGCATATAAATTGAAAGGAGGACATCTTCATGGCTGACGATATCAGCCCATTTGAGACTGAGATGAATCGCGGATTCCTTCAGGTTCTGATCCTTGTCCTTCTCGAACAAAAAATGTATGGATATTCTATAATCAAAACACTGAAGAAAAAAGGATTTGTGATCGAGGAAAACACTCTTTATCCTCTTCTCAGAAGGCTTGAAAAAAAAGACCTCATTCAAAGCCAATGGGATGTCAGCGATCAAAGACCCCGAAAATTCTATATTATTTCAAAAAAAGGCCGAGGTATTCGGCGCCAACTTCTCAATATCTGGCATAGCCAGAACAAGGTCTTAATCCGTCTTATAAAGGAAAATAAAAATGCATAAACAATTAAAAAAATATCTTGAAGAAATCAGTCATTATCTCACTGCGGCCTCTGAAAAAAAAGAGATATTGAATGAGATCAAAAGCCATATTCTGGAGAAAACAGAACAAGAATTCGGAAAAGTCAATGAAGAGTCCCTTGAAAGAGTCATTGACTCTTATGGAAGCCCCAGAAAAGTCGCTGAAAAGTATAACGAAGACACTGAAATCATTTCACCTGTTTATAAAGGATATCTGTTCCGGTACACCGGTATCCTTTTTGTCTTCCACTTCTGTCTTTCTGTTGTTTCTTTGATCTTTAAAACCAGCTTTCTAGTGTTTCCCTTCTTTTATATCCCTAAGATCGACAGTCTCCAGGCGCTTTTCTATCTACCTATGACTTTTGTCTTTGATTTGGGATTTGTGGGAATCCTTTTCTATTTCATGACTCAGAGTCAAAAAGAAATCCGTTTCCCCTGGCCAAAATTTAAAATAGACTGGAATAAAATGGCCCAAAAAAGACAGGCTCGATCGTCTGTGATTCCTTTTATTCTGATGCTGGTTGGATATGCAGTTCTAGTTTGGATCTACCTTCGATTCAATACCCTCTTTTTTAAAACCATAACCCTCCAAGGAGCGGAATCAATCCTAACTCCTGCTGCATCTCAGTGGTATTCTTTAGCGCTCTTAGCTCTCTTGGGCACCGGACTTATTGCCTATGGACTCAAATTCTCCTTTACTTCTGAATGGGTGAATCTTTCGCGAAGCGGCTTTCAATTGTTCATTCTCGGCATTGTCATCAATAAACCCGTTGAGAATCCTTTGATCCGATTTCCCTATCTTGATCTGACCTTGATCGCCAACATTATTCTGATTGCTGTTGTTACACTGAAAGCCGTTGATTTTTTGAAAAGCCTGATAATCCTGGGAAGAAAAGCTTTTTTAAAAAACACATCTCAAAAACACGAGTCTCTGGAGAGATTAAAATGAAGATAAAGCGTATAGGATGGTTTTTTCTTTTCGTCACAGCGGGCTTGCTTGTATTTCTGCCCAGCATCACTTTTACAGAACAAATCCCGGATGACACAGAAACATTGATACGGACCGGACTCTGTATTTTTTTTCTTCTGTGTGCTCTGATTTTTGCCCTGAGGAAAAAATGGAACCGATTCTGGCCTCTTTCTTTTGCTTTTTTTCTGGCTGTTTTCTGTCAATTCCTTTCCTGGCGTTTCAGCGGTCTTTCTCTTCGCTGGTTGGATTTGAAAACCACCACCATAACTGGGATGGCAGCGGCAAAACTCTCACAGAGTCTGTGGATCATCATTCCAATCCTCTTTCTCACTATTGCTTCAGGACAGAGTCTGGCTTCCATCTACTTCAGAAAGGGTCTCCTCCGGTATGGCCTGACCATCGGCTTTATCGGCTTTTTTGCTTTTGCCGGATTTCTTGTCTGGCAGGTCCTGGGCATGAATTCAGGCCTGGACCGACTTCTGTCTGAAGCACCCTGGATCCTGATTTTTGTCCTATCCAATGGACTCAATGAAGAGTTGCTTTTCAGAGGACTCTTCCTCAAAAAGTTTGAACCTTTCGCAGGGAAATTCGGTTCCGTAATAGTGACAGCTGCGGTCTTTGCCATAGCTCATATGAAAGTGGAATATGTGGCAACCGGAGAAATCCTTATGTTTTTGATCATTGTGTTTGTCCTCGCTGTATTATGGGGCTATGTGATGCAAAAATCCAAAAGCATCATCGGACCTGCTCTTTTCCATGCCGGAGCTGACCTTCTTCTCTTCACCAGCTTATTCACCTTATCTCCTCAATAAAAAGTCTTTGATACCTGCATACAGATATGACCGCAGAGTCAAATGAAAATGAGATAAATCAGTAGAGTCTCGCCGATTTAATAGGAGGATTGGGCATAAGCATTGAGGTCCAGTGACAATTTTCCTTTTTCTCCCTGGTTATATTTTTCCCATGCCAATGATGCTACCATAGCCGCATTATCCGTACAGAATTCAGGAGATGGGATGAAGGAATGCATCCCTTGTTCTTTAGCCAGCTCTTTAAACCTCTTTCTCAGTCTTTTGTTTCGGGCCACTCCCCCGCACAAAATCAGAGATTCCGGAAAATGCTGAGAGGCGGCTTTCTTTATGTTGGAGATCAGGGCATTGACCACAGAGTGCTCAAAACTGGCCAAAAAATCTTTGAGTTGAGGGTTTTTTTTATTCAATTTATTTGTCTTTATATGTCTCAAGGCCGCAGTCTTGAATCCGCTGAAACTGAAATCCAGGCTTTGGTCTGACATCTTGGGGAGCGCAAAATCAAACTCCTTGGGGTCTCCGTGTTGAGATAATTTTTCAATCACAGGACCTCCCGGATAGCCGATCTCCATAAATTTGGCGATTTTATCCAGGGCTTCCCCGGCTGCATCATCTCTGGTCCTGGCAAGCACTCTGGTGTCCAGCTTCTTTCTCATCAAATAAAGAGATGTGTGGCCTCCCGAGACCAGAAGGGCCAGTGCAGGAAAAGGGATGTCCTTGTTTTCAATGAATACAGAATGGATATGGGCTTCCAGATGGTCAATGGGTATAAGAGGCTTTTGGAGAGTGTAAGCCAGGCCCTTTGCAAAGGAAAGCCCGACCAGCAGCGATCCGATCAAACCCGGCCCCTGGGTCACAGAAATCAAGTCGATGTCTTTGATTTTGAGTTGGGCTCTTTTTAAGCTTTCTTCAATGATGTAGTTTATGGAGATCACATGATTTCTTGAAGCCAATTCCGGAACAATGCCTCCATAAGGCGAATGGAGTTCATCCTGGGATAAGACGACATTGCTCAACACCTTGGTCTGATCTGTTACCACAGAAGCTGCCGTCTCGTCACAAGAGGTCTCAATACCTAAAAAATTCATTTTAAACTCTTTAATCCATTATTTAAATTCACTCAAACTTTTATGATAGGGACGGCGGGCGATCCCTTTTTCGGTGATGATGGCTGTGATATATGAGGCCGGGGTTACATCAAAAGCCGGATTTCGGACCTCTATATCAGGGACAGTGATAAAGGCCTCTCCAAACTTTCTCACCTCATCCGGATCTCGTTCTTCTATGGGGATTTGGTCTCCGTTTTGGAGCTCAAAATCAATAGTGCTCAGAGGAGCCGCCACATAAAAAGGGATGTTGTTTTCCTTGGCTAAAACAGCTGCAGTGTAGGTGCCGATTTTGTTGGCAGTGTCTCCGTTGGAAGAGATCCGGTCTGCTCCGGTCACCACCATAGAGATTTCTCCCTTATTCATGAGCCATCCGGCCATGTTATCGGTGATCAAAACCACCGGGATCCGGTCTCTCTGAAGCTCCCAGCAGGTCAGACGAGCACCCTGAAGAAAGGGACGGGTTTCGCTGGCATAGACTTTGATATCTTTGTATTTTTTGAAAGAAGACCGGATCACACCCAGAGCTGTTCCATAGCCTGCTGTGGCCAAAGCCCCGGCATTGCAGTGAGTAAGGATGCGTTCTCCGTCTTTCACCAGGTCAGCTCCATATGAGCCGATTTGTTGACAAGTCTCGAGATCTTCTTTTTCAAGGGCTTGGGCTTGTTTCAGCAATGTGTTTTTGAGTTCAGATAGGGACCTGTTTTGGTTTTTTTGAAAGATTTTCTTCATTCGCTCTAAAGCCCAGAACAAATTTCGGGCTGTGGGCCTTGTTTTTTCCAAGCGGCTGTAAATTATATCAAATGCAGAAGCACGATTGTCATCTTCTTTGATGTTCATCATTCCCAGGCCTATCCCATAAGCTGCAGCCACTCCAATGGCTGGAGCACCGCGGATCACCATTTTTTCAATGGCTTGGGCCACCTGCTCATAATCAATGCACTCCCAATAAGTCTCCTCTGCGGGAAGTTTCCTCTGGTCGATCATAATCACTTTGTTTTTGTTCCATTCAATGGTGGGCCGCATGGTTCAATTCCTTTTCCAATCCGGGGTTTCAGGCCCTTCCCAGCCCCATTTTTTGGTCCATCTCCCATACAGGGATTCGAACTCTTTCCATTCTTTTTGATTCAACATGTCATTCAGCCTCCGGAAGCAAAACACGATCTGATTGTCATTGTCTCTGAATATTTCCACGGTGGGAACTCCCAGTTCTCTGGCCATCACCGCTTCTTCAAAGCTTTTTTGATAATTCTCCAGGTGACTCAGAATCTGAGAACTGACGTAATGATAAAAACCGCAGCTCAGGTCTTTCTCTTTGAGCCGGTCCACTTTCCGGAGAAGCCTCTCCAGCAAATCCTGCTGCTCCTTTGGCTCGGCCCGGAGAGCCTGCTCGATCGCGAATTCCGAATATCTCTTGACTGAAAGCATGGAAACCGGTTTGAGTTTGGATTTGCTCAGAAGATAGTCATAAATATCAGCGGCTGATTCCTTCAGACCAAACTCCTGCATAGAAACAGCTAGGGAAAACAAGGATATATTTTGCGCCCATTCCTCCCCTTTTTCAAAACCATAATCAAAGGCTTTGAGAAAACTTCTCTCAGCTTCGCCCCACATCTCCATTTTCAACTCGGAAAGACCCTTCATCATATAGGCTTGGGCTGAGGGCTTTTTTTCGACCTGCAGAGAAGCCTTTTGGTGGGCTTTTTTAAAAGCCGAATACGCCATTTCCTTTTTGTAGTCTCTGGAAAGTTCAGTACCCTTAGAATAAAAAGACTTGGACTCTTTGAGATGAGATACACAGGATGAGAAGCAAAGTATGCCCAAGAAAATAAAAAAGAAAAATTTACTTTTTTTCATTGTGCAATTTCTCTTTCACTATGTCCGCCACCATTTCCTGGATCTCCTTTTGAGTGAGAACTCCGGTGCACATGGCTGCGATCTCCTGAAAAACATCCCCTATTTTCCGAAGGAATGCTTTATTTCCTCTCAATGGAGATATGGTCTTTTTAGCCTCACCGACTCTGTCTTCAAACTGAATAAGGATTGTTTTGAAATTATTTTCTTGGATCTCCGGATCAAACAACGAATTGAGAAAAGGATCTTTGAGACCAAATATGGGATAAAGAGAATTGAAGGCGTTTCGGAGAAAATCCATATCCCTGGCTTTGATCTGCTGGCTGAAATATTTTTTGAGCGAGTCTTTCTGTCTGAAAAAATCCAGGATAAACTCATCCGGCTTGTTTCTTAAAAATTCAGGGTCCGGCCACACTTCCCAGGAATAGATGCTTTTTTTCCAATCCTGGTGTCGGTTGACCAACCACACAAGGGCTGACGATATCAGCGGAAAATACAGGGCTGTTTTCTGAGGCACAAATTCAGACAGGATTTTAACAGCGTTTCCAATCTGGTCTTCAATATCAATCCTTTTTTGATCCATAATCCCAAATCCCTATCAAACCGGACTCTTCATGAAATGAAAGGTGCTGTTCTCATTATCATTTTCTTTTCAATGATTTGCAAGAATTTTTCAAAAACAATAAATGGAACACTAAAAAACTTTAAATGGTGAATGGTCAATGGTCAAATTTATGGATGCAGAGCTCAAAAAATAGGGAAATAGGTAATGTGTCCCCGTATTTATATGGCTTGACTTTTGGGCCGCACTCAAGTAATTTTGGTACAGGCAACAAAGAAGAGAAAACGCTATCCATTTGGAGGTTTCGATGTTTTTATTAGGACCATTAGGCCCGGGAGAACTGATCCTCATCGTGCTGCTCATTGTGATCATTTTCGGTGCGCGAAAGCTTCCCGAATTGGGAAAATCTCTGGGCCAAGGAATAAAAAATTTCAAAAAATCTATCACATCCGAAGAGAATAATGAAGAAGAGAAGAAGCCCCTCAAAGATAAAAACAAGTCTTCTTCCAAGGATTGATGAAAAGGACCATTGAAGAGCTCTCCCGAAAGAGCAGGGAAAAAGAATCCCAACTCAACAAAAAACTTGAACAGCTCCAAAAGGAAATCTCTTCATTTTCTGAAAACATAAACACTTCCCAACTCGATTCTCACCTCTCAGACCTTGAGAGGACTCTAAAAAAGAAAGAAAGAGACCGTCCTCAGTTTGCCTCTTTGAAAGAATTTCTGCGTATCCTCAATGATTTCACAGTCCGTTTTAAAGACTTCATGTCTTTATCCAAAAGCCTGGCGGAGTCAACCAAGGAGTTTGTGGAGGCCAAGGACAAGGAATGGGATGCCCTGAGCAGCAACCACGTCCAGATGATATTCAAAAGCATGGAATGGAAAATCGACCAGCTCTCTGCAGACACTAAAGATGCCAACGCTTTGATGAAGCGGTTCATCACACTGAAAGAAAAGCTCAATCGCTTGATCTCTGTTTTAGAAAAAGAAAAAAGGCCTGCAGCTGACCAAGTCCAAGAGATCCATCAAAGCATTGAGGATGCTCAGTACGCTGGATTTGAAAACCGGTTCCGGGGTATCAGTGAACAGGTCAAAAAGCAGCAGAAAGATTACATTTCTTATTTTAAAAACGCAGACCTTGTGCTGGACTTGGGCTGCGGTCGGGGAGAATTCCTCGAGCTATTGCAGCAAAATGGAATCAGAGCCAAAGGGATTGATACTAACGGGCAGATGATCGAAATCTGCAAGGACAAAGGTCTGGACTGTGAAAAAGCTGACATTTTAAAGACCTTGTCCTCATATGAAGATCATTCTTTGGGAGGGATCTTTTGTTCCCAGGTAGTGGAACACCTCCCCCCTTCTTATCTGAAAAGAATGGTGGAAATGGCTTATCACAAATTATCTCCAACCAGCACTGTCATCATTGAAACCGTAAACCCTCTCTCTGTGTTCTCTCTGGTTCAGATCTATTTTCTAGACCTGTCACACCAGCAGCCGGTCCACCCCCAGACCTTGAGTTTTTTACTCCAGAGTTCAGGTTTTGAGAATATTCAAATCAACTACTCCGCTCCCCTTGAAAATGAGAAACTCAAACCTCTCCCGGAAAAAGACGAGGCCACCAGCCTTATGAATGAAAACATCGATAAAATCAATGGTCTCCTATATGCCCCATCCAATTATGCAGCGGTGGCTGTTAAAAAATAAAAGGAGTCCCTATGAGCCTATACGTAGGCTTTGACTTGGGCGGAACTCAACTCAAATACGGTCTGATCAATGAAAAATATCAGCTCAATTATGACTCAAAAACAGACACTCCTGAAAACACTTCCCAACTTTTCCAGCTTCTGGAAAATCTCTGGCAGGAGCTCCGGGAAAAAACCAACGGAAAAACCATTGCTGCTGCAGGATACGGTATCCCCGGGATTTACAGCATTCAAAAAAACAAAATCCTTCAGTCCCCGAACTATCCAGAGATCGATGGTCTGAACCTTGACAAAATTTTCAAATCATTCACTCCGGTCCCGTTTCAAATCAACAATGATGCCAATATGGCGGCATACGGCGAATGGAAAGCAGGAGCCGGACAGGGCTCAAACAGCATCGTTCTTCTGACTATCGGGACCGGAATCGGTGGAGGAGTGGTTTTGAACAAAACCCTCTGGCACGGAGAATGCGGTTTTGCCGGAGAAGTCGGACATATCATCGTCAATCATTCCGGAGAACGCTGCAACTGCGGGAACAGAGGATGCCTGGAAACTGAAGCATCCGGCCCCAATATTGTGAGAAACTACCTAAGCCTGAGTCAGGTTAACAAAAAAATGACTGCTAAGGACGTGGCTTCACGGGCAAAAAACGGTGATTCTAACGCCAAACATGCGTTCAATCAAGCGGGATATTTTTTGGGCATTGGGTTGGGAACTATCATCAATGTGCTGAATCCGGATAAAATAATCCTGGGAGGAGGAATCATGAAATCCGCCTCTCTTCTGCTCCCTCCAGCGGTCAAGGAGGCATCTCAAAGATCGTTTGAAGACTCCTTTGAATGCTGTGAAATCCTAAAAGCTCAGCTTGGAAACAAAGCCGGGATCATTGGCTCAGCAGCCTGGGCCAAAGATAATCTCTAAAACGAACCTCATTGAGAACGTCAGACACTTTTTCTTTTTTTTTCCGAATTCCATAGAAACACAATAAATCTGTTTGCGCTTCTGTACAGTCCATCAGTTTTTAGGATGATTTGGATTTTTTGACATAAAAAATGGTGTACATAGCCGGAACCACAATCAGAGTCAGCACCGTGGCAAAAGCCAATCCGAAAATAATGGTCCAAGCAAGGGGATTCCAGAAAGCCGCATTATCGCCACCCCAGTATATTTGAGGATCCAGCTTGGTGAAAAAGGTCTGGAAATTAAAGTTCAATCCAATGGCTAAAGGCAGCAGGCCTAAAATCGTGGACATGGCAGTCAAAAGAACAGGATTGAGACGGGTCGCGCCTGCCTCAATCACCGCATCCAGTTTGTTCTCACTTCCCGGGATGCGTTTATCCGTGTAGTCTACAATAATGATTCCGTTTTTGACCACGATTCCTCCTACAGCAATGATGCCCATACCGGTCATGATCACAGATATATCCAATCCGAATATGGCAAATCCCAGAAAAACCCCAGTGAAACTGAAAAATATTTGAGTGATGATGATCAGGGGCTTGCCCAGGGAATTGAACTGAAACACCAGGATGATGAAAATGAGTGCCAGCGCAATAAACAGAGCTTTGACCAAATACTGGGCGACTTCGGCTTGAGTATCCTGTTCCCCGGTGAATTGAACCGAATAACCCGGTTCCAAATCAAATTTAGGAAGAGCGCGCTGGATCTTCTGGATGATCTCATTGGCATTGTATCCGGTCAAGACATTGGAGGAAAGAGTGATGGTCCGCTTATTATCCACCCGAGTGATCCCGCCGTAACTGGTCCGGTAAGTGATATCAGCCACAGAAGAAATGGGAATTCGGCCTGCTGGCCCGTTTCCTCTTGGAGGAACCATGATTTTAAGGCTGAGCAGGGCATCTAGGTTATCCCGGTATGCTTCGCTTAGCCGAAGCTGGATGGGATATTCTTCCTCACCTTCCTTGAATTCAGAAATCTCTGAGCCGTAAACAGCGGTGCGCAGCATCATCCCGATCTGGACAGTGGATATCCCCAACCGGTTGGCTTTATCTCGGTCCACTTTCAAAATGATTTCCGGCTTGCTGACTTCCATACTGGATTTCATTTCTTCAATACCGCGTATACCCAGGTTATGGATGAATTCCTGCAGCCGCTGAGAAATGTCAATCAATTTTTCAATTTCATCCCCGCTGATCTCAATATTA
The DNA here is from genome assembly GCA_014727835.1 of Candidatus Aminicenantota bacterium. GTDB lineage: Bacteria > Acidobacteriota > Aminicenantia > Aminicenantales > Aminicenantaceae > WJMT01. The sequence goes on along the minus strand of WJMT01000007.1, from coordinate 12,577 downwards.
ATGGGCATTCCCGAAGGCGGACCCATAGCATCCCGGTCGATTCGTATTTCAGCCCCGGGAATTCCAGCCAATTTTTCTCTGAGGCCTTCCATATAGGCTTGAGTGGGGTTCTCCTCTGTGCGGAATTTATACTCCACAAACGTGATGGTCACTTTAGCCAGCTTGTCCTGAGGGAACCGCTCGAACATGCCGCTTCCCGCATTCACCGCCACATTAGATACCACAGACTCCACATCCGGATTGTCTTCCCCTAAAACATCAAAAACAATGGATTCCACGCTTTTGCAGACCTCATTGGTGACCTCAATATGGGTTCCTTCCGGCATAGTGATGTAAACATACAGATTATTGGGGCTTCCATTGGGGAAAAACACCACCTGGGGCTGGCGCAGCCCCATAAGGATGAATGAAAAAATCATCAGGATAATAATACCCACCAACACTCCATAAGGTCGTCGGCCTTTAAGAAAAAAGGCCAGAGACTTTTTATAAAAGCTCATCATGCGGGGCAGGACACAGCATTGAAACTGTTCTATCAGATACTGAAGTACTGTTTTCATCAAAAGATAAAGGAGAACACCCAGCATCAAAACATTAGCCAAAAACATCTGTCCCAAAAGATAAAGCAGCACAGCCAGAGCCGCTGCCCCAGCCGCAATGATCAGCTTTTTTTTAGGGACTTTCCAGGGATTTCTTTTATCTTCCGGAGCGATGTATTTCATGAAAGAGAGCGCAAAAACCGGATTGATGACATAGGCGACCAGCATGGATGCGGAAAGAGTGATGATGATGGTCACCGGCAAAAAGGACATAAATTTCCCTGCGATCCCCGGCATGAAAATCAAAGGGAAAAAAGGCGCCATGGTGGTGAGAGTCCCTGTAAAAACAGCCAGGGCCACTTCTCCCACCCCTCTCTTAGTCGCCGGGATGATGGGCAGATTAGGGGTGTTCATATAATGACGGTAGATGTTTTCCACCACCACAATGGAATTGTCCACCACTATGCCCAGCACCAGAATAAACGACATCAAAACCACCATATTCATGGTGTATCCCACAATCGGCACAAAGATAAAAGCCACAATGATTGACAGAGGAATCGCCACTCCCACAAAAAGAGCATTGGTCTGCCCCATGAAAAACATGAGGACAAACACCACCACAATAAAACCCACCATAATGGTGTTGAATAAATCACTGACACTGTTGCGGGTTTGATTGCTGGAATCTCCGGTCAGAATGATATTCAGGTTATCCGGAGTTTCTTCTCTGAAATCTTTGACAATATCTTTGATCTTATCCACGGCAAAAATCAGATTCTTCCCGCTTTTTTTCACCACATTGAGAGTTACCACATCCTGTGAATTCAGCCGGGCATAACTTTCCCGCTCCTTATATCCATCCTTCACCTGAGCGATGTCTTTGATGGCGATGCCATTTTGGAGCTGGATGTCAGCGATCTGTTTGGGTGTGCTGAACTCCCCCACCAGACGCAAATTTCGCCTTATACCCCCTTCATCAATACGGCCGCCTGAAATGGTCAAATTTTCTGCAGTCACAGCATTCTGGATGGTATTGAAAGATATATCTGCAGCCTGCATTTTATACAGATCCACATTGATCTGAATCTCCCGGTCCAGAGCTCCGGCAATATCAGCTTTGGAAATCTCTTCCAGAGCTTCGATCTCCTCTTGAAGGTCATCCGCGTATCTTTTTAGCTGGACCAATCCCACATCTCCGGATAAATTGATGAACAATATGGGAATTTCAGAAAGATCGATCCGGCTGATCTGAGGCTCCTGAAAAAGATCCGCAGGCAGTTCGGAACGGGCATCATCCACTGCTTGTTTGACATCCAAATAAGCCTGAACATCATCCGCGGATAACTCGAATTCAATAAATATGGATGAATAGTCCTGGATGGATTGACTGTTGATGTGCTTCACTCCATCAATACCTTTTAAGTGCTTTTCCAGCGGCCGGGTGATAAGGTTTTCCACATCCATAGGAGATGTCCCGGGATGAATGGTTCCGATCATGAAATAGGGAAAAACAATTTCAGGAAATTTTTCCTTGGGAGTGCTGTTGTACTGCATGATCCCAAAGATAATCAGAAGAATGGTAAAAATATAGACTGTGGTCCGGTTTTCTACAGCCAGATTGGATATTTTAAATTGCGGATGTTTCATTGTCAATTCCATTCACAGTGATGATTTGGCCGTCCCCCAGATTCTGAAACCCGAACACGACCACTTGTTCTCCCGGATTCAAACCCTCGGTGATTTCAATAAGGCTGTCTTGTTCTTCTCCCACTTTGACCACCCGTTTTCGGGCCTTCATTATCCCGTCTTCTGTTTCAGCCACAAATAAAAAATTATTTACTCCGGTCTTCTGGATGATATTCCGAGGCACTACCAGAGCTTGGGGATTGGTGTAGTCATTGATGGTCACCAAGGCCAGCATGTTGGGTTTGATATTCTTGATTTCTCTGGGAACACGGATTTCAACTTTAAAAGTTCGGTTGTTGGGATCAATAACCTGGGAGACCGCATGAAGCTTCTGCTCAAAATCCTTTCCCACCACTGGAATGGATATCTGGGCGATATCGTTTTGCTGGATATGAGTGATGTAATTCTCTGAAAGAGAAGCTGTTATTTTAAGCCTTGACAGCTGCACGATGCGAAAAGCACCATAACCCCCGACAGCCATTTCTCCTTCTTTGATCATGACTTCATCAATGGATCCGGATATGGGAGCTGTGATCAAAGTCATTTGATACTGCTCTTGAAGGGTCTGCAGTTTCTTTTCCAAGCTTTCTTTACTGTTTTTCGCCTGAAGGTATTCAATCTCACTGCCAATATTTTTTTCCCAGAGCCGGGCGCGCCGCTCATAAACCGTACGGGCTAACTCCAGTCCGCCCTCAACTTCTTCAATGCTCCTCTTTATCACAGAGGCATCTAATTCAGCCAGAATCTGCCCTTTATTTACCCGGTCTCCTGTCTGAACATGAATGGTTCGGACCAAACCAGGAGTCTGAGGCGAGACCAGGATATTGGATTCAGATTCAACTGTTCCTTGAACTGTAATGAAATGCTTGAATTCCTGAGATTTCACCTCAGAAATTCGTACGGGGATGGAGTTCTCAGAAGATTCCTCACTGACTTGCGTTGAGTCCTCGGCTTTAAGCTGAGCGATTCTTTCATTCAATTCATCCCGCTCCTCTATGAGACGCTCCAGTTCCGTTCGATTATCTCTGGGGCCGCAAGCAAAGAAAGTCAGGATGAACCCTATTATGATAAGACTTGTTTTTAGGGCTGATTGTTTCATGGCTTTATCCTTATTTGTCTGATTAGTAATTATGGGTGATTCGGTCAAGCTGGTTCTTGGCACTCAAAAGCCCTGATAGAGCCTGAACATACAGGGATTGGCTGTTCAGATATTTATCATGAGCCTGGATCAATTCCATACTGGACGACACCCCTTCCTTATATTTTTCTAAAGTCTTGTTATAAATTTTTTCAGATAATTTCATGTTATCTTTCATATTGAGGTAATTCTCGTAAGCTGATTCCAATCCGCTTATGGTTCTTTTCATTTCCAGCCGCAGTCCCTCTCCGGCCTGAATCCGAGTTTCGCGGGCTTTTTGGACTTCGAGTTTTGCCTGAGTGACCCGGGCCGCTTGAGCTCCGCTTTTAAAGATAGGGATGCTGACATTAACACCCAGAATTTGAGCTCGAAACCAGTTGATATCTTCACCAAAAAGATCAAATTTGTCCTGGTAAGCATTGCGCTGATAGGTATAGAATGCTGATAAGGTTGGCAGATACTTGGCCCTTTCATTCTTAAGAGCCATTTCTGCGAGTTTTTCCTGAGTTTTGAGAAGTTGATAATCCAAGTTTTCCAGGAGTTTGAATTCCGTCTCAAACCATTCCTCTGGACTGAGCTTAGAGATGAAGGAGTTCAGCGAATCTTCCAATTCGATCTTCTGGTCCAGGCTCATCCCCATTTGGAATTTCAGAAGGTTATACCCGATATCAATCTGACGTCGAAGAGCTTGAAGAGTGTTTTTCAGACTGGTCAGAGAAACCTGTATCATATCCGCATCTGTCTCAGCCAAAAAGCCTTCTTTATAAAGTTCTTTGACCTCTAAATGGGTTTTCCTGAGATTGTCCAGGCTGGCCTGCATAATTTTCTCGCTTTCCTCTGAGACCAAAATGAGAAAATAGGTGTCTGAAACGATCTCCTGGACGTCTAATTTGCTTCTCTCCAATCCCTGATCTGCCAGACGGCGGTAAATGCTGGAGGTCTTGAGTCCGACAAAGTAGCTGCCGTTGAAAAGAAGTTGATTGACCTGGATCGTGAAGGTGGTGTTGTGCTGGGTTCCGAATTGGACCGGAATTTTCTCATCAAACTTCCCTTCAAAAAAGTTAGGAATAAGGACTGTAGCCAGCTCTAAATTATTCAAATAATTCAGAGAAGAACTGATTTGGGGAAGACCACTTGCTACGGTTTCGCGCAGTTTTTTTCGAGCGGATTCAACATCCAACCTCGATTTAATCGTATCATAGTTGTGCTGGACAGCAAACTCACGAACCGCTTCCAAGCTGAAGGAGCGAACCTTTGTTTTTTCCTGAGACGGGGAGGCGAAAACAGCTGCCGCGGCTATAAAAAAGCAGCTGAATACAATGAGGATTTTTTCTAAAAAAAATATGCCTTTCTGTGTGCTTCTTATCATGATCAACCTTACAAATTTATTAAAGTTTTAATACGAAGATTAAAACAAGAGGTTATAGAATTCCTGTTTCGAAGAATCTTGGACCAAATTTTGAAAAGGAATTATAGCACAAATCCTACAAAAAATGTAGGTTTTTTGGATAAAATCCAGAGGAAAATAAAACACAAAGTTATCCCAAAGGGATTGATTAAAGATTTCTTGAAATAAAAGGTCTTGTTTATGAAATGGATTTATTGACACCGTTCTTCCAGTTGATGTATATTCTCCCTATCACTACAGAATGTTTCATTTGTAAAAAACAGTCTTTTTCAAAAAGGAGGGTTGCCGCATGGCAGCTGAACAGATCACCCTGCTTGTCATCATCATAATCGGGGGATTAGCGGTCATCGGAAGTTATGTGTTTGGTTTTATAAGCCAGCCCGGAAGCGAAAACGCACTCTGGGGCGGAGTGCCGGATTGGCTGCGTCCTTTTTACACCATTTCCATGTTAATCTCAGTCCTGGGTTATTTTGTCTTTGTCACCTTTATCCTGTTTCAAATCAATCCGGCTCAATTGAAAATCGCCGGCCGTTTTGACTTCAGCTTGTTTTATGTCATCTTTCTGGGAATCCTTATTCCGTCAGCTCTATGGATGCCCCTCACACAAATGATGACCCAACATCCGGGTAAAATTCTCTGGATAGGAATACGCCTGGTGCTCGTTTTGGTGGGACTTTCTTCCTGTGCCCTGGTTTGGGCCTTGTTCACTCTTGGGACTCGAGAACCCAATCTTCACTATTGGTTGGCTTTTGCCGGGAGTGCCTACTTTGCTTTTCACACCGCTTTTCTGGATATGATTCTGTGGCCGGCTCTCTTTAAAGTCCCCACATAAATTTCCCGCTCATCCCACCAAAGGAAGGGTGGATACACCATAGGGCATGACCAAAACCTGAGCGTTTTGTCCCACTTTATCCAGGGCAAGAGAGAGCGCTTCATCCACAGAAGTGAAATTTTTGAAAAACAGTTTTTTTGCTGTTTCCTCACTCAAATCAGAGACCAGAAAAATCTCTGTATTGAGATGGATGTGCGCTATCCGGGATGCCACATGCCGTCCCTGAACAAATTGTGTTTTCAGTTCCTCCACCAGTTCCCGGGGCGTTCTCCCTTCATCAAAAACCCTGGCAAAAGGTTCCACTCCCAACCCATCGCTGCATTGACCTACAGCTATCAGAATGCCTCCATTTTTGAGTGCAGGAAGCGCATGTTCCATGGCTTTATGAGTCTGATACAGATCAATATCCTTAGGAAATCCACCCGGTGAAACCACCGCTATATCTGCCTTTTGTTTCACTGAGACTGTTGATATTTGGTTTAAAAAAAAGGCTCCCTCTCTGTGAGCCTTTTCCACGTCACCAGCCACAGCACAAATCAATTGTTTTTCCGGATTTAAAATGACATTCAACAAAAAATTGATCCCCTTTTTTCGCGCCATCTCTTCCAGTTCCTGTCTCACAGGATTTCCTTTGATCTCTCCGGGTATGGCTCCGGGAGCCATGAAATTTTTATGATTCTGTTCTATAGTCCGGCGGCTGCACACTCCGGGAGCTAAGGCTTTGGCACCTCCGCTGAAACCTGCATAATAATGATATTCGATGTTGCCGGTGGCTATGATAAAGGAAGCATCTGCCACTTCCTCCAACACCTCTACCTGAGTCCCATGATTTGTCTCTCCGATAGAGACACAGTTTTGAAGGTCGTGCTCAATGCACCTGTATCGGGAATAGATGGAATCCCCTACCAAGGTTCTTTTTTCTTTTTCGGTCTGCTTTCTGTGTATCCCAAGCCCAAAAACAATGGTTATTTGTTTTTCTGGAACACCCTTTTGTTCCAATTCTTTCAAGATCGGAGGCAAAATGATTTGAGAAGGAGAGGGCCTTGAAATATCGCTCACCAAGATGACCACCCTGTCTTCTGAAGACACCAGGTTTAGAAGCCGGGGGCTTCCTATGGGATGATTCAGAGCCCGCTCCACTTCTTTTTGTGGATCTCTCACTGGTTCTCGGAATTGAGGCCTTAAAGTTCCCAAATAATTGAGATCAGGAATGCATATTTCCCTCTCTTCTTTTCCGTATTTGAGGTTCAGCCGCATGTCACATTTCACCTAAAATCATGATACAAATCATTGCAATGCTTTCATCACTATTTTATCTTCAGCAATGTGCATGTTTTTTTCAAGGACGTCCCATTAAACTTTCTTTCAGGATATTCTGGCTTTTCTCCAGCAGAATAGCAACTCTATCCCTATCCATCGATTTTAGTGAGAGTGACTGTAAAGCGCATCCAGTCCTGAATTCCACCTCTGACAACCTTTCCATTGATGAGAGGCAGCGCTTTTTTGGACACTGCGCTCAAAAATTCAATGGTCCCGAATTTTTCCCGGTATGGGACTTTACCCAAGTAGCTTTTTGCCGGAGTGCATAAAACACATTCCACAGGAAAAAAACCAGGCCAGGTGAGATGAACAGAACCTCCTGTCACATTTCCGGGGATGGATTCTCCCAGAAGGACATCGGGATCTTTCCGGCCAGAACAATAATCGAGCATCTCGCATTTATAGAGGTCCCAATGCTCAAACTCAAAAACAGGAACAACCTTTGCAGAAAAAACATTCCCGTTCAAATACCGGCGGTTCCCGCCCTTGCCGGCAATGGTCAGCTCCCCCACCAGATCCCATTTAAAAGTCATGGCAATCGGCAGTTTCCGATCAAGTCTGGGATTTTCAATCGGAGGATGGAGCACATCGGTTTCTTGTCCCACCACATTCACCCGCCAAAATTCCACTCCATACAGGGTAAAAAAGGTCTTTCCCCTATTCTGGTGAATGATTTCCGTGGAAGCACCGTCCCTCAGTTCAATCACAACCCCGCTTTGAGTCTCAAGTTTCCCAATAGCTAAAGAGGCAGGATCAAAGGTGTTCTCATAAAGCTTTTTTTCTGTACCGATCGGCGTACTGGTGGTTATGGTGCCCTTCAAAGGAATGTGACCGTGTTCAATCCAGAAGCGGAGATTTTTTCCTTTTTTCACTCCTTTGACTATGAATGTCCCCTGCCCCTTAACCTCACTTATTTTGCTGTATTGCGAGTAAACCTGAGGGCTGTAGGACACCGACATCTCTCCTGTTCCAGAGAACTCACCATCTGAATCTGCCTGCAGATATGCCTCTGCTTTTGCTTTCTGGAAATAATCTCCGCCTCCTGTACTGGGCAATTTGATCTTGGATTCGATCATCAGGACCAATTGATCATTTTTTTGTCCGGATACTGGAAACAATTCCACCCCAGCCAAGGCATGGAGCAACAAACCAGCCAGCAGGAAACGCACTATCAAAAATCTCATGGAATTCCCTCCCGTAGAAACTTTTTTCTTTTTAAAATCATTGAATTATGGTTTTACTTTTATTTTCCTCCCTCGCCAGAGTATGACTCCTTTTGTCAGATAAAGGTAGAAGGCACGAGTGATACAGCAAGTGGCCACAACAGCAGAAAGAGGGAAAAACAATGCTTTGAACCATTGAAAGCGAAATATCCTGCGGCTAAGGAACAGGCTGGCATATTGAAATCCGTAAACAGCCAGACCAGATATGAAAAAAAGGATCGCTTTTCCCTCTGTCAATCCAGCGAGTGCTCCGGAACAGACTGCATAAAGAGGAGGTCCGAACAACAGGAGACTCAAAAGAGACGCAGGAACAGCTACCCAGGGTTTTCCCTTTCCCACCATCAGCACATTCTTAGTGGTTCCCCAAAACGCTTCTTGATTTTTTTTAAAAAGCTGCACTTGAATCAAATCTGGAGCAAGCCTGAAACCCACTTTAAATCCCGATTGTTTGACAAGCTTGGCAAATGTGACATCATCATACATCTCACCTCTGACCTTCTCAAATCCTCCTACTGATCGAAACACCGATGAATCCACCAGAATAAACGCACCGGATGCAGCTGCCTCAGAGTATTTGGGATCCTCGATACGAGGTGTTAAATACAGCACAATTCCCATAAAGTACATCGGCACCATAACGCTTTCCCAAAAAAGATTGATGAGAAATTTGGGCATAAAGCTCAAAAGGTCATAACCCAGTTTCTCTTTTAATAAAAGGGAAGCCGCTATATCTCCTGGTTTGTGGATGATATCTGCATCCGAAAAAAGAAGGTACTCACCCGTTGCTGCCATAGCACCGTGCTGCAGGGCATTGCACTTGCCCAACCATCCTGGCAATAGGGGCGGGTCGTGGATGACTTGGACTCTTGGGTCTGATTTAGCAAAACTCTCGGCAATCTGTCCGGTCCGGTCAGAAGAATGGTCATTAACAACAATCACCTCCAGCTCAATCCCTTTCTGAGCCAGAATCGAATTGAGTGAATCAGCCAAGTCCTGCTCCTCATTGCGGGCTGGAATGACCACACTGACTCTGCTTGTTATCCTGCGGTCCTGATGAGCTGGAATATGAGACAAGCTGAGCTCAGGAACCCGTTTTAAGGCCAGAAAGAGAAACCCGGAAATGAAAGCCCATAAGAGAAACGATAACGCGCATAGAGCCAAGACAATCATCTTCTTTTCTCACACCGCCTTTTTTTAAAAAATATATTTCTGAATGCCCCATGTAAAGGAGAAAATGAAAATTGTTGTTTAAAAAGATAAACATCACTGTTTGGTCTGGAGTTAGCTTCTGGTTTTTCTTTGACAAGACTTTGTTCATATGTTATTAATCTTTTTCACATACTTTCCAATGGAAATATCTGATTCAAATCCTTTCCAGTACTGTCAAAAGTTCTCTATAAAAAATATAAAATGGAGGAATGTATGAATAGACAATCCCTTTTATCCAAGTCTTTCCTATTTTTATTTGTCTTTTCCTTATGTCTCAATCCTGTCTTGAGTCAAACGAAAATCACCACTCCTGAAGAGCAGTTCGGACACAAAATCGGGGACGACTACTGGCTGGCGACTTACACCCAGCTCAAAAAATACTGGCAAAAGCTGGCTCAGGAGTCAGACCGGATGATCCTTCGAACCATTGGAAAAACCGAAGAAGGAAGGGATATGGTGATGGCCATCATCACATCGCCGGAAAACCATAAAAACCTGGAAACCTATAAAGCGATCTCTCGAAAACTGGCTTTAGCCCAAGACATAACTGAGGAAGAAGCCCGAGACCTTTCCCAAAAAGGGAAAGCTGTGGTGTGGATCGACGGAGGTCTCCACGCCACAGAAGTGGTGGGCGCCCAGCAGGAGCTGGAGCTGGTCTATCAGATGGTCAGCATGAATGACCCTGAAACATTGAGAATTCTGGACAATGTGATCCTTCTGGCTTTGATCACCAACCCGGATGGAATGGACCTGGTGGGAAACTGGTACATGCGGCACAAAGATCCAGAGAAAAGAAGCACCCGCAATCTTCCCCGCCTCTACCAGAAATACGTGGGCCATGACAACAACAGGGATTTTTATATGGTGACTCAGAAGGAGACCGAAGCCGTCTGCAGAATCCTGTACAGAGAATGGTTTCCTCAAATCGTGTACAACCATCACCAGACAGGTCCCTCAGGCTGTGTGCTGTTTGCTCCTCCTTTTAAAGATCCCCACAGCTACAACCTGGATCCGCTCCTGGTGCTGGGAATCACCACGGTGGGAAATGCCATGCACAGCCGGCTGGTGAAAGAGGGAAAACCCGGATCCACCATGAGGGAAGGAGCCTGGTATCAGACCTGGTGGAACGGCTGCCTTCGATGCACCCCCTATTTTCACAACATGATCGGAATCCTCACGGAGATGATCGGGAATCCCACGCCCATTGAAATCCCATTCCGTTTGGAACGACAGCTGTCTGACGGAGACAATCCCTATCCCATTGCCCCCCAGAAATGGCACATGCGCCAATCCATTGAGTACTCCATCAGTGCGGACCGGGCCATCCTGGACTTGGCCGCTAAGTTGAAGGAAGACTTTTTGTTTAATATATTCCGCATGGGAAAAAATTCCATTGAAAAAGGCAGTCAAGACCACTGGACTGTGACTCCAAGAGAATTGGATGCGGTCAAGGAAGCCATCAAACAAGACAAACCCAAAATGGAAGGTTCGGGACGCTCCCGAGGATATCCGGTCAAATACTATGAAGATGTGCTTCACAAACCAGAATTCAGGAACCCCCGTGGATTCATCATTCCTTCAGACCAGCCTGACTTTCTCACTGCCCAAAAATTCATCAACACTTTGATCAAAAACGGGATCCAGATTCACAGAGCCACTGACTCTTTTAAAGTCAACGGCAAAACATATCCCAAGGAAACACTGGTGGTCAAGACAGCTCAAGCTTTCAGACCTCACATCATCGACATGTTCGAGCCTCAATATTATCCGGATGATCTTCAATATCCTGGAGGGCCTCCCCAGCCTCCCTATGACAGCGCTGGCTACACTCTAGCATTTCAAATGGGAGTCCAGTTTGACCGGATACTGGATGGCTTTGACGGACCTTTTGAGGAAATCAATGACGAGATAAAGCCCTCGCCAGGAAAAGTGCTCAATCCCGATGCCAAAGGCTTTCTTTTGGGTCATCAAACCAATGATTCTTTCAAAGCCATCAACCGGTTGCTGAAATCAGGAGAACAAATCTTTTGGGTCAAAGAATCCATTACCTCAAATCAAAAAATTTATCCTCCTGGAACCATGTACATCCCAGCAAGGACTACTGCTCCGGACGTTTTACAAAACATCAGCACTGAACTGGGTCTTGATTTTATCGGAATTAATGAAAACCTGGAAGAGAAGGCCTATCAGTTATCTCCGGTCCGAATCGGCCTCTGGGATCAATACGGAGGATCCATGGCATCCGGATGGATCCGCTGGATACTGGAGCAGTTTGAGTTTGATTTTGAGGTGGTGTTTCCTCCGGAACTGGACAAAGGAAATCTGAATGACAAATTTGATGTTCTGATCTTTGTCAGCCGATCCATCCCAGGTGAAAGTTCCCGGGAAAGCCGATATGACCGTCAAAGCTCTTTGGATCTCAAATCCATTCCTGAGAAATACAGGGACCGATTGGGACGTGTGACCCAAGAAAAAACCATCCCCAAGCTTCATGAATTTCTCAAGCAGGGAGGACACATCATCACCATAGGAAGCGCCACAGACCTAGCCTATCATTTGGACCTCCCCGTTGAAGACGCACTGGTTGAAAAAGTGGGAGATGGGAAAACAAGGCCGCTGACCATGGAAAAATACTTCATCCCCGGCTCTATACTCAAAGTCAAGGTCAATAACACCAATCCCCTTGCTTACGGCATGCCCGAGAAGGTCAATGTGTATTTCAACAGAAGCCCGGTCTTTCGCTTGGCTACAGAGGCCGCGTTTCAGGAATTGGAGCCGGTCTCCTGGTTTGATGAGGAAGAATCCTTAATGAGCGGTTGGGCCATGGGCCAGCAGTATCTCAAAGGAGGCATTGCTGTGCTGGATGCCAAGGTGGGCAAAGGACGGCTTTTTCTTTTAGGACCTGAGGTCACATTTCGCGCTCAGCCTCACGGGACTTTTAAATTTTTGTTCAATGGGATCTTTTACAGCGGATTAAAATAAAAAAATGCATCCAGAAAAAAACATTCAAAACATTGTTTTTGAAAAAATCTTGTATCTTGCTGAAAATAAATTGATAAAAAAACATCGCTGTTTTTTTATGAATAGGTCAGGTTAAATGAAGTGGTGGTTTAGACAGCCGCTTTACACCCAGATATTTATCGGAATCCTCATCGGAGTTTTACTGGGACTGATCCTGGGAGACAAAGCCAGCTGGATCAAACCGATAGGGGATATTTT
>WJMT01000006.1 GCA_014727835.1 Candidatus Aminicenantota bacterium | reverse complement strand
GCTATGACCACAAGGCTTCCCAACATTACGTAGATATCCGATATCATTTAGAAAAACAGAGAACTTCTATTGGGGCCATGGACATTCTGATTGCTGCGCACGCTCTTTCTTTGAACTGCATCCTGGTCACCAATAATGAAAAGGAATTCCATAGAGTTCCCCATCTCAGAATTGAGAATTGGATTTAATTACTTCCAGTCCAGAAGGCTTATATATAAATTAGAAAAAAAAGAATCATTCTTTTTTCATTCGGTCCACGGCAGGGAATTTATAAATAACCTCATTGATCTTTAATAGCTTAAAATTTTAAGAAGAGCTGGAGAAAGCATCAAGGTGGACGGCTGTTTCAGGGAAATTCTGAAGAATTTTTTGATCGTTAATCATTTTCGGCCTTCGTTCTTCCACTGTTTCAGTTCCTCATACCGGATGCGGTATTGTGCTGTCAGCTCCCGGATTTTCCGGGTCCGTTTGAACGCGGCATCCACATCAATAGGGGGTGTTTCAAGAGCTCGTTCAATAACAGCAATCACTTCCTTGTTGATGCTTCTTCGACTGGCTATAGCGCAGCGCTTCAATTTCTCATAAACTTCTTCGGGAATATTTTTAATAGTCAGCGTTGCCATAATACCACCTTTATGGATTTAATGTAAAACCATTCAAATGAGTCAGGATTTCAGCGGAGAAATTTTTCAGGCTGGGATGTGTGAATTTCAAGTTTATACCGTTCTGGCTGATATTCGGTTATCTTTCAGAACTCTTATACAGAGGATTTGTTTCAGTAACTATCTTTTAACTATCTATGAATTATCTATGAATAAAATACTTCTGCAAAAAAACAGTGACGTCTTGCCTGTTTACCTAGTTTTGTAAAAAACAACTCTATACTTCCTCCTCGATCCCTCCGCGCATTCTATTGACAGGACTTGTTGGCCCTTTATAATATCCATTGGCATATCTTGTGAAGCACAGAAAGGGGATGAACCCATGAAAATACTTTTAACCGGAGCTACGGGGTATATTGGACGAAGGCTCAAAGTAAGACTGCTCCAAGATGAATCTCTCGATCTCCGTCTATTTGTGAGAAATGAGAAAAAAGTCCGCGATAAATACAAACACCGATTGGAAATCTCAGAAGGCAGTACTTTTGATAAACAATCGCTGCACAAAGCTCTAAAAGGCATAGATGTCGCTTATTATTTGATTCATTCTATGGGGGCCAAGAGTGATTTTAAGAAGCTGGACCGTCTGAGTGCCGAAAATTTTCTCAATGCCTGCATCAAGGCCGGTGTACAAAGAATCATCTATCTCGGCGGTCTGGGAATAAAGGAGACCGCAAGCAAGCATCTTCTAAGCCGGATCGAGACCGGGGAGATCCTGAGTTCAAAACCACACTCTATCCAGACCATATGGTTTAGAGCTGGAACCATCATCGGTTCCGGAAGCGCCAGCTTTGAAATCATCCGGAACATTGTTCAGAAGCTTCCGGTGATTCTGGCGCCCAAATGGATCCGCACCAAGACCCAACCGATTGGCATCAGAGATGTATTGGAGTACCTTTTTCAGGCGAAGGATCTGGATGCCAAAAAGAATCTGAAGGTGGACATCGGTTCTGAACAGATGAGCTTTAAGGATCTCCTTATCAAAGCTTCCAGGGTTATGGGGCTGAAACGAATAATGATCCCTGTTCCTCTTTTAACCCCCAATCTTTCCTCTTATGGATTGATATTCATCACTCCGGTTCCCTACTCCATAGCCAAAGCACTGGTCCAGGGGCTTAAATCAGAAACCGTGATTCAAAACCAGAATGCGGAGAAGTACTTCCCGGATATTCATCCCCGGCCTTATGAAGAGGCGGTGGCTCTGGCCATGTCTGAAATCGAGAATAACCAAGTTATCAGCCACTGGTGCGACAGCAGCGCTAAAGAGGAATGCGACATCAAGGGAAAAGATCGAGTGAAAGGCATGTTTTCGACCTATCAAATTGCACGGGATTTTGGCCGCCTTCCCGCTGAAAAAGTATTTGACTCGGCCCAATCAGTCGGGGGTTATCATGGATGGTTCCAGCAAAACTGGCTGTGGAGATTCAGAGGCTTTTTAGATAAGATTATCGGGGGGCCTGGAGTGAACAGGGGACGGAGAGACCCTGCGGCCCTGCGGATCGGAGATAGTTTGGACTTCTGGAAAGTGGTGGATCTAAAAAAAGGGAAAAGACTTCTTCTTTTTGCACAGATGAAACTTCCTGGAAAAGCCTGGCTGGAGTTTTCTATCAAAGAGAATAACTTAGTCCAAACTTCATATTTTATACCCAAGGGGCTTTGGGGACGGATTTACTGGATTCTGACCATGCCTTTTCATGCCCTGGTTTTTAGAGGTCTCTCAAAAGGTATCCTGAAGAAAGCCCAAACTTCCCCCATGGTTTAATGTCCCATCTATAATTTCACCTGCGCTTTGACCGGATGACATCCATCAGGATCAGCCCCACACCACACACCAAAATTATCCCAAACAGCAGATTGATCACTAAAGGATTGACCTGAGCCTTGTTTGTAGAGAGGAGGGTCCTTAACAGTTCATTTTTCCCATGGTACAATTGATCCGTGATTCTGGGATAGTAGGCATTGAATAAAGCCAGATTGGTTATGATTATCCAGACTACAGTGCTTCCTGTTAGGAGCCATTTTTTCTGCGGAAAAGTCCCCCTCAGCCTAATGAATCCAAAAACACAAATCAGTCCGAATAGGATAGGCAGAATTATGAGCAAAACATCCTTTATGACTAGGCCCAACAACACAGCCCAGCCATAAGCCCCTATGGCGGCTCCTATGATTCCTGCCATCAATCCTTTTTTTATGGATGGGTTCATTTTTTCTCCTTCATTATAGACTCACAAAAATTCAAGAT
>WJMT01000065.1 GCA_014727835.1 Candidatus Aminicenantota bacterium | reverse complement strand
CCTCATCCGACTTGTGCAAAACCTTGGTGATCGCTGCCGTCAATGTCGTCTTGCCGTGGTCCACGTGCCCTATCGTCCCTATGTTCAAATGCGGCTTTGTCCTCTCAAACTTTGCCTTCGCCATTGTGTTACCTCCTAGTCTTGAGATTGATCTTTCAAAACTTCCGCAAAGCCCACGACCAGATTTGAACTGGTGACCCCGTCCTTACCAAGGACGTGCTCTACCAACTGAGCTACGTGGGCAGATTTATTAAGCGGGAAACGGGACTCGAACCCGCGACCCACGGCTTGGAAGGCCGATGCTCTACCAACTGAGCTATTCCCGCCACACATGGGCAGGGAAGGATTCGAACCTCCGAAGCGTTGCCGCTGCGGGTTTACAGCCCGCCCCATTTGTCCACTTTGGTACCTGCCCATTTTAAAACAACACTCTCGTTTTTCCTAAAGCCAGCGAGAGGATTCGAACCCCCGACCCGCTGATTACAAATCAGCTGCTCTACCAACTGAGCTACGCTGGCAAAATATCCGTATGCGACTTATTAATCTTTTTTGTTTGTTTTTTTGGGAAATAATCTGCGTAGGAACAGGCCAGAATCACTCTTTATCTTATTTACCTACCTATTTCTACTTTATAATCCATACCTAGAAATAAACGAACTCGCATGAAATCCTAACCTAATAAGACCCTTTTGTCAAGAACCTTATCTAAAAAAATAGTAAAAATGAAAACGATACTGAAAGCATGGTCATTTTTTATTAAATCATTCAAGATAATTGACATGAAATAAAGGAGTTGTTATGATTCTGAATCATTCTCATTTAAGGATCATCTTATGATAAAAAGGTACACCAGACCCGAAATGGGAGCCATATGGGAAGAACAAAACAAATATCAAAAATGGCTGGATGTGGAACTGGCTGTTTGTGAAGTCTGGAACGAACTCGGGGAGATCCCAGAAGAAGCTTTAAAAAGGATCAAAGATAAAGCAGACTTTTCTGTTCAAAGAATTGACGAGATCGAGAAAGTGGTCAAACATGATGTGATCGCTTTTTTGACTTCAATCAGTGAAAAAGTAGGTAAAGACTCCCGGTACATCCATTTAGGCCTGACATCATATGATGTTGTGGACACCGCTCTTTCTCTTTTGATCAAAGAGTCTCTTGAAAAAATCCAAAAGGACCTCATTGTTCTCAAAGAAACACTCCGAGACCAGGCGCTGAAATACAAAAAAACACCAATGATCGGAAGAACACACGGGGTCCACGCTGAACCCATCACTTTTGGAGTGAAAGTTTTAGTCTGGTATGAAGAAATCAAACGTCATATTCAGAGAATATCTCAGGCCAAACAAAACATCAGCTGCGGACGGATCGCTGGGGCTGTGGGGACTTATATCCATCTCGATCCTGAAGTGGAAGTCAAAGCTTTAGCCAAATTGAAGCTCAAACCAGCAAACGTATCCACCCAGATCCTGCAGAGAGACCGGCATGCAGAAGTCTTGAGCACACTTGCGCTTTTGTGTACCTCCCTGGATAAAATAGCCCAGGAAATCCGTCATCTCCAGAAAACCGAAGTCCTGGAGCTGGAGGAACCCTTTACCAAAGGACAAAAAGGGTCCTCAGCCATGCCTCATAAAAGAAATCCGGTGCGCACAGAAAGGATATCGGGTCTCTCCAGACTTGCCAGAAGCAATCTGCAGACAGCTCTGGAAAACATTCCTTTATGGCATGAAAGAGACATTTCCCACTCATCTGCAGAAAGGATCATCTTTCCGGATACCTTTATCATCACTGATTTTCTGATGGCTGAAATCACAGACATCATCTCCCACTGGCATGTGTATCCTGAAAAGATGATGGAGAACATAGATCTGACTCAAGGTTTGGTTTTTTCCCAGAAAGTCATGCTGGCTCTCACCAAAAAAGATATTTCCCGGGAGGACGCCTACAAACTGGTCCAGAAACTGAGTTTAATAGCCTGGGAACAAAGATCAGACTTTAAAAAACTCCTCCTCTCAGATCCTGAGATAAAAAAATTGATGTCTCCAAAGGAAATCAAAGAATGCTTTTCACTGGATCCATATTTATCCAAAATCAACACAATATTCAACAGGGTGTTATCCGATGAAAGTTAGAGTTTTGGTCTCTTTTAAAGAAAGTGTTTTAGATCCTCAGGGACAGGCAGTGAAAAATGCATTGCTGACTCTGGGATACGATTTTATCGAGGATGTCAGGCAGGGCAAAATCTTTGAACTTGAGCTGAAGGACATGTCCAGGGAAAAAATAGAAGAAATGATACCAGAGATTTCCCACAAAGTGCTGTCAAATCCGATCATTGAAAAATTTGAATGGGAAGTCATAGATTGATGATCTCAAATGCTGAGGACCTCCTGAAATGAGATTCGGAGTGGTGGTGTTCCCCGGCTCTAATTGTGACCACGATACCTTATATGCACTCCGAGACGTGACCAATCAGGAATCTTTTTTTCTCTGGCATAAAGAGCATGACTTAAAAGATGCAGACTGCATTGTTCTCCCCGGGGGGTTTTCCTATGGGGATTATCTCAGGTCCGGAGCCATTGCCCGTTTCTCTCCTTTGATGCAGCAGGTCAAGGAATTTGCCCTGTCCGGAGGACTGGTTTTGGGGATCTGCAACGGCTTTCAAGTGCTTCTGGAATTGGGTCTGCTTCCTGGTGCCATGCTTCGAAACAAAAATCTCAAGTTTCTCTGTCAGTATGTTCCCATAAGAATCGAAAACACAGAGACTCCTTTCACCAACAGAGGAAAGCCCGGTCAGGTCCTGCATATCCCCATTGCTCATTTTGACGGAAATTATTACACTGACCCAGAGAACCTCAAAAAAATCCACCAAAATCAGCAGGTAGTGTTCCGGTATGCAAATCCGGACGGCAGTTTAAGCAGCGCCGCAAATGTCAACGGATCAATGGACTCTATTGCAGGACTTCTGAATGAACAAAAAAATGTGATGGGCATGATGCCTCATCCGGAGAGAGCTTCCGATCTTTTATTAGGAAGCACGGATGGACAGATCATCTTTGAATCCATCATCCACTATTTGAAAAATGATCGATAAACACACCTTAGAAGAACACGGGATCACTCAGGAAGAGTATCAAGAAATCAAGAATCTTATTCAAAGGGAACCCAATCTGACTGAACTGGGGATCTTTTCTCTGATGTGGTCTGAACACTGCAGTTACAAAAGCTCCAAAGTCCATTTAAAAAAATTTCCCACCTCCGGAAAAAATGTCATTCAAGGTCCTGGAGAAAATGCAGGTGTCATTGACATTGGAGACGGCCTGGCTGCTGTATTTAAGATCGAATCCCACAATCACCCTTCCTTCATTGAACCCTACCAAGGAGCGGCCACTGGAGTGGGAGGCATCCTGAGAGATATTTTCACAATGGGAGCTCGGCCCATTGCCACCTTGGACTCTCTGCGCTTTGGTCCTTTATCCCATCCCAAAAACAAATCTGTGATGGAAGGTGTGGTTTCAGGGATCGCTGGATACGGAAATTCCATCGGAGTTCCCACTGTAGGTGGAGAGACCTATTTTGATCCCTGCTATTCCTTGAATCCTCTTGTCAATGTCTTCTGTCTGGGCCTTGCCAAAAAAGAGAATATCTTTTATGCGCGGGCCGAAGGCAAAGGAAATCCAGTTCTTTATGTGGGTTCTAAAACCGGCCGGGACGGAATCCACGGAGCCACTATGGCTTCTTCAGAATTCGGCGAAGACCTGGAAGAGAAAAGACCCAATGTACAGGTCGGAGATCCGTTTAAAGAAAAGCTCCTGCTGGAAGCCTGTCTGGAAGTGATGGAAAAAAAACTTGTCCTTGGAATCCAAGACATGGGGGCAGCAGGACTGACTTGCTCCACGACTGAAATGGCAGCCAACTCAGGGACCGGAATTGAGATTGATTTGGACCTCATTCCTCAAAGAGAAAAGGGTATGACGCCTTATGAAATCATGCTGTCCGAATCTCAGGAACGGATGCTCATTGTAGCTAAAAAAGAAAAGATCAAGCAGGTTCAGAAGGTGTTTGAAAGATGGGACCTGGATGCGGTTATCATCGGAAAGGTGACTGACACACAGAACCTGAAAGTCTTTGCAAAAGGACAGGCCGTAGTGGACCTTCCGGTGAGCGCTGTCGTGCATTTATGCCCGGCCTATCAAAGAGAAACCAAGCCCCACTCCCCTACTCAAACAGCCGTATGTTCCAGTGATGTTCCTCTCCCTGAGGAATATGAATCTATTTTTCTTCAGATGGTCCGTTCACCCGGACTTGCTAACAAAAAATGGATCTTCCGGCAGTATGACCACATGATCCAGACAAACACAGCTGTGCTTCCGGGTGCAGATGCAGCGGTGATCCGGATCAAGGATACCCAGAAAGCTCTGGCTATATCACTGGACGGGAATTCTCTCTACACCTATGTGGATCCCAGAACCGGAGGAAAAATCGCTGTGGCTGAAGCCTGCCGCAACCTCTCCTGTCTCGGTGCCCAGCCACTGGGCGTGACAAACTGCCTGAATTTTGGCAATCCTGAAAAACCTGAAATCATGTGGCAGTTCAAGGAAGCAGTGGAAGGCATTGCCCAAGCCTGCCGGGCTTTTCAAATTCCTGTCACAGGGGGAAATGTGAGCTTTTATAATGAAACAGAAGGAGCCTCCGTTGACCCCACACCAGTCCTGGGAGTGGTGGGTCTGATTAACAATGTGGACACTTTAATAAGTCCGGAGTTTAAAGAAGCCGGAGACTGCATTGTTCTGTTAGGTGAAACCAAAGAAGAACTGGGCGCTTCTGAATATTTGAAACAGATCCATTCCAAGAAATGCGGACCGGTTCCGGAAATCGATCTGGAAATTGAAAAAAGAGTCCAGAAACTCTGTCGAGAGGCCATATCCCAAGGAATTCTTCAATCCGCACATGATTTGTCAGAAGGCGGCCTGGCTCACTGCCTGGCTGAATGCTGTGTTTTAAGAAAGACCCCTATTGGTTGTCAAATTCAGCTTGATCAACAAATAAGGACGGATGCTCTTTTATTCGGAGAGACTTGCTCGCGGATCTTGGTGTCACTCAAAAACAAGGATAAGGACGCTTTGTTCGCTTTGGCAAAAAAAGCAAGTGTTCCCTTTGCCATCATTGGTAAAACTGGCGGAAAAAACATATTTGTCCGACATTTTGGTGAGACAATATGGGATATCCCTGTCCAAAAAGTTTATTCTTTGTGGAATAATTCCATCCCTGACACATTTCATGTCAAATAACCCAGTCCAAAATCACAAATTTCTTTTAATATAAAACAAAAATTGATATGGTGTATTTGATTTTTCAATCTATCATATGAAGGAAGGGCTTATGACGGAACAAATATTTCAGAGTCCAAAAAAAAGGGGCCGAATCGCGGTCTTCTTATCCGGAAGAGGATCCAATTTTCTCGCTATCCATGATGCCGTCAAAAAAGGATCCATCAATGCGGAGGTCTCCCTGGTGTTCAGTAATAAACAAAAAGCTCCTGGACTTGAGCATGCCAAGAAGCAGGGCTTGGAGACACTGTATTTGAATCCAAAAGAATACGCTTCCAAAAATGACTATGATGACCAGATCTGTGAACAAGTCCAAACAAGAGATATCGACCTCATTTGTCTGGCAGGTTATATGAAGATACTGACTCCTGGTTTCTGTGAACAATTCGAGCACCGGATCATGAACATCCACCCTGCTCTTCTCCCCTCCTTTCCCGGACTTCACGTGCAGAAAAAAGCCATTGAATGGGGAGTGAGATATTCCGGAGCCACTGTTCATTTTGTCACCGCAAAAGTGGACATGGGGCCCATCGTCCTTCAAGCTGCGGTCCCGGTTCTTCAGGACGATACCGAAGAATCATTAAGCCAGAGAATACTGGAACAAGAACACAAGATCTATCCGGAAGCAGTGAGACTTTATTTTGAAGGGAAGCTGAAAGTCAAAGGAAGACGGGTCTTCATTCTTGACTGAGCAGAGAGCACCCTTTTATTTTGAATCTCCATTTGCCAATCCCCCTCAAAGAATGTAAAAATAGAGCATCAACATAACAGAGGAACAGCAACATGTCGATAAAAAAAGAGGCCCAAAAACAATTTGAATACCTCAAAAAAGGAAGCACTGAGATCATCCAGGAAAAAGAACTCCTGGACAGGCTGGAACATTCCCTAAAAAACAACCGGCCTTTGAAAGTCAAAGCAGGATTTGATCCCACAGCACCGGATATTCATGTGGGACATACCGTTCTCTTACGCAAGATGAAACACTTCCAAGACCTGGGTCACGAAGTCATCTTTCTTATCGGTGACTTTACCGGACTTATTGGAGATCCGTCTGGTCAGTCCAAAACCCGCCCTTCCATGACTCGAGAACAAATCAAGAAAAACGCTCAAACCTACAAAAATCAGGTGTTCAAGATCCTGAACCCTGATCAAACCATCATTGAATTCAATTCCAAATGGCTGGGAAAGCTGACCAGTTTTGACATCATTCATTTGATGGCCAAATATACAGTGGCAAGAATTCTGGAAAGAGATGATTTCTCAGAAAGATTAGAAAAAAACAAGCCTATCGGCACTCATGAGATCCTTTATCCTATCATGCAGGCCTATGACTCGGTGGCTTTAGAAGCAGATGTGGAATTGGGTGGCACAGACCAAAAATTCAATCTTTTGGTAGGGCGGGACATTCAAAAAGAATATGACCAAAAGCCGCAGATTGTGTTGACCATGCCACTTTTGGAAGGCACAGACGGGGTGGAAAAAATGAGCAAATCTTTAGACAATTACATCGGCATTTCAGAGTCACCCACTGAAATATACGGAAAAGTGATGTCCATATCTGACTCCCTCATGTACCGCTACTATGAGCTGCTCACTGATCTTCCCATCTCCACAATCCAAGAATACCGGAAAAAATCCAAACAAGGGGAAGTCAATCCCAAGGATTTGAAATCTGAATTGGCTAAGTCCATTGTCCAAGATTTTTGGAGCAGGAAGGAAGCTGAAAAAGCTGCCCGAGAGTTTGAACGGGTCTTCAAGCAGAATAAAGCTCCATCAAATATGGAATCCATCTTTGCCTCATCCGGAAAAACTCCAGTGATCGATCTTCTGACTGATCAAAATATTTTTTCTTCCCGGGGAGAAGCCAAACGGATGATCAGACAGGGAGCCGTGTATTTGGACAACCAGAGAATCACAGATATTGGTTTTATCATAAACCTCTCAGGAAAAGAGGAAGCTGTCCTTAAAGTGGGAAAAAAAAGATTTTACAAAATTGAAAAAAAATAACATGAACAAAAAAAACACATCCAAAATCCATTACCGTCTTAAAGATTACCGAGAAATCCTTGAGGCCCTCAAAAACAACTTCAATGCTCATTATGTGCTATCAGAAATACCTCAGATCTTCAGCCAGATCATGAGTCCCAAATTCATCATCAGACATGATGTGCATGATTCTTTAAAACAAGGACTGGAGTTGGCAAGAATAGAAAAAGAATATTCCATAAGGTCCTCTTTCATGATCTGCCCCTTGTCCCCTCATTTCAATCTGAAACTAAATGATAACTTGTCACAGCTTAAAGAGATCTTGGACCTCGGCCATGAGATCGGACTCTATATTCATCACACCTCTTCTTTTATCAAAGACCAAACCACAGGAGCCCTCAACAAAAACGAAATCATGTCCCAATGCCGGCACTTGGAATCTCTCATTAAACAAAAAGTCCGCTCTGTATCCTTTCCCAAAGAATTTTCCAGAATTCCCGAAGATTCATTTTTCATCCTTCAAAAAGTCAGTGCATCCTCAAAAAAACTGATGGAGGGAGCTCTTATAGACAACACCCATGACAAACAACACAAAGAAATCATGAAAAAAATAACCAGACCCCAAAACAAGATCGTACAGATCTTGATCCATCCTGAATTATGGCATCAGGATTGAATGGATGGAATGATATAAATCATATTGCATAAAGGAGGTCTTGTATCATGAAGGTCAACAATTTTCTGAAAACATTCCTTAAAATAGTATTCATATTAGTGGTTTCCGCGGGATTCATGATGTGCTCAAATCCCAAAGACAAAGAAACCAGTTCTGTTTCAGAGACCCAAGAACAGCATGACCAAAGAATGTCTTGGTGGAGAGAGGCCCGTTTCGGGATGTTCATCCATTGGGGTCTTTATGCTATACCTGCAGGGGAATGGAAGGGAGAGACTGACCACGCTGAATGGATTTTGACCACAGCGCAGATCCCTGTCAAAGAATATGAAAAGTTCACAGACCAGTTCAATCCTGTTCAATTCAATGCTGAAGATTGGGTCAAGACAGCAAAAAATGCGGGAATGAAGTATATAGTCATCACCAGCAAACACCATGATGGGTTTTGCCTCTTTGATTCCAGACTCACCAAATATGACGTGATAGATGCAACACCTTTCAAACGGGACATTCTCAAAGAACTCTCAGATGAATGCCAAAAGCAAGGCATCCGGCTCTGTTTTTACCACTCTATTATGGACTGGCATCACTCCGACTATCTTCCCCGACGAAAATGGGAATCCCGTTCTGCCAAAGGAGCTGACTTTGACCGGTACGTCCGATACATGAAAGGCCAAGTCAAAGAACTTTTAACTAACTACGGGGATATCGGAGTGATGTGGTTTGACGGTGAATGGGAAGACACCTGGAACAAAGAAAGGGGGACAGACCTTTACCATTACGTCAGGACTCTCCGTCCCAGTGTAATCATCAACAACCGAGTGGGAAAAGGCAGACAAGGAATGTCAGGAACCTATGACCCTGAGTCAGCTGCAGGAGATTTCGGGACACCTGAACAGGAAATTCCGGACACCGGTCTGGGATATGACTGGGAAACATGCATGACCATGAATGACCATTGGGGATACAACAAGCATGATGATAACTGGAAATCTGAAAAAGATTTGATCCAAAAATTGGTCGACATTGTCAGTAAAGGAGGAAATTTTCTTCTCAATGTCGGACCCACAGCCCAAGGGCTTTTCCCAGAGTCCAGTGTGCAAAGGCTTGAGGCCATGGGAAAATGGATGGAAACAAATGCAGAGAGCATTTACGGAACCAACGCCAGCTTGTTTGCAGACCTGAAATGGGGGCGAAGCACCACCAAATCCAATCAAATCTTTTTTCATGTTTTTGAATGGCCGGATAACGGAATTCTTGACCTCCCTGTGCTTGAAAAAGAAGCTGAATCCGCTTATCTTCTGGCAGATCCGGACACCCAATTGGAGATAGAATATTCAGGCACAGGAGCACATTTGCATGTCCCAAAGCAGGCTCCAGATCCTCATGTTTCGGTCATTACCCTTGAGTTCAACCAAACACCCACTATCAACCCAAATCCCTGATTTTTTCACGAACCGAGATTGCCGCAGATGCGAGGCACGAGGCATGAAGACGTGGTCCTTCACTTCGAATGTCTCGTAACAAAGCAAATGCGGTGAGATCGGCTCGCCTGTAAGGTCAAATCTGTATTCACATAAAGAGAAAAATCATCACATGAATTCAAGTCAGGATCATCTTTGAAACGAATAAAACATCAGGCAAGTCTGCGGATCTTCATCAATATGTATGATGATGGTGCATACAGATTTGATGAATGAACTAGGGAGGTTTGAGTTTGGGTGAACGCCCGAATACAGATTTATAAATCTCTGGATACTGGTCTTTCCCTCCGATAAGCATCATTGTCAAAGGCATCACTTTTTTGGCTTGTTCGCTCATTTGCTGGGCCAGTCTTCTGATCTCCCACTGTGCCGTGGCATCCTCACGAAGCCGGGAAAAATGATAGAACTCCCGGGCATTCATTTTGAGAAGAACCCGTCTTTGATGAGCATTAGTCAATACATATTCAGCTCCGGTTTCCATACAATCCTTCAGTTCCATATAGACTTGATCGGTTTTCTGGATTACATCCATAAAACCGTGTTCACACCCCACTTCTTTAACTGAAGGAGGAATGGTCACACCCACTTCTGGATTGTATTTCTGTGAGGTCAGAGTGGCCATCCGGTGTCTTTTCAGCTGGGCAAAACAGGTTGCAGAGACAATCAAATCAAAAGTCAGGTCCACATATTCAAACTCGCGAGGAACCGCATCAAAAAATTCCATATAGTAAAGCGCTGTCTTGATCACCTTTTTCCGTTTCTCATCCGAAAGACCTCGGGCCCTCTGCAGACAGTGCTGGAATGAACCTCCAGAGACGGTATGGAGAAAAGCAGCCACAACTTTAATGTCTGCATCCGGAGTGGAATCCACTAAGCACACAGGATTGGATTTGCCGGGCTTTGTCAGATCTGATGCTTCTTTCAGATCCCTTAATTCCTGATAGGTTTTTCCATCAAAGTCATTGGGCTCTGTAAACAGAATGATGGAGGGAGCGACTTCCTTTGCCAGTGTGTAAATCTTTTGATTGAATTCTTTGAGTTCTTCCAGCTTTTTGGAAGAGAAACGCCTGATCATCAGCTCCAAATTTCGGGCATTTATAGTCATGCCCAGCTGTCCTTCTGTTGCCAGGCTCACAATGTATCTGGCATCCTCTTTGGCCCAGCCATCGAGAACAGACTGCTTCTTTTTATCCAGAGCCATATCCGGGTATTTCTGATAAAAATAGGGTCTGAGTTTTTCATACAATTTTTGATATTGCCTGTTCTGTTCCCGGATGACCTTGATAAAATCCTGGGTTTTTCCTGATTTTTTGATTTCCTGGGGAACCACAAAGTCATCTTTGAGCTTGATGTATCTTTGCGATTTTTCTGTATAAGAACAGAGCCTGAATTTTTCAATCTTCTCAATGGCCAGCCGGCTCATACCGATCACATCAAAATTAAACACCGCATGCTCAGCCACAGAATGGTGGCCCATCTTGAATATGATGGTCTGGTTGGATCTTCTTGCTTTTTTGACCTCAGCTCGCGCTGCAGAACGGAGTTGGTCCACTGATCGGGGGTCCCGGGATATGCGGGCATAAGAAGCAGATAATGTCTCGGGTGTCACATCTCCTCTGCCCGGGCTGTTTTTTTTCAGCTCATCAATCACAGTGCTGTCTACATTGTAACCCGCTAAGATCACCCTCATATTCTCTCCTGTTTAAACAAAATCACAATGTTCTCATTATTCATTTCTTTTCAGCGAGATTCAAGATTTTTATCCTTATCACCCTTTGATCACAGCAATGGGATCTGCTTTGACCACTGATTTTCCGATCCCCAGGGAATCTGAAACTCTCACCACTTCGTCCACATCTTTATAGACCTGAGAGGCTTCCTCAGCTACGCTCTTCCATCCTGCTGCTCTGAGCTCTATTCCCCTGCTTTCCAGCTCTTTTTTGATCTTTTCTCCCCTGAAGCTCCTCAGAGCCTGCCTTCGGGACATCACCCGTCCGGCTCCATGGGCTGTCGAACTGAAACTCAGCTGTTCTGCTTTCTGAGTCCCAACCAGAACATAAGATGAAGTTCCCATACTTCCCGGGATCAGCACCGGCTGTCCCTCATGGCGGTAAATGTTCGGGATCTCCTTGTGACCAGGGCCAAAACTTCGGGTCGCTCCTTTCCGGTGGATGCACATCCGGGTATTCTTTCCTTTTATCTTGTGATCTTCAAACTTTGCCACATTGTGGCATACGTCATATACCTGCTTCATATTTCCAGAAGTTCCCAGCACATTTTCAAACACTTCTCTTATAAGATGAGCGATCATCTGTCTGTTGGCAAAGGCAAAGTTGACCGCTGAATTCATGGCCTTGTAGTATTTTTCCCCCAATTTTGACTGAATCGGTGCATTGACCAACTGCCTGTCCGGCAATCCTTGAGTACCGATCTCTTTTTCCATTAACTTGATGTAATCTGAAGCCACTTGATGGCCCAAGCCCCGGCTCCCACAGTGGATCATCACCAATATCTGGTCCTTTGAATTGATTCCAAATGTCTCTGCTGTTTTTGAGTCATAGATTTGGGTGACTTTTTGGAGCTCCAAAAAATGATTTCCTGAACCCAAGGAGCCCAACTGATTGGATCCCCTGCTGATAGCTCTGGAGGACAGAAATCCCGGATCAGCGGGTTTGATGCATCCCTGTTCCTCCGTTCTTTCCAAATCTTCCTGAACTCCATAACCTTTTTCAACCACCCATCGAGCACCCTGGATACAGATCTGTTTGATTTCTTTGCCTTTGAGTGTCCGGGACCGACCTTTCCCAACTCCAGTAGGGATTTTATTGAAAATTGCATCAATCAAAACTTTCTTGTGCGAGCTCAATTCTTTTTCGTTGAAATCTGTCCTCAAAAGACGGACCCCGCAGTTGATATCATATCCCACACCCCCTGGAGAAATGATGCCCTGATCCATATCAAATCCAGCCACACCTCCGATGGGAAAACCATAGCCCTGATGCGCATCAGGCATCACATAAGCGGCCTTCTGGATGCCTGACAGACAGGCCATGTTTCGGGCCTGATCCAGGGCCCGGTCCTTGGTCACTCCTTCAATGAGAGATGAAGAGCTGTAAATCACTGCAGGAACCTTCATGTCTCCCTGTTTGGGGATCTCCCATGTGTATTCATTGATTTGCCTTAACTTCATTGCATTCTCCTTAAATATCCAATACCACCTGGACCATATAATGGTCATTGCTCTTGATCTTCATGTCATTGTAGGTGACGGCTTTGACGCTTCCGTAAATATCGTGCTCCTCAGAAAGCCGGTCCCCTAAAAACAGCGCTTCCAGGTGGAATCCTTTTTTGACCTGCTTTATGGACAGATCCATGACAGAATGAAGCAAAAATTCCTGGGATTCAAAAAGAAACACCAACTCCTCCAAAAAATTCACCAGCAGCTGCTCTCTGTCCTTACCAGAAATTTGGATTCTCTTTTTGATCCGACCTTTGATTTGATCAGGATCCCACATCAGGTTGGCAGTGGCTTGAGCAGCATTCTGAAACGCTTGCTCCAAAGAATCTCCAAAAGCTCGGAACTGTGCATCTCCGGTATGATCCAGATATTGGAACTTCAAATTCTTCATTGAAATACTCCTGAGATGGGTTCATTGCAAAAACCGCATCGGGACCCGGATACATGATTATCCTCAAGCCAAAATCCCTTTCGTATCAGAACTTTTTTCCCACAGTTAGGGCATTCGGTGGTGTCTGATTCACCGGGAACATTGCCAAAATAAACATATTTGAGACCGGCTTCTTTTCCTAAAGAATATGCTTTTTTCAGTGTTTCCAGAGGGGTTGGATTTGAATCTGTGGTTTTGTAATCCGGATGAAAACGGCTGATGTGCCAAGGAATATTTTGATCGACCTGTGCAATAAATTCAGCAATATCCTTTAATTCTTCTTCAGAATCATTCTGCTCTGGAACAATCAGAGTGGTGACTTCCACCCAAATTCCCATCTCTTTCATATTCTCAATGGAGTCGAGAACAGGTTGAAGACGAGCCTGGCATGTCTTTATGTAAAATTCTTCTCGAAACGATTTGAGGTCCACATTGCAGGCATCCAAATAAGGATGGATCTTTTCCAATGCTTCCCTGGTCATATAACCATTGGTGACAAAAGTATTGGCTAAACCCTGCTCTTTGGCGATTTGAGCCGTGTCATAAGCCAATTCAAAAAAGATGGTGGGTTCCGTATATGTGTAACTGATGCTCTGGCAGCCGCTTTTTTTAGCTTCAGTCACGATCTCTTTTGGCGTGAACGTCTTTTTGCTGAAGACCTGCTCTTGTCTCTTGGATGCTTGGGAGATCTGCCAATTCTGACAAAACTCACAACGAAAATTGCACCCGATTGTGGCTATGGAAAACGCGGAAGTTCCCGGCAAAAAATGATAAAGCGGTTTTTTTTCAATGGGGTCCACATGAACGGCGATCAGTTCTCCATACACCAATGTGTAGAGTTCTCCTTTCTTGTTTTTCCTGACACCACAAAATCCAAATTTGGACGGAAAAATCTGGCACCGGTGGCTACACAGATCGCACTGAACCTTATCATCATTGAATTTATGATAAAGATAGGCTTTTTGGATCATTTCAGCTCCTTGAGTGTTGTGATTTAATCATAAGGGAAATCACTGCAGAGCACAACCCAAACCACTCATATTTTATGAAACAAAGGGAGAGCTGAGACGACATTAAAATGAATGCATACAGATTTATGAATGACCAAGATCTGCTGAGAGGCAGAGTTGACTCAACCGGCAGTCATCACAAAGCGGCTTTCTCGCCTGACAGATCTTTCTGCCGTGATTTACCAGCCTATAGTTGAAATGAAGCCATTCCTCTTTGGGCACGATCTTCATCAAATCCTGTTCAATCTTGTCCGGATTTTTCTGATCGCTCAATCCCAGCCTCTGAGACAACCGCTTGACATGCGTATCCACAGCAATCCCCTGCGCTTTGTGAAATGCACTGGACAGCACAATATTGGCGGTCTTTCTGGCCACTCCGGGAAGAGTCAGCAGATCGCTCATATTGGAAGGAACTTTTCCGGAAAAGTCTGCCACCATTTTTTGGGCAGCGGCTCTGATATTTTTCGACTTGTTCCTATAGAATCCAGTGGAACGGATCTCTTTTTCCAAATCTTTAAGGTCAGCTTCAGCAAAATCTTCCACTCGGGAGTATTTTTTGAACAAACCCGGGGTCACCTCATTGACTTTTTTGTCCGTACATTGAGCAGACAATACAGTCGCCACTAATATCTGAAGAGGATTTTTAAATTTCAAAGCAGTCTGACTTCGGGGATAAAGCTGTCTGAGAATATCAATGATTTTGGGAACTCTCTGTTCTATGCTCTCCATATCAATCCGAATCACTGATGCGCATCATTTTCTGGATCGCTTTTTCAGCTCTTTGTTTGATGTGCTGCGGAACTTCGACTTTTTTCTCCATATTCTTCAAAGACAGATAGATTTTCTTCAGGGTGGTTTTCTTCATGTTTCTGCACACCGCATACTTTCTGGCAGGATGAAATTTGACGTTGGGATTTTCTTTTTTCAATCTGTGAATGATGCCTGTTTCTGTACCGATGATGACATCTTTTTTTTCAGTTTTACGTGCTTCTTCAACCATCTTTCCAGTAGAAAAAACCTTATCTGCCAGCTTAATCACTTCAGGTCGGCATTCTGGGTGGACCCACACTTCACTGTCCGGATAAATCTGTTTCAGTTTCATGATGTCCTTAGCCCGGATATCATCATGCACATAACAATAACCTTCCCAAGGAATGATCTCTTTGGGGCTGTGGTCATCGACATAAGATGCCAGATTTTTATCCGGAGCAAACAATACTTTTTTCTCATCTAACGAATCAACCACTTGCACAGCATTGGAAGAAGTGCAGCATATATCACATCCGGCTTTCACGTCCGCAGTACTGTTCACATAACAGACCACCTGGCTGCCGGGATTCTTCTGTTTCCATTCCTCCAATTGGCTTTCTTTGATCATATCCGCCATAGGGCAGGTGGCTTTTTCTTCCGGAATCAAAACTGTTTTATCCGGAGCCAGGATGGCAGCTGTCTCTGCCATAAAATAAACCCCGCAAAATACAATGACATCCTTATCGGTCTGAGCAGCTTTGATGCTCAGACCTAGAGAATCACCCACATAGTCAGCCACATCCTGCACCTCTCCTCTTTGGTAGTTGTGTGCCAGGATAACTGCGTTCCTTTGCTTTTTCAATTCATCTATTTTTTGGATCATTTTGTTTTTGTTCATTGGATTGTTTTGCAAATGGAAGATCTGTGTGCTGATGGTTTCCTAAACCCGGACCTTAGTGGCCCCGCAGTGAGGACACTCTTCATCTGCTTTCTTTTTGGGTTTCCCGCATTCCGGACAGCAAGCTAATTCAATATGGCATCTCCGGCAGAACAATTCAGATTCAGACAAAGAGTCATCGCATTTGGGACACATGAACTCTTTTTCTTCAATCATTTTCTTATCTGCTTCTCTTTCCTCGCCTTTTTGCTTGGCTCTGAAGTTTTCAACAGCTTTATGAAGAGCATCTGCACCTAAATTAGAGCAGTGGACCTTTTTTTCTGGCAGTCCTCCCAGAGCTTCAACCACCTGACTGCTGGTGATGCTCATGGCCTCATCCAGAGTCTTTCCTTTTGCCAACTCACTGACTATGCTGGCACTGGCAATCGCTGCACCGCATCCTAAGGTCTGAAATTTGATATCATGGATTTTATCATCTTTGACTTTTATGTAAAAAGTCGTGGTATCTCCGCACACGGGATTTCCGATCTTTCCAACTCCATCTGAATCCTTGATCACACCCACATTTCTCGGATTCTGGAAATGGTCCATGACCTCATCACTGTATTTCATTCCTTGTCTCCCTTATTGATATAAAAATCAGACTGCTTCTACGGTCTTAACTTCGGGAATTTCTTTTTTCAACAGTCTTTCAATGCCCATCTTCAAAGTCATCTGGGACATGGGGCATCCCGCACAAGCTCCGGTGAGCTTTACTTTGACAACGCCGTCTTTGACGGAAACAAGCTTCACATTCCCCCCATCGGCTTCTAAAGAAGGACGAATTTTATTCAAAACCTTTTCTACTCTTTCTTTCATCAATGTTCTCCTTAAAAAAAATTAACTCTATGTCTCAATGAAACAACAGATTCATTATTATATGAAAATTGGTTATTTATATCAAAAAATACATTATTTTCGTTAAAATGTCAATATATCCTATCGGATTTATAGACTTAAACCACAATCCTGGAAATGCCCGGGCGGATCCTCGCTGTGACCTCATAATTGATGGTTCCTATCAGAGAGGCCATTTGATCAACAGTGAAGGAATCTCCTTTCTCTTTTCCTATCAGAGTCACAGGATCCTCCACTTGGACTGAAGGAATATCTGTGATATCAGCCATAATAAAATTCATGGCCACTCTTCCCCTCACCGGCGCTCTTTTTCCTTTGATGAGCACATAAGAGGCATTGGAAAGTCCCCTGGAATATCCATCATAATACCCAACCGGGATCACAGCCAGACACGTATCTCTGGTTGTTTTATAAGTGCATCCATAACCAATGAATTCGTGTTTGGGAACTCTTTTCACCTGTGCAACCCTGGTTTTCCAGGAAAGCACAGGTTTCAAAACAAACTGGGGGGACTCTCTCAATAGACTGGAGACATAGACCTCATTGGACGGCCACAGTCCGTACATTCCAATCCCTATTCTTGCCATGTTAAAATATGTTTGGGGAAACAGAATCACTGCAGCTGAACATGCCATATGCTTGAACGGCACTTGAACTCCCTGTTTTTCAATGATACGGATAAAGTTCTGAAATCTATTGAGCTGGTTTTCGGCATAACTGTGATCCGTGGTATCTTCGATGTTGGCAAAATGCGATGAAACCCCTTCAATGACCAATCCTTTGTGTTTGCGGATATGGTTGATGAAAGGAATGACTTCTTGCTCATGAATGCCTTGACGGTAGGTTCCGGTCTCCACTTTGATATGAAGGTGGGCTTTGATATTCTGCGACCGGCAAA
Organism: Candidatus Aminicenantota bacterium; assembly: GCA_014727835.1. Classification (GTDB taxonomy): domain Bacteria; phylum Acidobacteriota; class Aminicenantia; order Aminicenantales; family Aminicenantaceae; genus WJMT01. The sequence goes on along the minus strand of WJMT01000065.1, from coordinate 7,674 downwards.
TTTGGGCCAACTCCTTTATAGAATCCTCATTATAAACCGTCATTCGAATCTTGTTTTGGACCGCGTCTTTCAGTCTGTGCAAAGGGATATACCCCACACATAAGATGGGGCATTGAATCCCCTGATTTCTCAAAATCAGCGCCTCATCAATGGAATTGACTCCCAGCCAGTCAACTCCGGATTTTAGAGCAATTTGCGACACTTCCCTCATGCCATGGCCATAGGCATTGGCTTTGACCATAGCCAGAAGCCGACGCTCCTCTCCCAGCAAACTCTGAAACTGACGGATGTTGTGCTCAAGGGCTTTGGCATTGATTTCGAGCCACTGAGTGTGTTTTGATTCCATTGTTTTCGCTTATTATCCCATGATCTTACGGATATCCAATAAAGTGTTCATCTTTTCCTGGATGAAAACCGTGTCTTTTCTTTGAGCCCCGGTTGAGATCATGACCACTTCTGCTTGAATGAGGTCCTCAATGAACCGGACATAATCCAGGAAGGATTTGGGAAGAGAGGAGTGGTCATGGATCCCTTGGACTCTGTTCTTCCACCCTTTAATGACCTTGAATAATGGCTTGACTTCTTTTAGAATCCAGCTCTCTGTTGGGAAACTCTCCACTTTTGATCCTTTATAAGTATATCCTGTGCAGACCTTAATCTCTTCTAGGCCATCCAGAACATCGGACTTGGTCAAAACTACTTTTTGAATCCCATTGACTCTGACAGCGTATTTTAAAGCCATGGCATCAAGCCATCCGCATCTTCTGGGACGTCCGGTGGTAGCCCCGAATTCATTCCCTGTTTGTTGAAGATGAGTCCCCATAGCTCCATGAATTTCTGTAGGGAAAGGTCCGTTTCCGACTCGCGTTGAATACGCTTTGGCCACACCCATCACATGATCCACTTTATCCGGCCCAACACCCAGTCCTGTGCACACTCCTCCCACTGTTGAATTGGAGGAGGTCACATAAGGATATGTCCCATGGTCTAAATCCAATAATGTCCCCTGCGCTCCTTCAAACAAGACAGATGCGCCCTTTTTCAACTTTTCATCAAGCAGAAAGGACACATCTTGAAGATATTTTTTGATTTTTTCCCCATACTTTAAGTATTCATCCAGAATCTTTTCTGTATCAATCAAAGGTCTCTGATGATGAGAAAAAACAATGTTCTTCTGTCTGATATTTTGATCGATCTTGGCCTGTAAAATGTCCTCATTCAAAAGGTCTCCGGCCTTTACACCTAGACGGGCGGCTTTATCCACATAGGAAGGGCCGATTCCTTTACAGGTGGTGCCGATCTTGTTCTGACCCATGGCATGTTCGGTGATCTTTTCTATAGAAGGATGGTAAGGAAGGATCAGATGTGCATTTTTGCTGACGACAATATTGTGGTCTACCTCCACTCCCAAGTCTCTCAACTGATCGAGCTCTTCCAGAAAAGCCTTGGGATCCAGCACAACTCCATTTCCGATCACACACAATTTGTTCTTATGAAGGATTCCTGACGGGATCAAATGAAGGACAATCTTTTTGTCTTTCACATAAACGGTGTGACCTGCATTGTTTCCCCCTTGATACCGGGCAATGATATCAAATGCCGGAGTCAGCAGGTCAGTGACTTTGCCCTTTCCTTCATCTCCCCACTGCATACCGATAACAGCAATATTGGACATGTGAGGCTCTCTTTTTCCTTATTTTTTGATCAACAGCAGTGTTTTTCGATTATCATACTGCCTGCGGAATTCTATCAAAACTCAACTGCGGAAACAAGTTTAAAAATTCAATGCCATCTGACAGAGAAAAACATCGTGTTTGAACTCATCTTTGATATTGGTGTTGAAGTCATACTCCACTTTGATCCTGACATTCTCCAGTATTTTGGAAACAAAACCCACGCTCCATCTTTTCTTTTCCCTGTCGATTCCTTCTCCAGGTACAGGAGGAGCCAAAAACCCAGGTCCGTGAAAGGGATCTTCATATTTGATTTTTTGGAAACTGGCCACAGGCCTGATTTGCCCCAAACGGATGGACATTTGGACAAAATATCCCTCCCCTTCACCTTGCTGAAAACCAGCAGGATTATCTATGGATGTTAATATGTATTCAGCTAATATGCGAAAATTTTCAGTCTGCCATTCCACATTTCCTGCATGATAGACCAGATTTCTCTCTTCCTCATTATCATATCTGCCCCTGTGATGAGAGTAAGACACATCAAATCCCTGGTCCAGAAAGATACCCACTCTTCCTCCAATGGACTGAGATGTGTTGTTGTCATCAAAAGCAAGCCCACGGCTCAGTTTATCCGCCTCTTGAAGTCCGTTTCCAAGGTAAGCAGAATAATAGATCCCCTTCACTCGGCCCTGTATGAGAAATCCCATATCTCTCCAGTCTCTGGGATAAAAAGTTTGAGCAGTCAAAGGAGAGTTTATGAATTCGGTCTGATGAGGCCTGTTGGCTTCATTGTATTTCCCAAAAGGAACCAAATAAAGACCCAAATTGGATACAAAATAATCTGAAAACTTCAAAATCACCAGTGCCTGTTTCAATTCAATGCGCTCCCCTTCCCTCAAAAGGGCCTCGCATATGAAACTTGAGTTCTGAGTGATGGCTCCGGAGAGAGTGAATCCCATACGTGGATTGGCAAAGGACCCTTTTAGAAATCCTTCATCCGCCTGGTTATTGACAAAATCATAGGCAAAATAGCCATTGGTCTGGATTTGCGCCCATGAAGTTGCCACCAACAAAAAGATAAAGAAAACAGCCGAGCCTGTTTGCAGTCCTCTCTCCCGGATTTTCACTGAATCCATGGATTGACCTCCGTTTGTTGGTTCTCTTTTTGTTTCAGCTGTTCCATCCACTGTTCGATTTTCTTTCTTCTCTCTCTGGGCAGATTGTACTGGTACAGTTTCATATATCTCCTGAAATACTTCAAGGCAGCCTGTTTGTTTCCCCTGTTCATATGAGTGTAGCCCAGGTTGTAAAGAGGCAGCCCATAGTCAGGCTGAAGGGACAGAGCATTTTCCCATGACTTCACAGCTTTATCCACTTCTCCCATTTGTTTATAAGCCGCACCCAGTCCGTTGTATGCCACTGCATCTTGAGGATCAATGTCCACTGCTTTTTTATAATTATCCAGAGCTTTCTGCAGGGCTGTCCGATCTTTGGACTCCAGGAATATGGAGAGATAGGCATTTCCTTTGTTGTTGTAAGTGGAAGCAAGTTCACTGTCTATGGAAAGAGCTTTGTCCAGTGCTTGAAGAGCTTGATTGTAGCCCCCCTTTCTGGTGTGAGCAATGCCCAGAAAATTTAATAATTCCGGATCTTCTTCCATTTCCGGAATCTGGAATTCTTTGAAAAGAGAGATGACTCTGTCGCTTTGACCGGCTTCAGTTAAAAAATTGGCATAAGCGGAGATGACTTCATGACTTTCCGGAAGATGCCCCAATCCTTCCTCCAGAACCAAAAGTGCCCCTCCTAAGTTGCCTTCTTCTTTATAGACTGTGGCCAGGTTTGAATAAGCCAGACTGATGTCTTTTCTTTCTGTGATCACTTCCTGGAGCATCCTGATAGCCTGTTGGGTTTTTCCCTTTAGATAGACCTGTCTGGCTGCAATGGATTTGTTGTAAAGAGGAAGAATGGCTTTGACATCATGTTCAGGTCCGAACTCTATGTCTTTTTTCTCAGATGATGACCCTGAAACATACCCCAGGCTTCTCAGCTTGCGGAGAGTTTCCTTGTCTGGTGTTCTCTGGGATGCCTGCTTGCTTTCATCCGAATATTCCTCCATGATCGCATCGAGTTTCTTTTCATAAACATCCAGCTGCAGTGTGGGCGCAAGATCGTTCTGTTCATAGAAGTCTTTCTCTAAATCATAAAATTCCAAAATGGGGGATTGGATAAATTTCTTTTTATCTTCAATAAAACCTCTAATGGGAGCCCAATCCCTCTCGTAAACTCGGCTGTAATAAGGATAAAGGGACTCAAAATAGATAGGGCCACGTCTGAGCTTCTTTTCCCTTAAAATCGGAATAAGAGAAATCCCTGAAAGGGAATCCGGCTTTTTCAGCTTCAGTCTTTCACAGACGGTCGGAAAAATATCAATATGTCCCACATAATCTGATGCAATCCCAGGCTCTATCCCTGGAAAGTAAAGTAGGAGAGGAATCCAGATGGTTGAATTATAGGCCATAAAACCATGGGTCATTTCTCCATGCTCTCCCAATCCTTCAGCGTGGTCTCCGGTCAGGACGATTAGTGTTTTCTCATAGAGTTTTTCAGAATCCAAATATTCAAAAAGCCGGCCCAGTTCTGAATCCACATAAGCCACTTCCCCGCTGTAAAGATCTTCTTTATATTCATCACTGTACGGCTGGGGAGGCAGATAAGGTGTGTGCGGATCAAACACATGCACCCATAAAAACCATGGAGATGATTGTTTCTCCAGCCAGACTAAAGATCTGTCCACTACCTTATCAGCTTTTCTCTCCACATAATAATATTGATCCCCCTTGTCTTTTTGGCTTCCATAATCATCATCATAGGTCATAAAACCCTGGTTTAGGCCAAAGCTGGAGTCCAAAGGATACGCTCCCACAAAGGCACCTGTGACATATCCCTTTTCTTTTAAAAACTCTGCTAAAGTCAAGTGTTTTTCCTGGACCACAAAATCGGAATTTTGATGGACTCCGTGAACCAGAGGAGTGGTACCCAGAAGAATATTGGTGTGAGACGGGAGAGTGGTGGGTGTGTGAGCAAAGGCCCGTTTGAACAAAACACCTCTCTGAGCCAGAGAGTCTATATTGGGCGTGTCCACATGCTCGCTGCTGTAGCAGCTCAATCGGTCTGTCCGAAGAGTATCAATAGTGACCAAAAGGACATTCCATCCTTTTCCTTTGGTTTTGGAATGAGAGATATGGACAGAAATCAGAATCAGAACTAATAACGTCAATACAAAATAAACTCTATTCTTCATATGGGACATGGTTTTGGTTTGTCATTATTTGGTATCATTGAACCTCAACAACTGATAACTATAATACATACATTTCTCATCCAGTCAACTTACACCTCTATCCAGAAGACAAAGCGGTTTCCTTTTGGACTCGTGAACAGTTCAGATTAAATAGAGAAAATGAATCCTGGAGATAAAGAAGTCTATCCCAATTTTTTCCTTTTCACTGCAATCGCTGTTTTGATCTTATGAATCCATGAATTGATTTTTTTTCTTCTTTCCAAAGAAAGGCTGTACTGAAACAGATCCCGATATTTCACAAAGTGTTTGAGGGCTTCCATATGATTTCCCAAGTTCATATGAGTGTAGCCCAGGTTGTAAAGAGGCTGGTCATATTCTGGTCGGAGGAACAGAGCGCGCTCCCACGAGGCAATGGCTTTATCCTCTTGTCCCGCCTGCTTGTATGCCGCACCCAATCCATTATAGGCCACTGCATCCTCGGGGTTGATCTCCACAGCATTCTGATAGTTGTCCATAGCTTTTTTCAGAGCCTGAGCATCTTTGGAGGAAAGAAAAACGGATAGATACACATTCCCTTTATTATTGTAGGTGGAAGCAAATTGCCTATCTATGGAAAGGGCTTTATCCAATGCCTGGAGAGCTTGGTCATACTCTCCCTTTCTGGTGTGAGCGATCCCCAGAAAATTCCACAATTCAGGGTCGTAATCCATCTCCCGGATATTGACCTCATTAAAAAGAGAGATGACTCTGTCGCTCTGACCGGCTTCAGTTAAAAAATTGAGATATGCGGAGATGATTTCATGACTCTCCGGAAGTTGATTCATTCCTTCTTCCAGAACCAAGAGAGCTCCTGCCAAGTTTCCTTCGTCTTTATAGAGAGTTGCCAGGTTTGAATAAGCCACATCAACATCCTTTCTCTCAGTAATCACTTCCTGGAGCATTCTGATGGCCTGTTGGGTTTTCCCCTCTAGATAGACTTTTCTTGCTCGATTGGCTTTATAGTAAAGAGGCAGGAGAGTTTTGACATCATGCCCCGGTCGGTATTCCTTTTTTTCCTCTTCGGGTGATGTCCCTGATACATAACCAAGGCTTTTCAACTTGCGTAGAGTTTCCCTATCCGGCATGCGCCGGGCATCTGTTTGTTGGTTCCCGGCCCCTCTCTCCATAATTTCATCCAGTTCTTTCTGATATGGATCTATTTCCATTCTCGAAGCAAGGTTGTCCTGCTCATCGAAATCTTCTTTCAAGTCATACAATTCAGGAATTGGGGATTCAATGAATTTGGTTTCGTCCTTAATATATCCCCGCAAAGGAGCCCAACCTCTGCTGTAAAACGGATACAGGGACTCAAAATAAATGGAGCTGTGTTTGAGCTTTTTCCCTTTTAAAGCCGGAAGCAGAGATGCCCCGGAAAGAGAAGTTGGCTCTTGAAGCTTCAGCACTTCACAGATGGTTGGGAAAATATCTATGTGAGCCACATAGCCCACAGCTTTTCCGGGTTTGAGTCCAGGGAAGTAGACTAACAAAGGAATCCAAATAGTGGAATTGTAAGCAAAAAATCCATGATCGATTTCCTTGTGCTCTCCTAAAGACTCGCCGTGGTCTCCAGTCAGAATGATCAAGGTGTCGTCATAAAATTTTTCAGTATCCAGAAACCTGAACAGCCTCCCCAGTTCCGAATCCACATAAGCCACTTCCCCGCTGTAAAGATCTTCTTTATATTCATCGCTGTATGGCTGGGGAGGCTCATAGGGAGTGTGTGGGTCGTACACATGAACCCAGAGAAACCAGGGAGAGGACTGCTGACTCAACCATTCCAGAGATCTGTCAACGACTTGAGCCGCTCTTCTTTCCACATAATATTTATTCCCCCGGTTGCTTTGGCTTCCATAATCATCGTCATAAGTCATAAAGCCCTGATTCAGGCCGAATCTTGAATCCAAGGGATACGCACCCACAAACGCTCCGGTCACATATCCCTGGCCCTTAAGAAACTCTGCTAAAGTCAAATGCTCCTCCCTCACAATGAAATTGGAATTCTCATGAACACCGTGAACCAGAGGAGTGGTACCCAGAAGAATATTGGTGTGGGACGGGAGAGTGGTGGGTGTGTGAGCAAAGGCCCGTTTGAACAAAACACCTCTCTGAGCCAGAGAGTCTATATTGGGCGTGTCCACATGCTCGCTGCTGTAGCAGCTCAATCGGTCTGTCCGGAGAGTATCAATGGTGACCAGCAGCACATTCCATCCTTTTCCCTTTGCTTTAGCAAAAATCGGATTCAGTAGAGAAAATAATGCCAGAATAAAAAAAACAGAAAGACCAGAAATTCTTTTATCTATCTTCATCAGCGACCCCTATTTTCCTTTGACTTTCTATATGTGTTCCAATTCCTCTCTAACTCAAATCCAAAAAAAACCAATAAAAGATATTTATCAAATCAATAAAATATCAAACAGTAACCTAATGTTATCTGCTTATATATACGCACGTTGTTGGAAAAAAGTTACATATTTTTCAATTTATTTATTCTGCTGACAAAGGACAGTCACTCACATTGATTGACATAATTGTGAAAATCGATTTCATTGGCATCCAAACCGAATTGATAAACATATCGGCTGGCCAGCCGGGAGGCAAAAATAGCTCTCAGATAAGGACCAGGAATCCTTTTCATGACGGATTCAAATCCCACATGCT
>WJMT01000064.1 GCA_014727835.1 Candidatus Aminicenantota bacterium | reverse complement strand
GTTATATAGATATTATCCTCGTAATTGTTCATGAAGATGGCGAAATAGATGTTGTTTCCTTGGTAGGTTCCTTTGGCTGAAATGAATCGGAATCCATCCCGTCCAAAGGGATCTCTGAAATCTTCGTCTCTGATGGCATTGATTCCCCATTCATGATGATACACGATTTCATTCCAGAAAGGATAGGAGCTTTCCTGCTCTGAAGTGGTGAAAAGGATTTGATATCCGGCCTCGTTTAGGGCGGTTTCATAGTTTTTAAAAACCTTGAACAGCCCCTCGGATTTGGGAAGACGGTACTGGATTCGAGTTAGTTCTCCTTCCAGGTCAATATAGTCTGAAAAATAGGCTCTATGATTGCGAAATTCTTCATCTAATTCTTCCTGATTGGCTATGCCCAAGACATAAGGGGCATAATCCTTAACCTGGGATGCGATAAATTCCGCTCCTTTATATTTGGATAATGCAGGGTGTTCTTTGATTTTGTCCTGAGAAAAAAGAAACGGTGATAAGACCAAAGATAAAATAAGGCTTGATAAGATGGTTTTGCGTCTCATATTGGTTCTCCTCCAAATAGGTGTTAATAGAAACTTATCAAAAAAGCAGGGACAATTCAAAATTTTTGGGATTTCCTTTTGACTGGGATGCTATGAACTCTTTATAGCCGCGCTCTTCTTCAAAAACGCAGTAGAGGCGGTAGTTTTTCATCCAGGCAAACAGACTGTCACTGTTGTGATGGATTCTTAGGCTTTTTTTTCCTGTAAATAGGGCATCCACTAAAGGTTCCGCGATCTTTTATTCATGCCTGAGAGCCACGGCCGGGTCAACCTTGGCTGCTCTCATAGCCGGATAAACTCCTGAGGCCAGGCTTATAATGACAGCAAATATCACAGCTCCGGCACACAGCCACCAGGGAAAGTCAAAGTAATTGATATGGGGGATGTTTTGTTTGGAGAGAAAATAGTTCACTACCCGGTTTATCAGACCGCTGACCAACCAGCCCAGCAGAAGGCCGAAAGTCCCCCCCATAAGGCCGATCACACTGGTTTCAAAAAAAAAGACTTTTTTGATATCCTTGTTCGAAGCGCCCACAGCTTTCATGATTCCGATTTCTTTATATCGTTCCATGATGGACATGACCATGGTGTTTGTGATTCCAAGCGATGCCACGACAATGGCAATCATTCCCACAGCAAATAAAAACATATCCATGAACAGAAATCCTGTCTGGATCTCTTCAAATTGATCACTGAATGCAAAGATTTGAAAGCCCATTTGCTGGATTTTTTCCTTGACCGAAGGGATGAATTTAGGGGAAGACAGCCGGGCATTGACCATGGAATATCCGGAACTCCCGGTTTTTCTGAAAAGATCCCAGAGACTTGTGACTGAAATCTTTTGCATTTTTTTTGACATTCCAAATGGAATAAACACCTGGCTCTTTAAGGGAGACGGATCTTCCAGCCCTACATTTTCCGAGATGCCCACAATGGTGAATGCATACTCTTTTTGCGCAATGGGAAATTTGCTTCCTGAAAGAATGGATCCTATTTTCGTCGGGTCCAAGGAAGACAGGTCAAAAAAGAATGTTTTTATAATGATTTTTTTGCCAAGGCCCTCTTGGATGTCTTTGATTCCAAACCTATGGAGAAGAGAGCTGTGGATGATAACAGAGGCCTCATCTTCGCTCGAAAAGGTTTTTCCGACTTTGATATGGATCAATTTGGAGCGGGCAAATTTGACAGGAAGAGCCTGCACCAGAGTGAATTCCTGGTTCCCGTTGAGTTCGATCTGGCCGGGAAACCGGATATCAGGGAATGCGGTCTCCACCCCTCTTAAAGAGCGTATGCTCTGAATGGCTTTATCATCCAGGGGGATTCCCTTTGGCTGTTGTGGTTCAGACACTCCTGGCTCATCGAATTCATCTGTATGAGTTTCACTTGGGAAAACAGATATGTAATTAAACAGTTCCATTTTTTTAAACACATCTGTGACATTCTTCTGCATGCCTTTGCCAAAAGATATCATGGAGACCAGAGCCCCTATGCCGATCATCACACCAAATACGGTTAAAAGAGAGCGGAGTTTGCGGGACCAGAGGTTGGAGAGAGAAAAGCTTAGATAATCGCTGAGTTTCATTCACATAGCTCCGGTCAACAGATTTTAGTCTCTTCGGGATGAAAAGACAAGGATGTGGCTCAATCACACTGAGAATATGCGGCCCCTTATTAACTCATAGACTTATAAAGCTTTATTAAAGTGCTTATTCAACAAACTCCCGCTCACAAAACTGCAGAGTGATCACAAATTTTTATTGGCATAAAAAATTTTTTCTGTATATGATTAACCTGACCTATTCAAAAAAAAATGGCGATGTTCATTACGAGGCGAGCTGATCTCACCGCACCGGCTTCGCTACAAGGCATTCGCAGTGACGGAGCGCACCTTCATGCCTTGTGCCTCGCATCTGCCGCAACCTTGACTCGTGAATAATCCAGGTTAATGGATAAATTGATTGGATGAAGGAGGAGACCAAATGGCAAAATTTAATCGCGAGAAAGTGAAGAAACTGATAGAAAAACGTAAAGTCAAGAGCCTTATTAAGGCGTTGACATACATGAGAGGAGAAACCTTTGTTTGGGATAAGCCGCCTTCTGGGGGTAAGTTAAATCCAAATTATCATATCGTGATGGGCAACCTCAAAGGACATAAAGAGTATGTGGAACACTATGGTATCCGGATGAGAGCAGCGGAAGCTCTCGGCGAGATCGGAGATAAGCGGGCTGTTGAGCCACTTATTGAGGCGGCAGAGAATGACAATCTGTTTTCTGTGCGCGCAATAGCGACTGAGGCACTTGAGAAACTCGGCTGGCAGCCTGATAACAGTGTGGCGGGTGCTGTTTACTGGGCTAATAAGGCCAACTGGGATAAATGCGTTGAACTGGGTGATGTGGCGGTGGAGCCTTTGATCCAGGACTTTGTCTGGGGGGCGCCGTCAAACCGCGTTTATATTGGAAAGACATTAGCCAAAATCGGCAGCTCTGCCGTGGAAGCCCTAATAGAAAACCTTAATAAATGGCTTAGCGAGTACTTAGGTATGGTTAGCCTTGCTGCTATGAAAGGCATTGACCCCATGAAAGGTCTTGGAGTGTTGATGCTTGAATCGTTTTCGGGAATGAGTGGTCTATTGAAGATCAATGCCTGGGCATTGAGTTGGACTGATGATAAGAGGGCAGTCGAAGCTCTCAATAAAGCGATTGTCAATTTCAATAATGCGTTTTCCTCCCTCAAATCAAACGCATTATTCATGGGTTATACGCGTGCGGAATTCCTTGGCAAAGAATTTGAAGAATCACTGGAAAAACTTAAAAAATCAATGGCCGGTAACTGATAGATCATGACCTATGATGGCAGCCATTCTGTTGGGTCAGCCGGGTGTTGAAGGATAACCCACTGTCTGAGCAAAAAGAGGATCACCAAGTCAACCAAAATGTGAATCAACTGCAGAGCGTCCGGGGGTAACCAGTGATTATGATTTCCGACCCCTTCCAGGTTATGATTTTGTCAAAGAAGGTTTTAAGGTGATCGCTTGTATCAATAATAACAAGGATCCTGCCAGGAGAACAAAGTCAATATGAACTCCTAATCGAAAAGCTCCAAAAATACCGTAAAAGGCACCAATAGCTGCAAGGATTATGGACCAGGCTCGGGAAGAGAACCCGTTAGCAATTAGGGCAAAGCCAATGGTAAAGGAAAGAGTTGGACAAGGTATCAAGCCCAAGGGGGCTGCATACAAATACTTAAACCACGATCCGCCTTCAAGAAAATGCGGATAGATCCAGCCGAAAACAATCATAAGAGCACCGAATATTAAAGCCCAGGTGGGAGCTTTTTGTATTTTTTCATGGGGCATTCTGAGGCCGATTATTATCAGAACAACAGCAAATAATAGGAATACCGTTCCGTTAAACGGATTGCTGTAGATCCATGCCAGGACGCTGACTGATAGAAGCGGAAGGGCTGATAAACTCGCTCCCGTCTTTCTTGACGGCCGCCAGCCAAAAATAATCCCAATAATGGCTAAGGCTGCAAAAACATGCCATACAACAGCCAGAGCAGTCATTTCATTGGCTGTCAAGGCAAGCCCGTTAAGGATTTCAGTGGGAGTGGGCATTATATGTCTCCTTTCTAGATAAATATTTAATTAGGAATAATTTTCATTATAAGAACACATTTGGAAGAAGAAACACTTCAAAAGGAACTTGTGGGCCCATCAATAAATCTTTTTTGGTGAATATGATCTAAACCTTCTGCGATTTATTCCCAAATTCATATCCCTTATTGAAAAACTCCTCCACCATCGGATGTTTTTTAAGTGATTTCCCTTCATATGATTTGATTTTCGATTCACCGAATAGTTCCTCCGGGTATTTTTTCTTTTTTATCAACCGAAGAGTTGTTAGAGCAAGGAGAAAACCAAATCCCAGACCAATTCCTAAAAAGAGAAAAATCACGAACATCAGTACGCCAGATTCTAAGGATTTTGGGTCTCTAATGAATAGAGTAAGCATTAAAATACCTAGAATGGCTCCGATTAAAAATCCCAAAAACAAACTTGTATTAAATCGTTTTCTAACCCAGCTATGAATATTCTCACATCTTGAACACCTGGGAATCGGTATTTTCTTCACTAAATATTGCTTTTCTTTCATGCCTCCTGACACATAGCTGCTAATTAGTTTGACCATTTCAACCTTGAATACCTGATCGGCCGCGTTTTTCTTACAAAACCAACATGTTTCCATCCTTATCCTCCCTCGACACCATTAACTCGTTTTTTCCCCCTCAAAAATAGGGATTTGATTTTTATTCCCTTTCATTGCCGGCCTCTTAGCGGGATTATCGATTATCATACACACAAGAGTAACTTTGAATCAACAAAAATCCATAAGAGATCAAATATCAGAAAAACCTTCTTAAGTCTATATTAAAGATGGTTTCGATTAAACACTTTGCTAGATATAAACGGCTAATAATAATAAAATTGCTGCAATTGTTTTAACAAAATGGCCCTTCTCATTCATACCGGATAGCGTCGGCGGGATTCTGGGTGGCGGCCCGGAACGACTGGTAGCCCACGGAAATGACAGCGACCAGCAGGGCCATACCCAGAGCAGCGGCAAACAATCCAAAGTCCAGGCCGGTGCGGTAGGCATATCCTTTGAGCCAGTTGTTCATGATCAGATAAGCGGCAGGCCAGGCAATCACATTAGCCAGCAGCACCAGAAGGAAAAATTCCCGGGTGATCAGCGTCAGAATCCTTGGGACCCCCGCTCCCAGGACCTTGCGGATTCCGATTTCCCGGGTCCTCTGCTCCGCAGTATAGGAAGCCAGTCCAAAGAGACCGAGGCAGGCGATGACCACAGCAAGGACAGCGAAAATATTCAGCAGGGTCCCCATACGGGATTCACTGCGGTACATTCGGTCAAAGTTTTCGTCGATAAAATGATATTCCAAAGGATAGCCGGGAATGATCTTCTTCCAGGTATTCTGGATAAAATTCACGGATCCTGAGATATCATTCGGGGGGATGCGGATCAGTAGAAAACGCACGTAATCCGGGGCCAGCAGAACAGCCAAAGGTTCGATTTTGGTGCGCATGGAGGAATAATGAAAATTTTTCATAACCCCAACGATTTGTCCGTCAACGCCTACAAAATGGAAGCGTTCCCCTACCACCGAATCTTTTCCCATCAACGCCGCTACTTCCTCGTTCACCAGAAATCCGTGATTGACATCAGAGGGGTATTCGGGGGAAAAGTGCCGGCCCTCCTTCAATTCAATGCCGGCAGCCGGGATATAGTCGTAATCCACAAAGGTCTGTCCGATAAGGACATGCAGGTTTGGGTCCCTGCCGTCCCAGTCCGCTCCGCCCGAGTTGCTGCCGATACTTGAAGGCAGATGACTGGCCGCAGACACATGCATCACCCTCGGGTCCTGTTTCAGGGCCTGTTTCAAAGGTGTGTACACATCCCCTGCTTCATCGGGCAAAGAAGCATAGATCAGGTGCTCCGAGTTCCACCCCAGGTCACGGCCGCGCATGTATTTGAGCTGTTTGTACACCACCACTGTGCCGATAATAAGCAGAATGGAGAGAGAAAACTGCACCACCACCAGGATTTTCCGAAATCGTGCGCTGCCGGAAGGAGTTCCTCTCCGTCCTTTAAGCACCCGGGCGGGCTGAAGGGATGAGAGCAGCAAAGCAGGATAGCTTCCGGCCACAAACCCGGTGATGATCACAATCAGCAGAAGTCCGATGGCCAGAGTTCCGGCACCCGCCACGCCCCAGGACAGGTTCTTGCCGGAGAGAGTGCTGAAAGACGGAAGCAGAAGCGTTGTGATGCCCGCGGCAAAGACCATAGCGATAAGGGCGAAGATGATGGATTCTCCGTAGAACTGACGGACAAGATGGCTTTTTGTCGCACCCACGACTTTGCGCAAACCCACTTCCCGGGCGCGGTTTGCTGATCGGGCTGTGGAGAGATTCATAAAATTAATGCATGCAATCAAAAGCACAAAAGCAGCGATAATGGAAAATATATAGACATATTGAATGGCCCCGGGGTCATGCTCGTATCCCCAGTAGGCATGCAGATGCAGGCGGGTGAAAGGCATGAGCATCAATTCCGTGGTGGTTTTCGGGACTCTTTCTTTGATAAATCCTCGGATTTTGGGGTTGACCTGGTCCATGGCGGCGCTGTCCTGAAGCTGGACCAGGGTGGTGATGGAATTGCTTCCGAAACTATCGTTGGTGGCTCCCAGCCGTTCCAAGAGTTTGTAAGGGACCAGCATGTTGAACCGAAGAGTGGAATTGTGCGGGACATTTTCCATAACTCCGGTGATAGTGAGTTCATGCTGGTTATTGACATTTATGACCTTGCCCATGGGATTGTCATCACCAAAGTATTTTTCGGCCTGGTCCTCTGAGAGAATCAGCGAGAACGGCGAATCCAGGGCTGTGTCCGGATTGCCCCGGACCAGAGGAAAGGTCATCATTTTCAGAAAAGACGGATCGACCGCGCGCACACTGTTCTCATAAAACGCCTGGTCTCCGTAGCGGAACAGCTGGCCGCCGGCCCAGACATAGCGGGTGGCGTCAATGATTTCCGGGATCTCTTCAACCAGCGCAGGAGCCAGGGGGTGCGGGGTGACTGTGACATGATAGATCCGTCCGGAATAGTCCTGGTCTTCTTCCACCCGGTAGAGGTTGGGAGCGTTTTGGTGAAACTTGTCATAGCTCAGTTCATCCAAAACCCAGATGCAGATGAGCAAACAGCAGGCCAGGCCGAGCGCCAGGCCAGCCACATTGATGAAGGAATAACCTTTATGGCGTTTGATGTTGCGCCAGACAACTTTGAGATAATTTATCAGCATAGTCCAACTCCTCTGTATCTATGACGATTGGGGCTGAAAAAAAGTTGGCATTAGTATTCAGAAAGCTTTCATTTTCTTTCCTCATGTATAAGCAACTTCACTTAGGATATCCTCTTTTTTATAAACTGGTTCACTGTGAAATCTTAGAACTGCGATTTTGGGGTAAAACCGGAATGATTTATAACTGACCAAAGCATCAATAATCTAAGGAATTCTTATTTTTTACATTCGCCAGGAATACTGGATCTTTATGAAAAATTGATTCAATTGCGGCAGTAAGGTCCGCTCTGTATCCAGCCAATTCCTATTGTATACCAAGAATACATCTAAAAGACTGCGGTAAGTCCAGCGCAGCCTTGTGTTCATTCCCAAAGACTTTGTGAGATTATCATACTGGAAAAAGCTTAAAATCTGGAAATTAGGAGAAAAAAACAGGTTGATGCGGCTCTGCACCAAACGAATATCAACATCTCCTGACGGGACACTGCCAAAGTTCCATTCCCCTTCCAAGGCAAGATTGATCCGATGGGAGGGTCTCCAGGCAAGCTCACCCTGGCACTGGTTCATATGTCCGTCATAAAACGATCCGAACCACCAGGTTAATTTAGTCCTAATCCTTCGCTTACTGGCAGAACTATACTCCAAACGGTAGCGCATCCATTGATATTTTCCCTCATCTACAGAGACTCCCGGAGAAAGTTCAAAAGAATAAGGCAGCCTCTCCATCTGGGGCACAAGATTAAATTCCACTCGGTCCCCGCTTTCAAAGTGCCAGTTAATGGGAGCCGTGAATATCCGCCACTGGAAAGGCTGGCCGTCCAGATCAGTAACCATGCTCGCAAACAGTTCATACCATATCTGCCGGAGCCAGGATAATTTCGGACGGGGTCTATAGGCAATGTTGATGTTGTATTTATATATCCCTTTCCAGGGAACAAATCCCATGGCTGGGTCAAAATCCTCGCCGATCCGTTTTCCAGTCAGAGCAATATCCCAAAGGTCATTGGGGAAATCAATTTCAAATCCGAATGCAGAACAATCACTTCCCGAACCCTCGCGGTTGTTTACCAGGCCCCAAACACCTATGAGAAAATTCTTGTCACCCTGAAAGCGGGACGTTTTATACACAAAATCCAGACCTGTCATCCAACTCTGTTCTCCACCCAGGGGATCACCGGCAGTCACAATAAAACCCAGCTTGGATTCGGCCCAAAGATTTTGAAAGCCGCGTGCAGCAAAGAGATTTGTCCTGGGGGCCAGCCCATCCACCGGGCGGGTTACTGTATCAAGCACTCCAAAATTAAAGCGGCCTAGACTGCCTGTTGCTTTAACTGAAAGGTCAAGCGGTACCGCATGTCCTTCTATCAGCCCGATACGACGGCTGAAAAAAGGCACAATATCCCTGCTGTGGTGAAATCCCATACCCAGGCCGAAATTAAATATATCCGAACCCTCCAGAAAAAAAGTCCTTTTTTCTGGAAAAAACAGCGGGAACCTTGTCAGATTGACCCTGCGGGTGTCGACCTCAGTCTCGGCAAAATCCGTATTAATGCTTAAAAGGCCAGTGACATTTCCTCCAAAATTTTTCATGACATCCAGGCCGGGTTCAAAATTCCTTTTAATGGAGGATTCGGAGTTGTCATGACTCCGGCTAGCAAGCACGTAAGGCCTTACTGTCAGTCCCATTCCCTGCTTAAAGGCAGGAAGAGCCGTAAGCCTTCCTCCCTGGCTGATATGGGAGACTCGATAATTCCGGTTTGGGGAAGCCCAGCGGTCAGTCTCAAGCAGCCGCTCGATGCGGCGCTCGACATTAAAACCCCACTGGGTCAGACCCGTTCCAAAGCGGAGGGTCTTTGCCGGGATATATATCTCAGCACTCCAGCCTTGCTCAAAAAGCCTGGCTGCGGCTTCCCATATGCCATCCCACTGCTGATTCTCGCCTTCTCCTTCTCTCTCTATTAAGGCATCATAACGGGCTCCGTTAGGATTGACTGCAAAAATATAGCCGGTCCTTCCGTTTAAAAATGTATCCAATACCACTTTAATATGGTCTTCTCCTCTGAGCCGCGCATCGCGCTGCATGGTATAGCTTACAATTTTGTCAGGTCTGCTGTCATAACAAGTGATGCCAAAATATATCGCATCACTGGAGGCAGCAACCCGGACTTCAGTCCTTTCACTGGGAGACACTCCTTCCTGAGGTTCAACCATGGTCAAAGGTCCGATAGGTATCGTTTTGTCCCAGAAAGACTCATCCATCAGGCCATCCAGTTTAAAAGAACTGTTATCGGGAATAAAAAAAACCTCAGCTGATAACATCGATGTGTCTTTTTCCTGAGCCCGAATCCGGATAAATAGAGGGGAAAACAATAAAAGGACAAGTGAAAGTATAAGCGTTTTTTTCATGACCACTATGTATAGCACAGGATCATACCCCCGTCAAAAAAAGAAAAGAAACATATCAATGAAGATTTCTCCATGTCTCTTACAATGAAGAGTTTGGGGGGGGAATCACTCTATATCGAACCGCCGCTTAAAAATATGGTTTCTCCGGTTAAATAACTTGAGAGATCCGAAGCAAGAAAGAGACAGAGATGGGCCACGTCCTCCGGATCACCAATTCTTCCAAGGGGAATCGTCTTTAAAATCTCCTCTTTAACTCCTTTTTCGTTCAAATGCTGGTTAGTCATATCCGAATATATCCATGCAGGCGCCACACCATTGGCTCTGATATTGTAAGGTCCCAGTTCTAATGCTATAGATCGGGTGAAGCCGTTGAGAGCTGCTTTTGTGGCAACATAGGATGACGAACCCTCTTCTCCTCTTCTGGAACATCGTGAGGAAACATTAATGATATTGCCGCGCTTTTGCCTCTTCATCACCGGAACCACCAAATTTGTGAAATTGTACACTCCTGTTAAGTTCACATTGATGACTCTCTGCCAGGAATCGGGTGGGATATCACCGATATGTCCCGGTTCCCATATGCCTGCATTGTTAACCAGAATATCGACTTTATTGAACTGTTTGAGAGTCTTCTCCAGTATCTTTTTGCAGTCGTCATAATCAGCAATATTTCCCTGCTCAACAAGGACTTGAACACCGTATTTTTCTGCTTCTTTTTTGAGTTCATCAGCGGCAGTCTTATTTTTTATGTAATTTACGACAATATGCGCTCCTGCCTTAGCAAACAGCAGCGCAATGGCCCTGCCCAGCCCCCGAGAACCTCCTGTGACAACAGCAACCTGCCCGGATAGAGATAGCGTTATGGCTTCTGAACACATGTCCACTCCTTTGATATGCTTATTATTGTTTTCATCCCTTTCAGAGTTTTAAAAACATCCACTCCTTGGAATAAGGGACACTCCCCATTAACACACCTTTCTTTTTTGTCACGAGCAAGAGATCACTCGGATTGTATCCAAAGCCGTTTTCAGGGTCAAACAAGCCTGGCTCAACACTGAATGTCATGCCCTCTTTAAGGACTGTCTGGTCTCCTAAGGCAATATAGGGAGGCTGATGTCCTTCCATTCCCTGTCCATGGGCAACTCTCTGATAGAGAAGCTTCTGTATGTCTTTTCCCTGATTTGCCTGATATTTGTGGACCTTGTAAGCAACTTCACCACAGGTCACTCCAGCTTTTGATTCTCTCTCCTGAATACGGCATGCTTCAGTGACAACTTCCCAGACCTTTTCGCGGTGAGCATCCCAGGGTGAAAGTTGGTAGTAGCGGTAGAGTTCCCCACCGTAACCTCCGATAGTGACTATTCCGGCTATCTGAAGGGAATCCCCTTTTTTTATCTTATTGTGGTGAAACTGGTTTGGGTGAGGGTAAGCCGTACCCATTCCAGTTCGGCAGCCGATACCGACTCTGATGCCAACCGCATTGTGAGGCTTTCCGTCTCTTTTGATATCCTTAAGGATTAATTCCGTTCCATATTCCTCCAACGCATGGCGGATTTCAAAATCTGTAGCATCCGTACCTCTCTCCAAAATATAATCTCTCCCAAAAGCATGGATCTTGCTGAAATAATCCATGGACCTCTGACAAAGAGCAATCTCTTCTTTGGTCTTGACCATCCTCATTTTTATGCAGATGTCACTGATATCCTGAATCTGCGCTTTTGGAAGTGTCTTTTTGACTTTTTTCATTCGGGAAGGGGTGAATTCAGAGTCAAATCCCAACACTTTATCTCCCAGCCCTCGTTTCTTCAGTCCCTTAAGCAGCCACTCAAAAAGATCGACTGTGTTCCCTTTCACCACTTTTCCTTTATCTGGATAGCCTCCCTCAGTGTGAGGGAAATCATAATAATACTCCATGTCTGTACACCACCAGGATTTAACCAGCTCATTGTCCAGCCCAGGTGTATACCAAAAAAGAGCATTTTCCTTAACAGGGATCACCACCCAGCAGGGCCTTTCTGTTCTGGTCATAAAGTTCCCTGTAAAATACGTCATATTCCAGGAATCTGCCAGTATCACGGCATCAACTCCCCGGGCCCCAGCCTTTTCTCTGAGGCGCTTGACGGTCTTTTTGTACCAATCAAGGGGAAGGCGATCGTAATTTTTTGGAGCTGGTTTGGGTTGGTCAGGATCTTTCAGGAGCAGTTTTTCAGATTCATTTGTTTTTGAAAGCGAAGATAATACTTTCTTTTTTGCAGTTATCCCTATACCGGCAAAGCTTAAACCTGTACTTTTTATAAAATTTCTCCTGGTTATTTTCATGCATCCCTCCGACATTTTTTTGTTTGTTTAAAGATTATACTTTGTTTTCCGTGTTTTTTCTATCACATGAGGGCGTTTTTATATATAATAAAATTTGAAACACTGTAATGAAGACTCAATCCAAAAGATTCGAGATTATAGCTGATCAGTTTTTGCTGCAGCTCCAGCATCTGAGAACATTTTTCCAGCTCTTAGCCGATGAACTGTATTATACAGGCCAGTATCTGATAAAAAAGAGGGGGATTTATCCCGGGGAGATAGGGAAGCAATTTTTCTTTATGGCTTACAAATCGTTTCCCATCGTGTGTTTGATCACCTTTCTGGTTGGTGTGACCATTTCTCTCACCTCTGCGGCCCAGCTCAAACTGTTCGGTGCAGATATCTATCTCTCATGGTTTGTGGGAATCGCCATGCTCAGGGAGCTGGTTCCTTTGATGACCGGTGTGATTTTGGCTGGAAAAATAGGCGCCTCTGTGACGGCAGAGATATCCACCATGAAGGTTCTGGATGAAATCGATGCCTTGAAAACCATGGGCATTATCCCTGAGAAATTTTTGATGGTTCCCCGTCTGATAGCCATCACCTTAGCAGTTCCTCTTCTGGTGGCCATAGCTGATTTTGTGGGCATTTTCGGTGGAGTTATGGTGGGGAGGTATTTCTCAGGAATCCCTCCGGAAAGTTTTATCAGGGAGATGCTGAACATTGTGTCTCTTAAGGACTTTTTTATTGGACTGGTCAAGACCATGATTTTTGGTTGGGCCATCATCATCAGCAGTGGTTTCAAAGGATTTTTTGTGAAGAAAGGTGCAGAAGAAGTGGGAAGGGCGACCACAGAGTCTGTGGTGCTGTCCATTTCTTTGATCATTCTTCTTGACTGTGTTTTTGCTTTTTTTCTTTATTTTTAAACATGGACATCATAACAGTAAGTGACCTGGACGTCGGTTATGGAAATGCCACTATCCTCAAAAAGTTGAATTTTTCGATTCCCAAAGGACAGGTCACAGTTATGCTCGGCAAAAGCGGATGCGGAAAATCCACTCTTATGAAAACTCTGATCGGATTGATACCTCCCCTCAAAGGTGACATCTTTTTTTCGGGAGAGAAAATTGATTTTCTTTCTGAAGAGAGTCTGCATTCTCTTTACAAGCGAATCGGTGTTTTGTATCAGAACGGCGCTTTGCTCAACTCTCTGAATGTCTATGAAAATGTGGCTCTTCCCATTAGAATGAGACAGGAGTCATTGAAGAGAGAGAAAGAGGAACGGGCGGTTTATCAGAGGCTTTCCCAGGTCGGACTGGGTGAAAGCTTAGAAAAATATCCCTCGGAACTTTCAGGCGGAATGAGAAAGAGAGCTGCGCTGGCAAGGGCTATGATTCTTGACCCGGAGATCCTATTTTGTGATGAACCTTCAGCCGGGCTTGATCCGATCACATCGTCTGGTTTGGATGAACTTTTGCTGGACTTGAAACAAACGTTGGGGATGACGGTGGTGGTGGTGACCCATGAGCTCCGTTCCATAGAAAAAATCGCTGACAAAGTGATGGTCCTTCGTGAGGGAGAAATGCATTTTTCAGGAAAATACGAAGACCTTTTTTCAATGGATGATGCATTTATCGAAACTTTTTTTCTGAAAAAGGGGAGAAACCATGACTAAACAACAAAAAGCAAGATTAGGAATATTTTTGGTGATGTCTCTGGTCGTTTTATTTGTGGTTCTCGCTATTTTTCTGGTTCCGACGTTCAAAGAGGCTGGGAACACCTACTTTGTCAATTTTAAGGGGATTTCTGTCAATGGATTGTTTGAAGGCTCTTCAGTCAAATACCAGGGAGTTGAGGTGGGAAGGGTGGACCGCATAGTGGTCAATCCGAGTGATATCAATTCCATCCTTGTGTATGTCGAGGTCAACAGAGGATTTGATGTGAAAAAGGACATGACCGCCTCTCTGATGTACATGGGAGTCACAGGACAAAAGTTTGTGGAGTTATCCGGCGGAACCAATGAATCTGAAAATCTAAAACCAAACGGAGAAATCACGACCCGCAGAGGATTGGGGAAAAAGGCAGAGGATATCGTCTCCAACATTGATCATGCGGTTCAGGGAATCAGCAATCTTCTGGATGTTGAGAATCAGGAAAGAATTGCGCTTTTCCTGGACAATGTAGAGAAAAGCTCTGAGATCTTATCTGATGTGCTGGAAACCAGAAAAGAAAGCCTAGAGGAGTCAGTGACAAACATACAAAAAGCTTCCCGTTCTTTTTCAGAGGTGACCGAGAATTTGCGGGAAGTGACTGAAGACCTGAGTCAAATCACAGAAAAATTAGAGGCCAGCTCTGGATCAGCTCTTGAAAATCTCAACAAAAGGTTATCAGATGAGGAGATGGGCCAAGTCCTGACCAATCTCCAGACATTTATTGACACAGCTTCAGGCAGTCTGGATAAGATCGAAACCGTTTTTATCTACCAGCAGGAGGAGCTGAGAAACACATTTGAGAGTTTGAGCCAAGCGATTGACAATCTCTCTCAATTTTCCAGAGAGCTTATTGAGGATCCCACGCTCTTTATCCGGACAAGAAAGGAAAAAAAGAAATGAGAAAACATCTGGTTTGGGTTTTGTTTGTTTTTGTCATCAGCAGCTGTATGTCTTCTCCTGATAGAAAGTATTATCAAATCCATTTGGAAGGAGATGAAGAGCCAGGACAAAAGACAATCCATAAGACCGTTTTGATCGAGCCCATAGATGTTGATGACCTCTATGATGATTTCAGAGTTGTCTACAGAATATCTCCGTATGAATTGAATTATTATTCTTACGGGTTTTGGGCAGACAAACCAGCCAATCTTATAAGAGATTCCATAACCCAATATCTGTCACGGAATCAGATTTTCCGAAAAGTTATCCAGGAGATCTCGCGAGGAGATCCTGATGTTTTATGGAAATCAAAGATTTATTTCATCGAAGAGATTGACACGCCGGATGCCTGGTATGCCCGTCTCTCTATGGAGATTGAGCTTGTGGATTTTGAATCCAAAAAGCAGATTTTTTATCACAAATTCGACAGAAGAGAAAAGCTGGAGAAGAAAAACATAGCCCGGGTTCCGGTTATGTTGTCAAAAATCCTGGAGGAGGAGCTGGAAAAGGTGGTTGATATCCTCTATCAAAAAATGGAATAGTCTTCCCTCACCATCTGGGAGTGAAGTCATCGCCTGAATCAATGGAGACGGCGAGAACCTGGGTTCCGTCAGCATTCATCATATAGATTTTGGTGTCAGTGCCCCGGTCTGATGAAAACACAATCTGTTGGCCGTTTGGAGACCATGAAGGAGACCAATTTCTGGAGTCATCTTTAGTCAGCTTTTTTTGACCTTGACCGCTGGCCTCAACAACCCAAATGCTGCTTTTGATGTTTTCAATCCCTCTGTCATCCTTTTGATAAATAATAAAGATTTTGTTGCTTTGAGTCGCGGTAAAAATAAGAAAAGGAGTTTCCTTTTCTATCACGCTCATATCCCAACTTTCATAAGCGATGGAGTTGCCGTCAGGCGACCATGTGGGCGAAAGGTTGAAATTCGAGTTATCAGTCAGCTGTTTTGTTTCGCGGCTGTCAATGGTCATTATGAATATGTCATAGCCGGTTTTCTCTTGGAAGGCCACATAGGCGATTTTTTTCCCATCCGGTGACCAGGTTGGATCCTGTTTGTTGATTTCATTGTCTGTCAATTGAGAAACCTCAGAACCATCAGCGTTCATCACAAAGATCTGATTGCCTTCACTGCTGTCTGAGACGAAGGCAATCTTTTTTCCGTCTGGGGACCACATGGGCCCATAATTGCTGTCTGAACCTGTTGTCAAACGCTTTAAGCCAGTGCCGTCCACATTGACGGTATAGATACCTGACTTGCTGTCTCGGTCTGAGACAAAGACAACTTCCTGGCCGTCTGGAGAGAGATCCGGCTCCCAATCATTTCCCGGATGATCCGTGAGGCGTTTTATTTTCGATCCATCAGTCAGCATGATATAGATATCTGTTTCCATGGTATCGTCCTTATCCTTGTCATCTCTATTAGAGGAAAAGACGATCCATTCAGGTGCGGCTTTAGAGTTGCGAAAAAATTCTTTTAATTTTTCTTTTTTGTCTTCAATATCTTTCTTTTTTGCTTTTCTAGCTTGTTCAGCTTCTTGTTGTTCGATTTTTTCTTTTTTAGGGGTTTCCGGTGCTGTTACTCCTGCTGTTTCTCTTTCTTCTTGGGTGTCCTTTGGCGGTTTGATTTTTTCTCTGTCATCCTCTGTTTTGATTTCTTTCACTTCGCTTTGATGAATGTATCCGGCAATCACATCTCCCCTTTCATTAGGCGGCAATTCCACGAAATACCATTCTTCAGTTTTCTTTATGGGTTGAACAATAAGTCCGGACTGGGCCAAAGCAATGATCGGACTGGAAGGATTCGGGTCAAGTCTGACATTCGCATTTTTCACTATAACTTGAATCTTTATTTCTTGGGCATGGTTTATGTTTATAAAAATCAGTGAAAACATGACCAACCAAAAGAGAATTTTTCTTTGATTCATTTGAATATCCCTTCCTTGAATTCCTGCCTCTATCAAAATTTAAACTTTATCATACATGATCATACAAGGACTCATCATCTTCCGTCAATAATTTCCATACAAGAACACAATTCCTTAAGATGTCTTAGAGTTGCGATTTTGACATAAAAAGGAGTATTCTAAGCACTTAATGATCGCCATATATTGGGTTATCTTATTTGTTTTCAGTGAGATGCTGCAGCCAAGCTGATAATTAGAATTAAAAATATTCAGAAGCAATTTTTTCTTTTTTGAGTAAAGAGTTGATATCAGCCAGCTCCTCTTGACTCAAGGAACAAAGAGAACGGGAAGGAGTATCCCGATCCAGAGTGTATATCTGAACAGTCTGAGGAGATATGAATTTTAATTTTTGGATCCAGTCATTGAGGTTTTCTTTTGAATAATTTCCATCCGCGCCTTTAGTAAAAAGTGTCTGGATGGTGACGTTTTGAAGTTGTTTCAATCCCTTGAGAATGGAGTGAAGCTTTACTCCTTTTGCGGGGCGGTTGTATTTGAGAAACATTCTTTGACTTCCAGTGTCCAGTTTCATGATACGGGAATCCAGGTTTGAGAGGGCTTTTTGGATATCTGGATTCAAAACAGTGGTGGAATTGGACAGGATGGCTGTTTTTGAGGCTGGGGACAGAGTGTTCCGCAGACGAATCACACCATTGACAATTTCATGGAAATTTGGGTGAAGGGTGGGTTCTCCGTTTCCAGAGAATGTGATGTAAGCTGGTTTGGGATTTAAGGATGTTAAGGTTCTCTCAACAGCTTCCAGAATTTTTTTGGTTTCTGGGAAAGACATTTGTTTTTTATTTTTTAGCCAATGAAAATCAGTCCAGCCGTACTGACAGTACAGGCAGTTGAAGTTGCAGTATTTTATAGAGGGTGGAAGAATATTGATCCCCAGGGAACGGCCCAGTCTCCGTGACTGAATGGGTCCGTATATGATATTTTCCTGTAATTTGAGCAGCATTGAATTTTTTAGGTTGATTTTGTTTTTTGGATGGCCCGGGCCATTCGTTTGATGCCTTCTGTGATTTCCTGTTCATTCAGCATGGCAATGGATAGGCGAAAACATATGTCTTTGGTTGGATGGGGAAAGTAGTATCTGCCCGGTGAAACCAGAACCCTATTTTCCTTAAAGATTTGGATCCATTCAGCTTCATGTTTAGGGATATTTTTGATTTGGACCCATATGAGATATCCACCAGCAGGTTCATTCCAGGAAACATATTCTTTTGGGAGATATTTTTGCATGGCTTTTATAGCGGTTTGCATCCGTTTGCGAAAGATCCGGTTCATTCGTTTGACGTGGAGGTCGTAATACCCTCGCTCACAGAATTCATTGACAGCCGCCTGAAGAACATAGCTGGAGGTCAGGTCTGAAAATCTTTTGATGGAGACCAGCCTCTGGATGCATTCCTTGTCTGCTGTGATCCAACCGATCCGGAGGCCAGGAAACAGCACTTTGGAAAAAGTACCCAGATATATGCAGATGTTTTGTCTGTCCATAGACTTGATAGGCGGAGGTACTTTTCCAAAATATTTCATTTCCTCTTCGAATCCGTCTTCAACAACAGGGATTTGATGCGCCTCACACACAGAAAGCAGCTCTTCCCGATGGGATTGAGTTGAGGTGATGCCAGTAGGATTCTGGAAGTTGGGCATGGTGAAGAGGAAAGATACAGGCTGAGTTTCCAGTGTTTTCTTCAGGCGGTTCAGGTCCAGACCATTCTTTTTCATGGGGACAGTCACTAACTCAGCCTGATGATATTTCAGAAGAGGAAGGATGATGGCATAGGTGGGAGATTCAATGACGACCTTTTTTCCAGAGTTAGTGAGCAGTTTCAGCAGCAGGTCAATGCCGTTCTGCGATCCATTGGTGATGAGGATCTCATCCGAATCCGCCAAGATTCCATGCATTTGAAGCCGCTTAGCTATGGTTTCACGCAAAGGTTTGTAGCCCATGTACTCGCCGTAGCCCAGGACTTTGGGCCCTTGATCCATGAGAATCTGGTTCACACATCTTCTGAAATCCTGGACCGGGAAAAGACGGGGGTCAATATCCAATTGAGCCAGGTTGATGGTATCTTTGGTTTGAGGAGTTGATTGTTCTGGTTTGAATTTCAAATAATCTTGATAAATCCGCTGGCTGGCAGCAGTGGTCACATGGTTCCATGCAAGAGTGCTTTGTTCCAGTTTGAGTTCCGGAGTGGCGATTTTTGGCCGTTTCCTGATTTTCGAATACGAGCCTGGTCGGCTCTCAATATATCCTTGAGCCCACAATTCCTGGTAGGCTTTGTAAACCGTGGAACGGTTCACTCCTAATTTTTCAGCCATTTGACGTGTGGACGGGAGTTTGGTCCCAGGTTTTAATATGTCTGAGGCTGTTTTTTCTTTGATTTGGTTGACGATTTGAAGGTATATAGGGTTATGGCTTTTTCGGTCAAGCTGTAAAAGAAGCATTTTATTCTCCTGTTTCTGAGTTCCAGATTAAAGATAGTGCAAAAATGTATGATATACAACACCCAATTTTGACAAAAATTGAACCAGCCAATTATTGCTTTTCTTTTTATCTCTTTGGAATTGATTTTCAGTGACTTCCTGTGTAACATCATTCATAGAAGAGAGGCCCAGTGATTGAGATGATGGGAGAAGCCTTAAAAAAGAAGATTGAGGAATTGGTCGAAGCCCATCGTTTGGATATGATTCACACTCTGAGCGAGCTCATAGAGATTCCAACAGTCAATCCTCCGGGCAGAGCTTACAGGCAGTGTGTGGATTATTTGAGCGGACTGCTTAAAAAATGGGATATCAGTCATAGAATCGTTCCTGTTTCTGAGGGAAAAAACACTGATGATAAATTCCCTAGGTTTTCCATTGTGGGTGAATGGGGAGAAGGATCGGAATCCCTTCATTTCCACGGTCATTATGATGTCGTGCCTGTTGACGATGAGAGCCAGTTCAATCCCTCCCAAAAAGGAAGTCTGATTTATGGAAGAGGAGGAGCTGATATGAAGGGCGGTTTGACCTCTCTGCTCTCTGCTCTTCGAGTCATTCGAAAAAAAGGATTCAAAAGCCAGGCAAAGATCACCTTCTCATTAGTGCCTGATGAAGAGACCGGGGGTGAGATGGGAACCCGGTATCTTGTGGAGAGGAAATTCCTCCCAAAAGGAATCTTGGGTATGCTGATGCCTGAGCCAACCAGCGGAGTCATCTGGAACGCCAACAAAGGAGCTCTCACCTACCGGGTTTCTCTCCGGGGCAAATCCGCTCATGTGGCATTGGAGCATCAGGGAGAAAATGCCTTCAAACATCTGATCGGCATAGCCCATTCGCTTTTTTCATTGAGGGAGAAGATAAAAAAAAGGGAAACCAAAATACCGGTGAGCCCTCCGGATGCCAACAGGTCTTCGCTTCTTATCGGGGGACAAACTGGAAGCGGAGCCAGCTTCAATGTGGTTCCTGAACACGCTTTTTTCACTATAGACCGGAGAATCAATCCGGAAGAAAGCCTGGATGAAGCAAAAAAAGAGATTGAGGCTGTTTTAGATGATTACAGAAAAAAGGGTGTCTCACTCAAAGCAGAGATTATTCAAGAAGGAGAGTCCTCGTTTGCTGATCCGGAAAGTGAGCTGGCTTTGGTTTTGAAACAATCCATTGAGGAGGTCACAAGTAAGCCTGCTCGATTTGAACTCTGTCCGGGGCTTTGTGAAATTCGTTTTTTCAACCGCCTGGGCATTCCGTCTTATGCTTATGGCCCGGGTCTTCTGGAAGCAGCTCACAGCCCTAATGAGTGCGTGGATATCAATCAGGTGCTGGAATGCGCTGTGATCTGCACATTGACCGCTTACAGGCTTCTGGGGTATTGAATCCTCCCTCTATTGATTCTCCATCCATGTGATCATTTGAGGAAAAAGATCCGCGATGGTCTGGGTTTTGATTTTATTCTGATAAAGATGGAGCAATTGACGGTTGAATTCTCTAAATTTTATGAATCTTCGATTCTCCATCATATTGTTTTCCGTGTTTTGATTGATGTATTCGAAAGCGTCTCTGTCATAAGTATCCCAGGCGTAAAGGTTGAATACAGACCAGGTCATGTATTCATAGAAGGTCAGCATCGGATTTGGATAACCGCTGTTTCCATTATTCCATTTTTTGAAGTTTTGCATGGCGTTGCGTATGTCTTTTTTAAAATCTTCAGCAATGGGGTTGACATAGCTGTGATCAATCTCTGTAAAGACAGAACGGGTATTGAGGGCCGAAATCTTTACTGAATCCAGATCTTCTCCTTTGAAGGGAGGGTTGACATAAATAATGGTTTGCATGAAATCTTTCTTTTTGTTGGCAGTTCTCACACTCTGTGCAAAATGATAACCGCCGGTCAAAGGAGATAAAATCACTAAAAGTCTCTGTTAGGGCACAGACAACATAGACCAGTTTATACATTTCAGGAATTTCCACTGAGACCTGACCTTTGTATCTGTCAATGTTGTCCCCAATGTAAGTGACCTCATGGACGGAAAGAGAGAGGAGTTTCAGCACCACAACAGCCACAAAAGAAATCATCAGGAGTCCTATGAAGAGGAATATGTGTTTTTTTTCATCTTTCCCTTTCCCTAAACGAATCAAGAGCTATATTAATTACACTCAAAAAATTAAGGTCAGTCAAATTTTCGCTCTTCTCTCCCCTATCAAGAACACAATTCCGTAAAATGTCTTAGAGTTGCCATTTTGACATAAAAAGGAGTATTCTAAGCACTTAATGATCGCCATATTATGGGTTATCTTATTTGTTTTCAGTGAGATGCTGCAGCCAAGCTGATAATTAGATGATAATTAGAACTGATAATTAGAAGAGACACATTTTGGGCAACAGTTGGCCACGTTTATCCCCTAAAATACTTATTAGTCAATCATACACTAAAAATTGATTCAGTCAACTGAAAACATTTTTGGGGAAAACAAGATGGCTGTAGACGATTATTTTGTTATTTCTTTGAAATAATAAATTTTTTAATTAAAGGACTTTTTTTAATCCTGAAAGCCTCTTATGGGCATCCCGGATTTCAGCGATTCCGTTATCAGCATTTTTCCAAAGGTCAATAAACTTTTCATAGTGTTCTATCGCTTTTTCCCCATTCCCCATCTTTTCATATAGTTGGGCCACATTGTAATTCACTAAGGACGCTTCCCTAAAAAAATAAAAATATTCGGGCATACCATATGCAGCAAGTATCACATTATTATAAAATTTCAGGTATTCTTGAACAGTCTTTTCCAGGTCTCCCTTAAGTTCATAGGAAGCGATCAACAACTTTCTGTAATGGGCCGAATTGAATCGCGGTATAATGGACATGTTTTCGAGACTGCTTTGAAGCGGCTCGTCTTTTCTCTGTACAAAATAGAGTTCTCCCATCAGCAAATGATAAAAATCAAGAAAAAGAACATCATCGTTGAATTCTTGAATTTTTTTCCTTATGGCTTTGATGTGGGATTGAACCCCTTCATAATCTCTTCTTTTTGCCAGCGCCATCCCTTTCAAGTAATCTGTTATAAGAGGAACAGGATTGAAGTTTTGACTGTAGATTTCTTTAGAGGCCTTAACAGCGGCGTCATACTCTGAAAAAGCCTCGGTATGTTTGTCCTGAAGGACCAGGATCCTCCCCACATCCAGGCGAGCAAGCATTTCTCTTGGCACATCATCTTGTTCCTGAGCCAGAGAAACAGCGTTTCTGAACTCATTCTCAGCCAGATTGTACCTGCCTTCAAAGAGGTAGGAATAACCCAAAAATCGAGCGGCGAGATTTTCTGCTGATGGGGAATATTTGGCATATATTTTATATTTTTCCCTGGCTCTGTCGGCATCGCCTTCAAGAAGAAATGTGATCCCGATTTCCCGATGGAAGTAATTCCAATCGGGATTTTTTTTCAGTCCCTGTTCTAGATAAGCAACGGCCTCATCATAGCGGCCCACCATCATCAAGGTTTCCCATGCCGAATCATAAGGATTGACCTCATTTGACTGGAGAGCGATGTATTTTTTCAAAGCCGAATGAACACCGGAGGGATTATTCTGCATAGCATGGGCATAGGCCAGCATGTTGTAGGCATTGGCTTCTGTGGGATCGATTTCCAGAATGATATTGGAATATTTCTTTAAATCTTCCGCATTTTGATCATAAAAATATTTAGTTATGAAATAAAAATATCCGTCTTTATCCTTGGGATATTTTTCGATCATTTTTTTTGCTAGAGAAGTAGCCAATTCAAAGTCATGTTTGATAAAGAGAGCGGTTTGAATATCGATCATCATCTGTTCTCGTTCTGTGGTCTTATGTGAATACTTATTGGCGGTCTCCATGGTTTCTTTTACAGAAGAAAGGTCAAAGAAAGGATTTACTGTTCGATTTCCATAAACCGCCTCTGCTGAAGCCAGCCGCACATAAGCCATCGCAAATGTCGGATCAAAATCAATGGCTTTTCGAAACTCATCAGCCGCTTCTCCAAGTCTCCATCGCATGATATGATCCATGCCTTTTTGGTAGTGCTTGTAAGCTTCCAGAGAATCTGTGGTCACATCAGCGATTTTGAGTTCTTTGTCAGCTTCATCTGAAAGAATTCCAAGAGTCTCTCCTATTTTTTCTGTAAGACCATCCACCATGGCAAAGATATCTTCATTGATCTGGCTTCCCTCCACCTGTTCCGATCCAATGATAGCGCCTGTTTGAACATCGGCCAGATTAGAGGTGATTCGGACTCGGTCGCCGACCTGGATGATGCTCCCGGTGAGTATGGCTTTCACTCCGGCTTGAGTGGCAACCTGGGTGGCTGTGGTTTTGTCAATGGATTCGATGTCCTGTTTGCCGAGCTGCCTGAGGATATCAAAAAGCCGCTGGCTGCTCACCACTTCAATGCCGTCAATTCGGCTCAAGTTTGTGGTCAGCATATCCACCAAAATCTTATCCAGATCCTGGGTCTGTGTCCGGTTCTCAAAATACATAACAGCCAGGGAGGGATTTTCAGAGACAAACGATGAGGTTTTCTTTGAAGGAAGGAGCTGCCAGAGGGCAATAACAATAAGGACCATACCAGCAAGGGCTGCTGCTGGGATCCAGAGCTTCTTGAAACCGAAGGTAACCGTGATCTGCCGGGATGTCAGAGGTTTGGGTTTGGCAGCGATTTTCTGAGCTGTGGGAATGCCCTTTTCGATTCCTTCCAGTTCAGACCACATTTCTTTGGCATTCTGATAGCGTTTTTCTTTATTTTTTTCCAGGCAGTTGAGGATGACTTGATTCAAATCATCCGGGATCTGATCATTCAATTCTTTGGGAGGCTTTGGTGGTTCGCTTTTGTGTTTGACTCCGATGGCGAAAGGGGTTTCTCCCTCAAACGGCACTTTACCCGTGACCATCTCATAAAGGATGACCCCCAGAGAGTAGATATCCGATCGCGGCTCCACTTCTTTACCTTCCACCTGCTCGGGAGACATGTATTCGGGAGTACCGATCATCATGCCGGCACCTGTGATGCTTTTGGCTTTAAGGGAACGGGCTATCCCGAAGTCCATGATCCGGGCGTTTCCCTGCTTATCGATCATGATGTTCTGGGGTTTGAGGTCCCGGTGAATCACTCCCAGCTTATGAGCTTCCATCAAGCCCTCACACACCTGCTTGGCAATGGAGATGGTCCGTGCTGTGCTTAAAGGAGCGGCTCTTCTGATAAAGCTCCGCAGGTCCTCACCGGGGACATATTCCATGGTGATAAAATAGCTTCCCTTTTCTTTGCCCAGGTCATACATGCGGCAGACATGGGGATGAGATATCTTGCGGGCTGATGTCAATTCGTTCCGAAAGCGCGCCACTGTTTTTTGATCTGAAGCAATCTCAGGCTTGATGAGTTTCAGTGCTATTTTCTCCTGGGTTTCTCTGTCCAAGGCCTTATACACCCTTCCCATACCGCCTTTGCCCAGCTCTTCGATGATCTGGTAGCGGTTGGCAAAAGTGACACCGGTGGTGAGCTCCTGTCTGGGTGTTTCTAGAGTTTCTGTAAATTCGCCTTCTTGGGGGGAATAGAGTTGAGTGCCGCACTCACCGCAGAATTTGAGTGTATCAGGATTTTCATGCTGACACTTAGGGCATTGGATCGTCATGATATTCCCTTGATCTTATCAAATTTTTCACCCTAAAAAAGATTCTGATTCTCATCATACACATAAAGAGGAATTTCAGTCAATAAAAAATCAGACTGCGATAAAGTGGATGATTTACTGGGTTCTCCACTGTGTGCCAATCATTTGCAGTGATACAATGGATGCGCTTCCCAATTATGATTTGGGGTTGCTGACATTTCATTTGTTGTGGTATAAAGAAACATCATCATCATTAAAAAGACAAGGGCTTTAAAGCCCGATTGAATCACAAACTAAGGAGAAAAACCGAAATGAAAAAAATACTGATATTTGTTTTGCTTGGATTTTTAGCCTTTTATACAGCCGGATGCCAGAAAACAGCTGATAAAGCCCTGGAGACCGGAGATGATTTCCAGTGGCAGGTTGATCAATTCGCTGATCTCCGGATCCTTCGCTATCAAGTGCCTGGTTTTGATGAATTGTCTTCCCAGCAGAAAGAGCTGATTTATTATCTCAGCGAAGCTGCAGTCTGGGGAAGGGATATTGTCACTGATCAAAATTACAAGCACAATCTCACCATCCGGAAAACTCTGGATGCGATTGTTGAAGGTTATCAAGGAGACCGGACTGCCCCGGAATGGAATGATTTCATGGTGTATACCAAGAGAGTCTGGTTTTCAAACGGAATCCATCATCATTATTCTACAGACAAGATCATGCCTGAATTCAGCAGTGATTATTTCAAATCCTTGATTAAGGGCAGTGAAGGGATTGAATTTCCTCTGGAAGACGGCCAATCCGTAGGCGACTTCATTGCTTTTTTAACACCTATCCTTTTTGATCCTGATGTGGATGCCAAAAAGGTCAGTCAGGATGCTTCAGGAGATCTGGTGGCTGATTCTGCGGTCAACTTCTATGCGGGTGTGACCCAGGATGAAGTGGAAGACTATTATGCCCGGATCATGGATGAGGACGATCCCACACCTGTCTCTTATGGGCTGAACTCCCGGCTGGTCAAAAAAGACGGAACAATTATGGAGGAAGTCTACTCTTTAAACGGCAGGTATGGTCCGGCTATTAAAAAAATTGTCAGCTACTTGGAAAAGGCTGCTCAGGTTGCTGAAAATGATCAGCAGCAGCAGGTTATCAAAAAACTGATCGAATACTATAAGACCGGTGATCTGGAAACGTTTGATGAATACAATATTCTC
>WJMT01000063.1 GCA_014727835.1 Candidatus Aminicenantota bacterium | reverse complement strand
GAGAAGGCCTTATCAAATCAGTGATATTAAAGCATGTTTTTATGATTTGAAGAAACACATCCCTGAAATCATTATCAATACACATTTCATTGTGGGTTTTCCCGGGGAAACAGATGAAGATTTTGAAAAGACCAGAAAATTTGCGGAATCCTTTGATTTTGGACGGATCTCCATCCATCCTTATAATGATCGTCCCTTCACTGAGTCATCAAAAATGTCTGGGAAAGTTGGGGATCAGACAAAATTCAAACGGTACAGAGCGCTGCTATCCCTTTAATCTAAAAATCTACAACTTGGGCGTAGATCTCCTGTGTTTTACGGATCACTAAAGATTCATCAAAGTCGTTTAAGGCTCTTTTTCTGCTCACCACTCCCATCTTTTTGCGTTTTTCTGGATCATGAGCTAATGTCAGCATGGCTTGAGCGAGCAGAGGTGCATTTTTTTTAGGTATCAGCAATCCATTTTCGCCGTGGACCACGATTTCTCTGCAGCCAGGAACATCGGTGGTGATGATTGGCTTTGCCATAGAGGCAGCTTCGATAAGGGATCGGGGGGCCCCTTCTCTATAAGAGGGAAGCACGATCACAGAAGAGCTGGCCAGAAATGGCCTAATGTCAACTTTGTGTTCAATCCATTTGATGAAATCTATATTTTGGAGACTTTTTAGCCAGTGAGCAGATGCGGAAGAGGGATTTTCAGAATCTGGATTGCCTATTAAAAAAAATTGGGTTTGTTTATTTTTGGAGTGCACAATCTTGGCTGCCTCCACAAATTCTGCGATTCCTTTATCCCATAACATTCGGGCTATGAGCGAAAAGGTGATAACAGATGAATTCTTCTTATCGGAAAATTGATCTGGAGAAAAGATATCCGTGTTTATTCCAGAGCCGCATATCAAATGAGCTTGTTTTCTGCGAACTAATTTCTTTTGAATAAAAAAATTCATGTCATCACAGTTCTGGAAAATCACGCGGACGCGTTTAGAAAATGCACACCGATACATTTTTTCTACAAGGTGTTGGAGAAGGCCTCCTTGAGCAAAAACATACCCCAAACCTGGGACCAGATTCACTATTCCAGGAACGTTGGAAAAGCGGGCGGCTAATGTTCCGTAGATGACCGGTTTTATGGTGAAATGATGAACAATGGTAGGCTTTTCCTGTTGGTAGAATCTTGCCAAACAGAAAATCAGCCCTAAGTCTTCAATCGGATTTTTGCCGTTTCGACGAAAAGCAAGCTCCTTGAAACGAATCCCTCTGTTTCTGATCTTTCTGGCATATTTATCGTATGGGGAGACAGCTGTGACCTGCCAACCTCTTTTTTTCATAGACAGCATCAAGCTTAACCGAAAATTGTAAAGATATCTGGCACTGTTGTAAATGAAGATGATTTTTTTTTGTTTTTTTCCCATTTTGAAAAAGGTTTATAATTGGCGATTGCGATATAGCATGAATACTCCTTATATGGATAGAGATTTATTCTTTTGTCTGCTTTTAAAGAATTCTTTTTGAATCCAGCTCATCAAGGTTTTTCTCATCGGGTGTCTCCAGTAAGGGATAAAAATGATTGAGATAAAAACAATTATGCTGAGTAAATTTAGGATCAGAATGTTTAAAACAGGTGAGAGCTGCCAGTAAATGAGAAGTGCGGATAATATTCCCAGAAAACATACGGCCATATGTGTTCGACTTGATTTTGGGAACAACTCTTGAAAAGATATTTTATGATGAATATGGTAAGAAATATAGATGATACTGCTGCCTAAGGCCAAAGATAACATCCATGCAATAACCACTCCCATCCCGTGGTAGAAGATTCCAAGGAGAACCCCCAAAATAACATTGAGTAAAGCGGTTGCAAGCATGCCCACCACGTTCCAGCGGAGCTTTCCGATGCCCAGATTGGCATGATAAGCAGGACTGGCTAAGGTGTTCAATAACCATCCGACGGAAAGGAGGGCCGCGTACACAATGAATGATCTCTCATAATATCCGATCCAGATTTTAGATATAAAAGGAAGGGAAATAATGATGAGCGAATAGAGAGGAAACACCAAGTAAAAGAGCAATCTATAAGAAAGAAGATAGACTTGTTGTATCTTTTCTGGAGTTTTTTCTTTCAAACCAGCGATCGCAGGAACAAGGACTTGATTGGCTGCAATGATGAGCGCATGCAACTTCTGAATCATTTTACTTGCCATTTGATAATAGCCGACCATTGAGAGATTCCCAAACTTACTTAAAAGCGCTTTGGTGATTGGATCATAAAGCATTGATGCAATGGAAATGATCTGAAAATTTACACTATAGCCGATCATTTCTTTAAACAGGGACCGATTCCATTTAACCGGGACAGCGGGAAGTGAAGGAATGAGTCTTCTCAGAAAAAACCACGATGCTGCCAATACAGATGCATTCTGGATGACTTTGGCATAAGCAAGGCCTAAAAGTCCATATTTAGGTATGAGCCAAAAACAGAGAAGCAGATGAAGAATTGCACCAGCCATTAAAAGAGAGCTGCGGATGTCAAAACGTTGAAATCCATCCAAACCTGATTGGAAAAGGCTCGTGATCACGCAAAGCCATAAAGCCAAGAATGCGAACGGCAGTATAGCAGAGGCAAGAAAAAACAATTCAGTTGGCATGATATAGCGAAGGACCCATTTGATAAAAGGATAGGCAATGATCAAAACAAATCCTACAGTGATTCCAATAGTTAAAACTGCTGTTTGAATGATTTCTGAAACGTTCTTATCTTCTTTTCTTGCAATGTACTTTGCGACAAATTTAACCACACCACCGGATAGACCCAAATCAGCAATTTGCGTGACAGCTGTGGCAGCTAAAACCAGAGACCAAATACCAAATTTTTCCGCACCTATGGTATTCAACAGGAATTTATAGAGAAAAAATAAAACACCGGAAACAACAGCAATCTGCAGAACAGACATGATCGAGTTGATGAGAATCCGTCTTCTATCCATAAAATTCGTTTGTTTTATCTATTGCTAATAAAAAGTGGCTTTCCTATAATCAAGGTGAGATATCTTGTGGAATTTATCAAAGGACACTCCATATGGTTGGGTACTTTATCACAACTCTCACTAAAAAAAAACATATATTCAATCCAGGGAATTTATTAAGAAACAAGAACTGCAAATCCAGTAAAAACCTTATTGTTTGAGAGCGATTCATGACAGATGTCATTTTGTTTCGGCCGACATTTTTTAATGCCCAACTCAAGCCTCCTCCCATTCCTTGGGGGCTTCTGTATGTTGGATCTTCTATCGCAGCGAGAGGATATTCTGTGAAGATAGTGGATGAGCTCATTCATCCAGACTGGCGAAATTTGATTCTTGCAGAGATGAAGAAAAAAACCCTTTTGATTGGAATCTCTTCCATGACAGGAAAACAGATCAAAT
This sequence comes from Candidatus Aminicenantota bacterium, assembly GCA_014727835.1. Classification (GTDB taxonomy): domain Bacteria; phylum Acidobacteriota; class Aminicenantia; order Aminicenantales; family Aminicenantaceae; genus WJMT01. Next base: position 22,114 of record WJMT01000063.1, on the reverse strand, counting down.
ACGGACTTAATCTATCAGCCTTTGTCAAAGAACATTCAAAGATTCCTGTTGTTTGGGGAGGAATTCATCCCAGTATCTTTCCTGAACAAACTCTCATGCATAAAAATATTGATTACATTGTGAAAGGAGAGGGCGAAGAAACAATCATTGAACTGATCGAGTCTTTGGAAGACAAAAGGGAGCTGGAAACAATTAGAGGTCTTGGATACAAAAATAACAACAATGCTGTTGTCAATCCTGATCGCTTCTTTACAAAACTCGATGATCTCCCTGAGTTGGATTATTCCCTCATTAATGTGGATCGATATGTGGGAAAGAGGTTTGGTTCGCAAAGATCGTTTGAATTATGCACGAGTCGAGGATGCCCTCATCAATGTGCATTCTGTTATAATGCCAATTACAATAAGTGCAAATGGAGAAGTATGAGCGTTGATCGGATTATGGATTCTCTTCATGAGTTGATCGATCAGTATGAAATAGATGGCCTGACTTGGAGAGAAGATAATTTTTTTGTTGATGAAAAGAGGGTTAAAGAAATTGCTGAGAGAATTATTGAAGAAGACATAAATATAAGATGGCACGCTGATTGTCGTATAGACGATGTCTATCGTTATGATGATGCGTTTATAAAGCTGTTGAAAAAAAGTGGATGCCACACATTGACTCTTGGAGCAGAAAGCGGATCGAACAGAATCTTAAAAAAAATCAAAAAGGGGATAACAAGGGATCAAATCACTCTGGTCAAAAACAAGTTGAATAGATATGAAATATATCAAAATTACCATTTTATGATGGGATTACCGGATGAGAGTGATAAAGACATACAAAAAACAGTTGATTTGATGTATCAATTGATGAGTAAAAATAAGTTTTTTGGAAAAATTTGTGGTCCCTCACTGTATACTCCATACCCAGGCACAGCATTATATGAAGAAAGCCTCCTCAAAGACTTTAATCCGCCGGAATCTTTGGAAGGTTGGATTGATATGGACTGGTATTCCCTTGATCTGCCATGGATCACAAACCAACGAAGAAATATCATTGAGGATATCGCGTGGAATGTAATGGGTATTGGGCAGAAATGGGTTCATCATTATTTCAAATGGAAATTCTTTCTCTTCGCCAAATATAATTTCCCTATTCCCTGTTTTGAAAAAAAGATTTATCTCAAACTCAGAAAAAACTGAGAAACGGAAATTGATTCCTTTCTCAAAGAAATAAGGAACAGTTAATCATCTTTTTTTATGTGTTTTATTGATTTTGTTTTCTTGTAAAAGATGTTGCTTGAAAGTCCTAATTTGATTATCATTGTTTAGAAACCAAGAATGGTCTCATGAAAAAGGTACTATTTGCATTTCTTGTTTTGTCATTCCTCGGATTCGGTTGCAGGGATGACCATGGGGAGAGACTCTACACCATTGGGATTTTTCAAGTCAATGACGCGCCGACTCTCAATGCTGCTGTGGACGGATTTATCAAAGCTCTGCAGGAAAATGGGCTGGTCCATGGCCAGAATGTCATTCTTATTAAAGAGAATGCCATGGGTGATATTTCAAAAGTCCACAACATTGTCGAGTCTTTTGTGAAGTCTGATGTGGACTTGATTGCAGCCTTTTCCACATCCTGCCTTCAGGCTGCGATCAATGCCACTCGTGATATCCCTATTGTTTTTTCCTCTGTTGCCAATCCTTACAGAGCCGGAGCTGGATTTTCACCAACAGAGCATCTCAGTCATGTCACAGGTGTTTCTTCAAGAGGGCCTATCAGAGAGAGCCTGTTTTGGTTAAAAGAGGTCCTTCCTAAGACATCAAAGATAGGGACGCTTTGGACACCTTCAGAACTGAATTCTGAATATTATCTGGAGATCACCCGCGAAGTTGCTGCAGAGTTAGGATTGGAAGTGAAGGCTGTTCCCATCACCAATTCGAGCGAGGTTTTGCTCTCTTCCCAGCTTTTAATCAGCCGAGGTGTGGATGCGATCTATCAAATATCAGATAACACCATCAATGAATCATTTGAAGCAGTTGCCCAGGTTGCCCTGGATAATGAGATTCCTTTATTTGGAGGATTTCTTCTTTCCACCAAACAAGGAGCTTGCGCCGCATTAGGTTGGGATTTTTTTGATATGGGTTATAAGTCAGGCGAAATCGCAGTGGAAGTGAAAAACGGAAAAGATCCAGCCGAGATACCCTTCCAATACATGAAGGATGCAAGACTTTATATCAACCTGGAAGCTGCCTCCAGGCAAAGAGTGGTGTTCTCAGAAGAGATTAAAAATAGAGCTGACCAGGTCTTCATATCGATTGGAAATGAAATCTCTGAATAAATGATGATTCAGAGAGCAAAAAAGTTCTGACCTGTCCCGACTGCTACAGATTTTTGAATGGCCTGATGTGTGAATTCCGAGCCTAACTGGCAGGATTCAAAAAGAGAGTGTCCTTGCACTAAAAAACAGAGAATACTGGCTGAAAGAAGACAGCCCGTTCCATGGACTTGTTTTGAAACCTTCTTCAAATCGATTTGATAAAAGTCTTTCCCGTCATAAAAAAAGTTAATCACCCTTTGATTATGAAAAAGTCCGGTCAACAAACAGGGAATTCGAGTTCGGTCATAAATTTCTTTTCCTGTTTCTGGGGCATTTTGCAAATCAACGTATTCTTTTCCAGTGATCAAAGCGGCTTCTGCACAGTTGGGTGTGATCAGAGAAGCTTTTCGGGATATGCGTTCAATGAAACGGGGTATGGCATCTTTCTTTAGCAGCCATTTGCCTGAGGTAGAGCTGAAAACAGGATCGATGACCACAGGAATGTTTTGGTTTTGAGAGCAGATCTTGTCTATGGGAGTGATGTTCTTTTTGTATCCCAGCATTCCCACCTTGATTCCGGATATACCAAAGTCTTCCTGTAGAAGCTGATATTGTTCACTCACAAACACAGGAGGAAGACTGTGGACAGATTCAACTCGTTGTGAATTTTGAGTGGTGACTGATGTCAGAACAGCCATTCCCATAAAACCGAGCAGGTCAAAGACTTTAAGGTCCAGTGACACTCCCGCTCCCGAACTTGGGTCATATCCAGCCACAGACAATAGAATTTTTTTCATAGATCCCGGTCAATCCTATCAAATACCTTTGCTCTGGGCAAGTGCATGTTTGTTGACAAGGGTCTTTACCGTTGGATTTGATTTATGTATAATTCAAAGAAAGATGATGGAGAGAGCAAGATTAATGATTTCCGGTCGCGTTCAGGGTGTCTTGTTCCGTGATTTCACTCAAAGATGGGCTTCTTCATTTGAATTAAAGGGCTGGGTGAAAAATTTGCCTGATGGACGCGTTGAGGTTCTGGTAGAAGGAGACAAGGATAAGATCAATCGATTGATCACAAAATTAAGAAAAGGACCCCAGATGGCACGAGTGGATGATATAGATTTGGATTGGAGAGAATACAAAGGAGAATACAGTGATTTTCGCATCACATGGTAAGAACCTATTTATAGAAGGTCGAAAATGGGGTTTAAGAAAGAAAGGGAGAGGAAATGTTTAAACATGCAAAAAAGGATCATCCCTCTGTTGAAGTCTTTGAAGGAGTGTTGCGCACCACTCTAGGATGTGGCAAAGATGTCCTGATGGCCCGTTTCGATTATGAGAAAGGGTCCCAAGTTCCTCCCCACAAGCATTCTTATGAACAGGTAACTGTGGTGATCAAAGGAAAACAAAAAGTGATTATTGATAAAAATGGGGACCGAGAGGAGATCATTTTAGAGGAGGGAGATTCTTATATTGTCCCTGCTTCATTTGAACATGAGCAAATCACTCTTGAAAACACCATCACCATTGATTGTTGGAGTTTGGCACCTTAGTTTTTTATCTTAGCCCTTCTTTTTTTTTGTCTCATAAAAGCGATCACGGCATTCTGCGGAACAAAAAAAATAGTCTTTTCCTTTATATGTTTCTTTGAGGGCATCTTCTTTTGGAAGATAAGTGTTGCAGGCTGGGTCTTTAACCATAATACTCGGTTTTGAGGATGGTCTCCGGCGGCCTTTTTTAGATTGTTTCAGTGATTGATAGGATTTGACAATAATATAGATAAAGTAGGCCACCAGAGCATAAAGAATAATCCGAAACAGCCCAGACATGATGGATATCAATTTAGATGATTTAACCAAACATGTCAAATAAATCCTTGATTAATGATTGGGTTGAACGTAATATGAAAAAAAGGAAAGATCGACAGAATAAATGCTTAATAACAGATGAAGGAGCAGATATGGATTTTTTATTCACCGAAGAACAAAAGATGTTAAAGGAGTCCATTGGCCATTTTGCGCTCAAGGAAATCAAACCCCTTGTGGAGGAAAGCGATGAGAAGGCCGAGTGGCCGGAAAAGTTCACCAAAAAATTGGCTGAAATGGGTCTTTTAGGAATCATCATACCAACGGAATATTCAGGGGCTGGGTATTCGAATTTAGATTATGTCATTATTTTAGAAGAATTATCAAAAGTAGATCCATCAGTAGGACTGGTGGTTGCAGCACACAATTCCCTCTGTTCCAATCATATAAATCTATTCGGTTCTGAACAGCAAAAGAAGACATATTTGGCCAGATTGGCGTCAGGTCAAACCCTTGGGGCTTGGGCATTGACAGAAGCTGAAGCCGGGTCTGATGCAGCTGCATTAAAGACCAAAGCTGAAAAAAAGGAAGATCATTGGATTCTGAACGGAAGCAAGTTGTTCATTACAAATGCATCGGTTGCAGAAATATCTGTGGTGATGGCAGTAACCAATCCGGATAGCAAGAGGAAAGGGATATCTGCATTCATTGTTGAGAAAGGGATGAAAGGCTTTAAAGTCGGCAAAAAAGAAGACAAGCTCGGGATCAGAGCCGCAGATACCTCAGAAATCATATTTGAAGATTTGAAAGTCCCTGCTGAAAATTTGATCGGAGAAGAAGGCGAAGGATACCGACAGGCCATGGGGATCCTGGATGGTGGGAGAGTCAGTATTGCCGCTTTTTCTCTAGGGATCGCTGCCGGTGCTCTAGAAGCAGGTCTTAAGTATTCCAAACAAAGAGAACAGTTTAATCAGCCCATATCCGATTTCCAAGCTATCCAGTGGATGCTGGCCGATGGATTCACAGAACTGGATGCCGCTCGATTACTGACCTATAGGGCTGCTTTTCTAGAGGATGAAGGGAAAAGCATACCTAAAGAATCTGCCATGGCCAAGCTGTATGCCAGTGAGTTAGCTGTGAGAGCTTCCTCAGATGCAGTCCAGATCCATGGAGGATATGGGTTCACTAAAGACTATCCTGTAGAAAAGTTCTATCGGGATTCCAAATTGGCGACAATTGGAGAGGGAACTTCAGAAGTTCAACGGTGGATTATTGCCCAACAGGTTTTAAAAGAATTGTAATCAAATTTCAGACATTCTCATATCATGTATTCACAACATCTCACTTTTCTGTTGACTGTATGAAGGTTCTGATATAATGAATGTCAAGGAGACAAATGGAGATTGTTCAGGAAATACTAAAAGGAAATCCCTCAGCAATGGCCAGAGCCATTTCCTTGATTGAAGACAGAGATGATCAGGCTCAGGAAATACTTAAAGGGATTTTTCCTTATTCCGGTAAGTCTGTCATCATAGGAATAACCGGAGCACCTGGAACAGGAAAGAGCACTCTCGTTGATCAGGTTGTGCATATTTTCAAACAAAAAAAGAAAAAAGTGGGTATCATTGCCGTGGACCCGACCAGTCCTTTTAGCGGCGGAGCTATTCTGGGTGATAGGATCCGTATGATGCGTCACAGCAGCGATAAAGATGTATTTATCAGAAGCATGGCCACCAGAGGCCATCTGGGAGGACTTTCCAAAGCCTCCAGTGAAGCCATCACAGTTCTTGAAGCTGGAGGAAAAGATATTGTGCTGGTGGAAACAGTGGGCGTGGGACAGGACGAGGTGGAGGTGGTGAAGCTCGCAGATCTGATCCTGGTTGTTCTCACTCCCGGAACAGGAGATGATATTCAGGCCTTTAAAGCCGGGATCATGGAAATTGCAGATGTTTTTGTTCTGAATAAGGCGGACGCACCTGAAACAGAAAAAGCCGAACGACAACTGAAAGCAATGCTAGATCTGGGGATGGACCAAGTCGATGTCCCCCCCATAGTCAAGACTATTGCCACCACTGGAGAAAACGTGGATTTCCTGGTCCGCCGAATTGAAAGTTTTGCTGGGAACCAAAAACAAAAGCTGAAAGCAGCAAGAAAAAAAAGATTGATTTTGTGGATGCTCAAAGACACTATACATGAGAAGGTCGATCAGCTGATATATCAAAACATTAAAGATGCCGAGTTAAAAAGCTATGTGGATCAAATTTATAACAGAGAGACAGATCCTTACACCATTGCTGAGAGTTTCATAAAAAAACTCAAGGAAGCGTAAATGAAAGAAAAAATCCATCATATCGGCATTGCTGTCAAAGATTTAAAGAAAAGTCTTCAACAATGGAAAAAGAGTTTTTCCATCAAGAGCGGAGAGATGGAGGTGATTAGGGAGCGGGGAGTGAAAATAGCCACTCTGCATTTTGATACCGGCCCTGTCATTGAGCTTATAGAAGCCATCGGAGGAGATTCACCCATCCAAAAATTTTTAGAAAAAAAAGGAGAAGGCGTCCACCATTTCTGTTTAAAAACAGAAGATCTCGACCAAAAAGTGAAAGAACTCAAGAAAAAAGGAATGCGCTTTGTTCAGGAAAATCCAGTGGCTGGAGCAGGAGGAAGCCGCATTATTTTTATACATCCGGATAATCTGAATGGTGTGCTCATTGAATTAAAAGAAGAAAAAACATGATCACCTAAACAATATTCCACAGAGGTTACTCTGTTTTTGGCAGAGTTATGGATATTTTCATCCCTGTGGGTTTGTTCAATGAGGCCTTGATATTTCCTTTATGCTCTTCAATTATTTTTTTGGCAATGGGAAGACCCAGTCCGGTTCCTTCTTTTTTGGTCGAATAATAAGGCTCAAAAATCGTATCCAGCACTTGTTTTTTGACACCTGCCCCGGAATCGATCATTTCAATGTGGATGTTTTCTTTGCTGGATAACGCCTTGATCTCAACTTCACCTTTGCCTTTGATGGATTCAATGGCATTGGTAAGGAGGTTTCGAATCACAGTTTTTAATTTGGCTTTGTCTCCAGAAAAAATCAGAGCTTCTTTTTGGTAGCTTTCTTTAAATTGGATTCTTTCCGATAGGATGCTTTGGTATGGAGAGATGGTCTCTCTGAGGATTTGTTTTAGGTTTAGAGTCTCTTTTTTCAGTGAAGCGATTTTGGAAGTGTCTAGAAAATCCAAAGCGATTTTTCTCAAATTTTCAACCTCATTGACAATATAAGAGGTGGATTCTTTCAGCGTTTTTTCAAAGTCCTCCCGATCGTCTTCATAAACCTTCATAAGATGTTCTGCAGACAGCTGAATGGGAGTCAAAGGATTTTTAATTTCATGGGCCACTTTTCTTGCCATTTCAGCCCACGCGATTTTTTTGCTGATGTCAGCAAGTTCCTGCTGGTGTTTTCTGAGGCTCTGGACCATGGTGTTAAATCCATTTATCAGGGTTTTCATCTCGTCTTGTTTTTCGTAGTGAATGCAAACCTCAAGGTTGCCCAAACTGACCTCTTTTGTTCCTGATAGAAGCCTTTGGATAGGATTTAATATCATGCCCCCGATTCCTCTGGCCAGAATAAGCACAGCAATGATGAAGAAGAATGAGATAAAAACCAAGAATTCAAAAAGTTCGTAAGAAAAGGCTGATATTTCCTCTTGTTCCAGGGGGAGTGGTAAGGAAATCAAAAAGAAGTTATCATTATGTTCATAAGGAACGGTCAAAGTGTGGAAGGAATATTCACCGATTTTCTGTGTCTGGGTGTAAAAAGGATTGTTTTCATAACGCGCTTGATAATAGATATCACCGTCAATGAGTTCAGGGAGGATTCCGTAGTCGAAAAATTCTCGGTGGCTGGATGAAACCAGCTTTCCTTCTGCATAAAGATTCACATCATTGGATATGGTTGAGCTGATCCACATAACCATTTCGTCAGAAGGAATGGTCACTGTGAGTTGCTCTTCTTGTTGGAAAAAAGCCAGATCCTCAATGATGCTGTGAGCGAATTGAGCTTGGACTTCAGCTTCTTCGGTCAATTTTTGGGTGAAAATTTGGGAAAAGAAGCCTCTGGTTAAGACAGAGAACAGAAGAAGGGGAATGATGGAAACGGCAATGAATGATAAATAGACTCGGTTGGAGAATGACCAGAAGGGATTTTTGATCTTTTTGTAATAAAAGATGAGATAATAGATAAAACCTGAAAGGAGAACAAAGACAAGATAGAGAAAAAAGAGAATCAAAATCTCCACAGAATGGGTCATAAAATTTTTTTTGGGGATAAACAGAGAGTAAATGGAGTCTTCTTTTTCAAAATAGAGGCATTGAAAATCTTTTCCCTTGTCCGAAAATACAGACCAGATAGGTTGTTTTGAGGATTGGATTTGTTGCAGATCTGATGGTGAGAGTCCTTTTGAGATATGATTGGGATTGAATAGGAGCTTTCCTTGCGAATCGAAAACAGCAAAACCCAGGTTAATGTGTTGCAGAGAAGGAATCGAGGTGGCTCTTGTGAGCTCAAAATATGGATTTGCAGAATAAAGAAAGGGAAGCATTTCATATCCCACAGAAAGAGACAGAATGGTCCTTCCCAGATATTGATCATTTTCAAGCCAGTCTTTGTACCCTGTGAAAAAATCCTTTTCTTCTCCCAGAAAAGGTATGGACTGTCTTATAATGGTCCAGTTTTCGCTGAATGGAGGATCATCTCCTGTTTGCAGGTTAGGAATGTTCAAAGAGAATCGAGAAGCAATGTTTCCTTTGGAGTCAAGCATTTCCAAGCTTGAATACCAATTGAATTTAGCAATCAGAGTCCTTTTCCAAAGGGATGTGGATATTTCTTGGGGTTTTTGGTTCTTAAAAAATGACACCACCTGGTTTTGGTTTTCGTTGATCTCCTGAATGGATTCCTGAATAAGAAATAGGGCCCAGTCTTCTTGTGAGGTGACAATGTTCTTGAGAGAGCTCTCTAGAATTTCTTTCTTTTTTTCAGCTGTAATCAGATGCAGAGATGAGTGTATAAACAGGACGACAATTACAAATGCAAACAACAGGGCTTCTTTTCTTTTTCTGAACGCAGGAAAAGAGACCAACACTAACAGGATGAGCAGGACTGCTCCCTGGAAAGCGAAGACAAGAGCGGATATTTTTCCATTCATGAGGAGTGCGTAGACACAGAATACGGCCAGAAGTACGGTCACAGATAGGACCTTATGTTGAGAATAGAGGGCGGCTTTTTTCATAGCTGCATAGGCGAGGGCGAGAAAAGAAAAAATGAAGAGCAGGAGACTGAGATGCATAAGAAAATAACTGGGCTTTAAGGAAAGGTTCAATAAGACTTGGTTGGTATTGAAAGCAAGGCGGTGAATCAGTTTGTACAGAACATGCAAAAGGAGTATAGATATAGAAGAGGAAAGAAAAAAGGAAAAAACGCCCAGAGATAAAGATGTTTCCTGGAAGGGGGTGTTTAGGGATTGGCGGAAAAAAGACAGAAGAAATCCGATGAGGGAAGCCAGCAAAAGAGAAGTCAAAAATATATCCGCAGGAGATTTGGTGAGATTGTTTATGGAGACAAAACTGGCTGTGGAAGGAGAAAAAACAGAAAGAGACTGGACCTGGCCCAATCTGCTTAAGGGCAGGAAAATAAAACGTATGGATATCAAGATTAGAATGACAGATGATTTTTGAATCACACTGAGATGTTTACTCAGAGGCGGATATTTGATGATGTATGCAAGCAGCAATATCAGTGACAGCACCAGAAAACAATAAAATCCCAATAAAATATTTTGTTTTTGAACGGAAATGAGAGAACTGAGAGGAGGGGAACTCAATGTCACAGTGGCTATGATGCGGTTTTGTTCGTTTCTCAAAGGGAAAAATATGGTCTGTATTTCGTTTTGAAGTCTGGGCTGTCCAATATACTCATCATCATATTTTTGGAATATTCGTTCAAATCCAGAGATGTCTTCTCTGAAATCCCAGTAATCGATTTTACAGTTTGACATGAATTTATCTTTAAGAAAATGATATTCCTGAAGATATTGAGCTTTGAACTGCGGCAAAAATGCCAGAAGGTGAGTCAAAACAAAACAGGAGCCTCTTTTGGTTCTGTGGATCGAAGTTAAATACACGGATGCCTTGTGTTTGATGAGAAGAGTCTGTTGGTCTTTGATGTTTTTCTGGTTTTCAGGGATTAAGATCCTTTGAATATCGATCACGCGGCCAGACCACAGCTTAAGCTGTTTGGATTCATTATAATAAGCGATTCCTTCCTCATTTTTGTTGATCTGGAACTGGTTGAAAAAGTCATATATTTGTTCTTCCTGCTGGGGGATTAGGGGGCTTTTGAAAAGGTCATGTTTATCCAGGACTTGCTGGACAACAGAAGCAAATTCTCTTTTTATAGCTTCAGATTTGTTCCTTAACTGATGCAGGCTTTTTTGATAGTAATTAGAGGAAATGAAAAGAGGGTAAATCAGCCAGACAAGAAGAATCAAACCTGAAATGCATGCACTGGTAAACAAGCTAAAGAGCAGGAAGCTGTTTTCGGATTTGGATTTTGTTTTAGTCAAATTCTTTCTGCTTTGATTTCAATGATTTTCCATTTTCCTGATTGTTTGTTTTGTGATTTTTCAAATTTTTTTAACAGAAAAAACACATGAAATACATACTGATTGTTATTGTTTCTGTCTTTAAAAGACCATCTTGTCTTGAAGATTTGGTTTCCGTTTTGGAGTTTATCCGTCTCTGTCAATGAATAGAACTCAAACGTCAGATAATCTGAGAAAATTTTTTGAAAAAAAAAGAAGGTCTGTTGGTCTGTGAGTTGGTCTGAAAAGGAAATGGGTTCAGGGAAAGAAAGATTGAGATGATAGCCGGGCACACAAAGGGAGTAGATGGCCTGTGGATTGTTCTGAAGAAAGGCGCGTTCGATTTTTTTGGAGACAGGAGGCTGAGGAGGGATAAGAAGAGAGAAAAAAACTGTGAGTATGACCACCAACTGACTCATATTAAGTATATTATCACAATATGTTTTTTGTAGGAAGAGATACCCCCTGAATAATCTAGGCTGGGTTGGGAACTTGTTTAATGATAAAATATGTTCGGCGCTGGATTGGTTCAACAAAGCAAGGGAGTGTCAATGTCAAAAAGGCTATCGTTTGGAGTGAAAAAATCAAAGCAGAAAGAACTCCGCAAAAGGATGAAAAAATTAAAGATCTATGAAAAGGATCTAAAAGAGAATTTCATCCGTTCAAGTGGAAAAGGAGGGCAGAGAGCAAACAAAGTTGCCACTTGTGTTTATTTAAAACACATCCCCACGGGGATTGAAGTCAAGTGCCAGAGAGAGAGAGTCCAGTCAATCAATCGTTTTCTTGCCAGAAGACTTCTTGTAGACAAAATTGAATCAAAAATTTTAAAGAAAAAGAGCCGGGAACAACAGAGGATCGAAAAGATCCGCAGGAAAAAAAGAAAGAGATCCAAGAGGGCTAAGGAAAAAATGCTTCAGGAGAAGAAAAAGCACTCAGAAAAAAAGAAAATGCGGAGATACAAGCCCAAACCAGAAGATTTTGAATGAGAACACATCAGATCATTGGAATCAAGTTAGGATTTGGTCTGTCTAATAAGTGAATGCAAAGTGTTTTATGAAAATTTTTTAAAAATGAAATGAGAATGCATTGAATGAGAAGGATGAGAAAACACTTGTTTCTTTGGCTCAATCCGGGGACACAAATGCATTTAAAGAGTTGGTCCTGAAATATGAACCTCAAGTTGCCCGCACAGTTGTGGGACTTCTCGGACCCGGGCCTGAAGCAGAAGATGTGGGGCAAGACACTTTTATAAAGTTTTATGGAGCTCTGTCTCGATTCCGAGGTGAATCATCTGTGGGGACCTATTTGACCCGAATCGCGATAAATTTGAGTCTCAATGTGATCAGGAAGCGAAAAAGGACCCGGATGGTGTTTTTTCGCAAAAAGAACTTCACAGCTGAAGACACTCGTGATCTGAAAAATCCGATGAATCCCTTGGAGGCGCAGGACCTCATCACTAAGGGACTGCAGATGATCGAATACAAATTTCGTATGGTCCTTATCCTGAGATACATGAATGGGTATACGACCAAAGAGACAGCTGAGATTCTGAACATACCTCAAGGGACAGTTATGTCCCGAGTTTCTAGGGGAATGGAAAAAATTGAAAAAATCCTAAAGCCTTTGTATGAAGGAACTGTCAAAGAAAAGGGGAAAAAATGAAACATAATATACAAGAAAAAATCAAGAATCACTTTAAAGCCTTTTCAAAAAGAGCGGGATCTTCATTCAGCCCTGATTTTGCTGACCGGGTGATACACCGGATCCGGGAACAGGAAAAGCATGAGAGGACACTGCTTGATTTTTATGATTCTTTAAAATTTGTGTTCAGAAAGGTGGCGGTCATTGGAGCCATCATGCTTTTAGCATTGATATCTTATAACCTTATAATAGGGGATTCTTTTTCTGAAGAAGAGATGATTTATGCTTCAGAGACGGTTTACAGTGAGTTGGAACATCTTCCGCTATTCTAGGGTAGGGAGTGGATTATGAATATCAAAACTAAAGTCATTTTCATTGTCATCATTGTGTTTGTTATTGGATTGTTAACTGGCTTTATGCTGAACAGGGTTGTTATTCAGAAACGGATCAAAGACGCTTTTTCCAGAGTCAACCCAAACAGGATCCCTTCTTTTTATGAAAGAGTGCTGGAACCGAATCAGGAGACCTCTTCTCAAATCCGCAGAGTTCTTTTCAAACATGCCAAAAAAGTCAGAAACATAAGAGAGGATTATCAAAAACAGATGGAAAAGGCGAATCAGTCTCTTTACAATGAACTGGCTCCTTTGTTATCCCCGGTTCAACGAGACCGACTCAACCAAAGGCTGCACAGAGCTCCAAGACACACTCCATGGACGGATCGATTTGTTGAGAATTTTCCTGTGATGAGAGTTATTGAGAAAGATGTGGAGTTTTTGAAAGCGCGGCTTTCTCTAAACCAAGAACAGACACTTCAAGTGAGGCGCATTTTGAGAAAATATAAAATTCCTCTTTCCTTCCCAAGGCGCAAAAATGTGAATAAAAAAAACAAAACTTATTTGGATTTGATTCAACGTGCAGCGCAGAGAGATAAGGCTATTAAGAAAGTGCTTGATCCAAGCCAGGAAAGGCATTTTGAGAAAATCAAAAGACAGTTCAATTGATGTGTTTTTCAACTGCTTTTTTCCATCTCAGATAACCGCTTCCGTTCAAATGCAGCCCGTCATTGGTGAAATCCGGATGAAGTTTGTTTTCTTTGGTGGCAAAAAGAGGATGCAAATTGAGATAGGTGATTTCATTTGTCCTGGCAAAGTTTTCCAGGGCTCTGTTGATTCGGATGATGTGTTCTGTTTTGCTTGTGTGATTTTTAAAAAAGTCAAAATCCTTGTTGACTGGGAGAAGGCTTTGGAGAATGATTTCTGTATCCGGTGATTTTTTATGCATAGCTTTCACGATCTGCTTGATGTTGTACACCACCTCTTTGGCTTGAGTACCGGTGGCAAGGTCATTGATCCCGATCATGAGAAAGACTTTCATCGGTTTTGATTCGACCACTTCATCCAGCCTGGCAAGCACTCCGTAAGTGGTATCTCCGCTGATACCCCTGTTGACAACACGGGGGTCCTGCAGCATCTCACTCCAGTTGCATCCATCTGTTAGGCTGTCTCCCAAAAAGACGATTTCGCTGTCTAAATCAGGAAGGAGTTCAAACAAAGAAGCTTTTTGATGCCAGTAAGGATAAAAGGTCTGTTCGTGCTCCGGAGTCTCATGACAGGACAGGCTGACAAATGCAATCAAAGCCAGGACTAAAAAAAAGATATGCTTCAGTGACGGCATCGGTTCCTCCAAAAATATTTCAATTGTCAATCAATACTGTTCTGAATCTGATTTATTCAAGAGTCAAGTTCGCTTGCCAAATCAGGCAGAAAGATCCAACAATAAGTTCAGCTGCAGATTGGCTGAGTTCTCAAGGTCTTTCCAATCAATGTTTTCTTGAGGAGAGTGGCTGATTCCGTCTTCACAGGGAATGAAAATCATGCTGATATCTGTGAGCAGGTCCAAGATCTGGGCATCATGTCCTGCTCCGCTGTTGATCATCATATGTGAATAGCCGAGCTTCTCACAGTGCTTTTTAGCCATCGTATTCAACCGGGAAGATGTTTTGACTGGTTCTGTAGAGTCGATCACTTGATAGTCAAAATGAAGTCCTCTTGAATTGGAGATGTTTCCGGCGATCTCCTTTGTTTTGTCTCCGATCTGTTTGAGAGTCTGGCTGGACTGGCTTCGGAAATCAATAGAGAAATCAACTCTGCCCGGGACAATACTGAATGAACCTGGATAGATGTGTGCACTTCCGATGGTCAACATGCTTCCATAATGTTCTTTTGCTACATAATGAGTTCCTTTAAGAGCCAAGTCCGCCAGCCCTAAAAATGCATCGTGACGGAGTTCAAAAGGTGTGGTTCCTGCATGACTTGCTTGTCCCTGAAAAAAACAAGTCCAGTATTGCTTTCCTGCAATGGATTCCACTATCCCGATGGATTTGTCCTCGGTTTCCAGTACAGGGCCCTGCTCGATATGGATTTCGATAAAAGCTCCAATCTGCGGACGTTGGGTGTGAGCTTCCATAATGGAATCGATCGTGAACTCTGTGTTTTTCAAAATGCTTTTAAACGGACGGCCAAACTGAGTCTGTCCCTTCTCTAGGATCTCTCTTTCAAGAGTCCCTGTGAAGGCTCTGGAGCCTAGAAAATCTCCCGCAAGATTTCCTTCTTCATCTGTGAAAGAAGCCACTGACAAAGGTTTCTTGTGTGGCAGACCTTTCTCCTGAATGGTCTGCAAACATTCCAGAGCTGAAAGGACTCCGATGCTGCCATCAAACATCCCTCCGTTGACCACTGTATCGATATGGGAACCAGTCATGATGGTTTTCCCATCCCCTTCCAAGGTCCCGAATATATTGCCAGCCCCATCCTGACTCACACACAGACCTGCACAGGCTATTTTGTTTTTCAGCCAATCCCTTGCTTCCAGATCTGCTCTGCTGAACGAAGGGCGGCTGATCCCACCGTTTGGATCTTTTCCGATTTCAGAAAGCTCAGTCAGATTGTTTTTAAGACGTTCCAGATTGATTTTTATATCCATAAGATACCCCCCCTCTTTTCTTCTATTCCAAAAGCTGAATCATATCTTTGACCGCTTTATTCACACCCACAATGGAACTCCGGGCTACAATGGAAAAGCCGATACTGAACTCAGTGATTTCTTCAATGGCAGCTATGGGGCAAATGTTCCAGTAATCAAGGCCATGCCCTGCATGGACCTCAAGGCCGATTTCATGGGCATTCTGTGCAGCTTTCTTGATTTCTCCTTCAGCATGGTCTCTTTCATCTCCTGGTTTCAATTCTGCATATTTTCCTGTGTTGATTTCAATCAAGTCAACATTCAATTCTTTGCACGTTTTGATCTGTTTCTCAGACGGATCAACAAAGATACTGACTTTCATTCCTCTCCGCTGAAGAGCTTTGATATGAGCAGAGAGCTGGATTTTGTTCTTGATGACATCCAATCCGCCTTGGGTGGTGAGTTCATGCTCTTGTTCCGGAACCAGGGAGACCGTATCTGGCATGATCTCAATAGCGATCTGTTTCATTTCTTGGGTGGCGGCCATTTCGATATTCAATTTGGTTTTGATCGTCTTTCTGAGAACTTGAAGGTCTCTTTCTTTGATGTGGCGTCGATCCCCTCGAATATGGCATACAATACCTGAAGCACCGGCTTGTTCTGCCAGGAGTGCAGCGAGAACAGGTTCAGGGACATTGCTTTTTCGTGCCTCTCTCAAAGTTGCGAAATGATCGATATTAACGGCAAGCCTCATGGCATCACTCCTTTGCATTGAGTCTTTTGTTTGATTTTATTTGCTCTCTTTATTTTAATTCTTTGTCAATGGATTGTGAAATCATTTGAGCGAGGTTTTCGATGAGTTCCTTACGATCTCCTTCGATCATGACTCTTGCCAAGGGCTCTGTTCCGGAGTAACGGACATTGACCCTCCCCTTTTCTCCAAGCTCCTGCTCTGCTTTGCGAATCGAATCCATGATCTCAGGAAAAAGAGCGAAGTCTTGCTTTCTTGATACTCTTACATTTTTTTGGACTTGAGGATATTCATCAAATCCTTTAATCAGGTCAGACAGAGGGCGGTTTTTAGACAACATTGCCTGGATTGTTTTGAGGCCTGTAAGGATGCCGTCTCCGGTGCGGCATTCGTCAAGTATAATGGTGTGTCCTGACTGCTCTCCTCCGAGGTTGCTTCCTTGTTTGAGCATTTCTTCATAAACATACTTATCGCCCACATTGGTGCGAATGAGTTGAAGTCCGTTCTTTTTCAATGCAATTTCTAGACCGAGATTGCTGATGATGGTTCCTATGACTTTATTTGATTTCAACAATCCTCTTTCTTTCATAAATGAGGACAAAATGAACAAAGTGTGGTCTCCATTCAATATGCTTCCTTTCTCATCCACAAAAATAGCTCGGTCAGAGTCCCCGTCAAAAGCGATTCCAAGGTCTGCTCCTTCTTGGATGACTCTTTTGGACAGGCTTTCAGGGTATAATGAACCACAGTTGGAATTGATGTTGGTTCCATTGGGCTTTGAGTTTATGGATAATGAGGTGAATCCGAGCTCAGAGAAAATGTGGGGAGCGATGCTGGAGCTCGATCCGTTTGCACAGTCCAAAACGATTTTTATGTCCCTATGGACACTATTTACAGTAAATTTGCTTTTTAAAAAACGGATGTATTCAGTCCTCAAATTTTCATTCACGAGAGGTTGAAAATGGACGGGAGTGATACTCTCTTTGGTCTGTGTGATCTGTTTCTCAAGCTGTTGCTCTGTCGATTGGTTTATTTTCAATCCATTGGAGGAGAATATTTTGATACCGTTGTACTCAAAAGGGTTGTGGGAAGCGGAAATCATGACGCCAGAACAAAATGATTTCCGTTGACTCAGTATTGATACCGCAGAAGTGGGGATGATTCCAGCTGAGACAGGTTTGCCGTTGGATTCTTTGATTCCTTGGAAAAGAGCTTTTTGGATCCATTCTCCTGATGAACGGGTGTCACGGCCGATCAAGATCTGGGCAGGTTGGCAGGTGTTTTCCAGCAAATGCACCAGGCTTTTTCCGATTTTCCAGACTGTGGAGTAGTCCAGGGGGAATTTCCCAGCTACCGCTCTGATTCCATCAGTCCCGAACAGTTGATTCATCTGGTTTTTATTGGTTTAGATCTTTTGATTCTTGTTTTTGAATGAGTAGTTTGACCAAAGCGGTTGTGTTTGTACCCATAATGGTGAGCTCAGGAGCTGGAGTGATCAGGTCTGCCTCCACAGCCGTAGTGTGATTGAAGCCAGATATATTGATGGGACTTGTTCGGACCACATCCTGTTTGTCAAGTTTGCTTTCAGGCCCCTTCACCAGCACTTCAGGCGGTTCGACTTCGACTTTTTCCAATGTGAAGCCCTCAGGAAGCTCTCCGATGATATTCGGTCTTATGGATAACATCAGTTGTTTGCTCACTTCAAATTTGAGATTAACCAAACTGGGAGAGATTTCTTTGACTTCGGCTCCGTCTGGAATACTCACCATACTGCGGCTTAAAGTGTAATCTTGTTGAGCTGTGGAAGCTCTTCTCAGGTCCAAAACCGCATGGACATTGGCTTGTGTGATTTGATTGATGAGCCGTTCTGGAGCGCGTACTGTTACATGTACGGTCTGCAGAGGCAGCTCTACAAGCTCAATATCAGAAGGGATGTTGTGAAGTTCAAGAGGAACATTCAAAGATTTTTCTGAAAATCGTTTTTCTTCGGGAATCAATGAAAACCATAATATCAAAGCAAGGATAAAAGAGAATATTTTAAGCCCCAAATTTTTAGTGAATACTTTTTTTATTTTTGTTTTCATGGCTTTATATGAATTGACTTTTTATTCTTTCCTTTAATTGAGCTTTATCAAGGCCTCGTTCAAGATAACCTTCAGTAGCCAGTGAGATGGTGCCTGTCTCCTCTGAGACCACTACAATGACAGAATCGGTTTCTTGAGCCAGACCAAGAGCCGCAAGATGGCGGGTTCTTGTTTTGAATTGCTTACCGAGTGTATGAGTGGCAGGAAGAGGAAGCAGGCATCCAGCAGCTAAAATTTTGTTTTCTCTGATGATCACAGCTCCGTCATGAAGAGGACTGTGAGGGAAGAATATGCTGGCTAGAAGGTCTTTGGAGAGCTGAGCATTGATTTCAACACCTCGGGAGGAATAACTTTCAAGAGAGATTTCCTTTTCAATCGCTATGATCGCGCCGATTTTTTTTGAAGACAGATATTCAACAGCTTGAAACAGGTCCTCGAAAGTGCTGATGTTTTCTTTTTTGATGATGGATCTGGATCCAATGGATGTCAAAAACCTTCTGATTTCCCCTTGGAATAAAATAATTATGGCAATGATCAAATATGAGATGAAACTCTTGATCAGCCGGTTGGAGACTAGAAGATTTCCCCATTGTGTGATGAGAAAAAGGATCATAATGATCCCCAGACCTATGGCCATTTGATAAGCTTTGGTGTCTTTGATCAGTCGGAAAAATGAATATAGGATGAACGAGAGAAGCAGAATGTCTAAAAAATCTGCCAGCGTGAATCCCCTGAGGGCTGTGAGCACTCCTGATAAGATTTCACCTAGCATCCAGTACTTTGTCCTTTCCTTTCTCTATCATTATGGCATCAGCCACAACCACAGCCTTTTTCAATGGGGCCACATCATGGACTCTTAAAATGTGAGCTCCTTGAACGATACTGATCAGCGAGGAGGCTATGGTCCCCTCAATTCTTTGATCTGGAGTCGTATTCAACAGGCTTCCTAGGAAAGATTTTCTAGAAACACCAATGAGGATAGGAAGATCCAGCTCATTGAACGAACCAAGGTTCCTAATGATCTCGAGATTATCTTCCAATCTCTTACCAAATCCGATTCCAGGATCGATGATTATTTTATTCTTTTTAACTCCTTTGTTCAATGCTGTTTTGACTCTTTTTTTGAGAAAGGCCTTGATTTCATCCACTGTATTTTTATACCAGGGCTTATTCTGCATGTTTTTGGGAGTGCCTTTCATATGCATCATGACAATCGGGATGTCCCTTTCAGAGGCCTCTTCCAGGATTTTGGGATCAAACCGCATACCGCTGATGTCATTCAGGATGTCAGCTCCTTCATCCAGAGCAGATCTCAGGACTTCGGATTTTGTTGTGTCTACAGAAATGAACGCATCGGTATGTTTTCTGATCTCAGAGATGACTGGTAAAACTCTCTTTTTTTCTTCTTCTGCAGAGATGGGATTTGAACCTGGCCTGGAACTTTCTCCGCCCACATCAAGGATGTCAGCTCCGTCTTCAATCAGTTGAAGGCCTCTTCGGACAGCATTTTTTTTGCTGAAATAAAGTCCTCCGTCTGAAAAGGAATCTGGAGTGACATTGAGAACGCCCATAAGCCAGGTTCTCTGGCCCAAGGCATAATCCTTACCCTTGATCTGTACCGAATATTCTTGTCTCACTTTTAATTAAGTTGATGCTTTTCTTTTGCTTTTTGCTGATGATTTATTCTGTTTTTTATTTTTTGACGGAGATGCTTTTTTTGTTTTCTTCGGTCTTTTTCCGTTTAAAATAGTCTCAATTTCTTTGGAGCTGAGGACTTCTTTGTTCAGAAGGGCTTTAGCGATTTCTTGGAGTTCTTTTTTGTGCTTTTGTAAAAGATTTATGGTTCTGTCCAAATTTCTTTCCACTATTTTTTTCACTTCTGCATCGATGAGCTGAGCTGTTTTTTCACTGAAGTTTCTGTGTGTGGATAATTCTTTGCCCAGAAAGACCATGTCATCTTTTTCTCCAAATGTCAGAGGGCCGAGATCAGACATCCCATACTCACAGACCATTTTTCGTGCGATTTCTGTGGATTTTTCAAAGTCATTGGCTGCCCCTGTAGTGGTCCTGTTTAAAAACATGTTTTCCGCAGCTCTTCCGGCCATCAGCACAGAAAGCTGGGCTTCAAGGTATTCTTTGGAATAGGTGTATCTGTCGTCTAAAGGGAGCTGCTGAGTGAGCCCGAGTGCTCTGCCTCTGGGAATGATGGTGACTTTATGCAAGGGATCTGCTTCGGGAATGAGAAAAGCGATCAAGGCATGTCCGGCTTCGTGAAAAGCAGTGGTCTTTTTTTCATCATCACTGATGATCATACTCTTTCGTTCCACTCCCATAAGCACTTTGTCTTTGGAGGTTTCAAGGTCTTTCATAGAGACCTCTTCCTTGTTGAAACGTGCGGCAAGTAGAGCGGATTCATTGACCAAATTGGCAAGATCAGCTCCTGAAAAACCTGGGGTAGAGCGAGCCAGAACAGAAAGGTCCACATCATCGCTCATGGGGATGTTTTTCACATGGACTCTCAGAATATCTTCTCTGCCCTTGACATCGGGCATATTGACCACGATCCTCCGATCAAATCTCCCCGGTCTTAAAAGGGCATTGTCCAGAATATCTGGGCGGTTGGTGGCTGCAATGAGAATGATCCCTTCATTGGCGTTGAAACCATCCATTTCCACAAGCAGCTGGTTGAGAGTCTGTTCCCGTTCGTCATGGCCTCCTCCGAGTCCGGCTCCTCTGTGGCGACCCACTGCATCCAATTCATCGATAAAAATCAGACAGGGGGCTTGTTTCTTTCCTTGTTCAAAAAGATCCCGAACCCTGGAAGCGCCCACTCCAACAAACATTTCTACAAAATCCGAACCGCTTATAGAGAAGAAAGAGACATTCGCTTCTCCGGCCACAGCTCGTGCCAGCAGTGTTTTTCCTGTGCCTGGAGCACCAACCAGAATAACTCCTTTGGGGATCCGTCCTCCCAATTTTTGGAATTTTTTGGGATCCTTCAGAAAAGCAATGATCTCCTTGAGCTCTTCTTTGGCTTCTTTTACCCCGGCTACATCTTTGAAAGTCACTTTCTTTTTGGGCCCTGTGAAAAGCTTTGCTTTGCTTTTCCCAAAAGATAGAGCCTTGTTCCCGCCGGACTGCATCTGTCTCATAAAAAACACCCAGAACAGCACGATGAGGATAATGGGAAACCAGGTGAAAAGATAGGAATACCATGGATTTTTAGTGTCGTCTTTGACATTGATATTGACATTATAGTCTCTGAGAATGGGAACAAGACCGTCGAATTGATCGGGAGAGACGGTTTTGAACTCTGTCTGGTCCAAATACTTCCCTGTGATCTGGTTGCCGGTTATGGTCACTTCTTCCACTCTCTCGTTTTCAACATCATTGAGAAATTGGCTGAAAGAGACTTCATTTTTTGCAGTTCCGGGAGTTTGAAGCAGGCTCCACAACACAATGATGACCACACCAGTGAGTATCCAAAAGATGAGATTTTTATATGTTTTTGGTTTTTTCCGCTTTTTGTCCATGATTCATTCCTGTTTGTACTTGAGAATCTATTTTAGCATTTTTCAGGCGACTTGTTAACATGCATTATTCATAAAATCAGCCTGCATGTTTATTCATTCTCATATGATCAATTCTCTTTTGTTTTCATATCAATAAACAGCATCATTATCGTTGTTTATGCTTTACCTTAAATTTAATGCAGGCTGATTTGACCTTGCAGGCGAGCTGAGATGAAATTCAGATATGGCTTGTACTCCGTGTCACTCACAGCTTTATTGAAGAGCTTGACTGAAAAGGTCTCTTTTATTATCATTATGATGCTTCCATGTGGGGCTGTAGTTCAGTGGGAGAACGCTTGACTGGCAGTCAAGAGGTCGTGGGTTCAAATCCCATCAGCTCCACCATTCCGTTTTTTC
>WJMT01000062.1 GCA_014727835.1 Candidatus Aminicenantota bacterium | reverse complement strand
GGAAACGAATCCATCAAGCTGTAGTCTTAAATAAAGAAGGCAATCTTTCAGGCTTAATTACACTTGAAGATATCATCGAGGAATTGGTTGGGAGCATAAGGGATGAACATGATCTGGATTGAAGAAGAAACAGTTTTGATACTAAATCTTTTATCTCTTTTTTTTGATTAAAATTGAAAAAACTTGTTTGCCTCTAAGAAATAACCTAATTTTAATGTTTTTTTTATCTTACTGATATCCGTTTCTACATTTTTTGCTGAAGAGAGTGTCACTATTGAAAAGATCAGCACTTACCTAAAGCTGTTCCCCTCACAGTTCCTTGCATCCATATTTTTGATTATTTATGTGAGTTTAGTAGAATAAAAAATAATATGAAGACAAAAAAGAAAAAAAGGCCCCTAAAAAAGAAGCTTCTTATTGGAGCTGGTACAGGACTGATTTTTCTCATATGTTTGTTTGCCTTTCTTCACACTGGTTTCGTTAAGTCAAGAGTATTGCGATATGCTTCAAAATATATGGAGGAGACACAAAATATACGGCTTTCTGCAGGGTTCTTGAGTTACAATCTGCTTCAGCTCCGATTCATAATAAAAGATGTGTCTCTGAGGACTATAGACAAGACTGAACCAGAACAGACTCCGTTTTTTGAGGCCCAAAAAGTCAAAATCGATATACCTCTGAAACTTGTTTTAAGAAATAAGCTGAGTTTTAATGAAATCACAGTCACCCACCCGAGATTTTGCTTTGTTATCCATCAAGACAGCTCCAGCAATCTGCCTTTTGGCAGAAGTTTCTCCAAAAATGAATCTTCAGGTCATTCCTTTCCTGAAATTAGGGTGAAGAAGCTTTTACTGGAAAACGCTTACGTTGATTTTAGAGATTGGAAAAAAGATATGTCCTTTCAGCTTTCTCAACTCGGTGTTGGCATTTCATGGATTGATGACAGCCAGCATGAAATGTCTTTAAATATAGAGGAAGAAGGGACTTTTCAGTATAAAAGAAACATCTTTCCTGTGAATGAGATCATGCTGAAAGGGAGGCTGGATACAAAAGGGGCCTTTTTGCAAAATTTTCGGGTCAACGCTTTAGAGAGCAATATTTCTGGTTCGGGGCGCATTGAGGATTTCTCAAATCCTTTTGTTCATTTTGATCTTTGGGGAACTGTTGATACAGAAAATATAAAGAAATTTTTTCGGATAGAAGAGGATATATCTGGAAAAATTGTTTTCAAGAGTCGCATACATGGCTCTTTGGATTCAATCAATACAGAGGCAAAACTTAACAGCAGAGCATTCCAATATGGTCCTGTCAAGGCTTCTGACTTCAAAGCAGAAGTTGTATGGAGAGAAGAGAAGCTTATCATTCCTCTTCTTAATATCACAATCCCTGATGGAAAATTTTATGCCAGTGCTGAACTCAATCCTTTAGACTGGGGCAAAGGCAGTCATTTGGATTTGAAGTGGGAATCTTTGGATCCCAATCTCTGGCTTGACTTTTTCAGTATTCCTTTTGGTATAAACACTCGAGCATCAGGAAATCTTAAAGCCACATGGGATCAACTATCTTTTGAAGCTTTGAAAGCAAAGGCAAGCCTGGATTTCAGAAAAGCTAAGGGATCTGCTTTAAAGAAAAATTTTCTGCCGCTCCAAGCAAGGATCAAGGCTGATTTAGATTCAGAGCAGTTGTCACTCAATGCTGAAAAAATAAATATCCCGGGTGCTTTGCTTTCTGGGAAAATTCAATTGGACTCTCAAGAAATATCCGGAAACTACCACCTTAATATCTTGAATCTTAATGATTTGATGCCCTATCTTTCTCTTTTTTC
This sequence comes from Candidatus Aminicenantota bacterium, assembly GCA_014727835.1. Classification (GTDB taxonomy): domain Bacteria; phylum Acidobacteriota; class Aminicenantia; order Aminicenantales; family Aminicenantaceae; genus WJMT01. Next base: position 7,253 of record WJMT01000062.1, on the reverse strand, counting down.
TGCATGGAATCTTCCTCAGGATATAAGTCAATGGAAAATGGCTGGTGCAGCCGCTGCTTCCGGCTCCATAGGGGGAAAATTAAGTTCGCCACGGATTAAAGCTAAAATTGAATCTTCACAGTTTTCTGTGAAAAATTTCAAGGATCTGAAGCTTTCAGGGAAATTTGAGTACGAGAACAAGACCATACGCTTTGAATCCGTTGAAATCCAGGCTGGATTTCCCGATGAGAGAAAACTCGCTTTGGCTCCTTTGAAAGATTTAAAAGCAGAGCCCAAAATCAAGGCTCAAGGGCAAATAAACCTGGAAGATAAAAGCTATAAGATCAATTTAGTTACAGATCCTTTAAAAATTGAAGAGATTGTATTTGAACAAAAAGGCGAGCCTTTGTGCGGATTGATGGATGTAAAGCTCGAAGGAGAAGGGAGCCTGGACTCTCCGAATTTTCAAATAGAAGTGAATATCAGTGATTTAAAAAAGGGGGCAGAAGAGATCGGAATCATGAATTTAAATATAGAGTCAACAGGCGGGGAAGTGCGGTACAATGCTATCCTTTACCCCTCTCTTTCGGGGTGTCATGGATCTTTCCGTATAAATGGTCCATTTCCCTTTGTTCAAGATTTGTCATTCCATACGGATGTGGACCTTTCCCTCATAAACAGTCTGTTTGATGGGGTGAAAGTAAAGGGAAAATTGAAGTCAAATTGTTTCATCCCCGGACAATTTGATTTCACAAAAATACAGGCTTTTCTTTATCTGACGGAAGGGGAGCTGATTTTTATTCAACCGGATCTTCTTCTGGATCAAGTCAAAGCAAATATCATGATTTCAGAGAGAACAGTTAAGATATCTTCAGTTTCTTTTGATTGTGAAAACGGCAGGTACACTTTAAATGGAGATATCCCCTTTGAAACCTTCATGGGCCATGAGAAAGATTTGATTGGAGTTCCGGAAGGAAGAATGTTTACGTTGGATGCCTCATGGGAGAATTTTGAGACTTCTGTATTAAGCTCTCTTTTTTCCAGTGAAATTTTTTCGAGATTCAAGTGCCAATCTGACGGCAAGCTTCATGTAACCAGCCGTGGATTTCAATGGGATAGGATCAGCGGAAAAGCTGACATAAACAAGCTTGACTTCAATACTCAGGATGTTTCTCTTCAGTTAAGGAGATCCGCCTCTCTTGAATTTAAAAAAGGGACCTTATTTTTGAAAAGTGCTGAATTTATGGGAAAGGACAGCCACTTAAAATTGGAGGGAGCTTTGGGTTTGTTTCCAGAACAGGCCTCTGATATTGGGTTTGAGGGAGAAGTGGATTTATCTGTACTGCAGCCGTTTTTAGAAAGCGATTCTCTATCAGGAAAGGTCTTGTTTGAAACAAAGTTGACTCAAAGCCTGTTAAAACCCCATTTATCAGGAAATTTAGAACTCCGCAATGCCGGATGGCGGACAGATCAGCCCCCTTTGCATTTATCAGGAGTTGAAGGTCGCATAAGGTTTGATCAAACGAAAGTATACATACAGAAAATCAGTGGAGACCTCAATGGAGGAGATGTAAAAGTCAGCGGTGAATTGGATTTAGGAATCAAGGAACATCCTTTGGCCGGCCTTGAAATCACAGCAGAGAGAGTGCTTTTTGACTTTCCAAAAGGGATGCAGTCTGAGATTTCCTTAGATATGTTCTTTTCTTACAGTAAGGATGAGGCTTTGCTGTCCGGGGATCTTAATATTATGTACGCAAAATACAAAGAACCATTCAGGATTCAATCAGCCCTGCTTCAGTACTTAAGGAAAGAGGCCTCCCTTGATTCTTTTATGGAGCCCAACGAGTTTTTGAGTCAGTTGAAGCTGAATGTATCTATTTCAGCTCAAGAAAGTATTTTTGTTGAGAATAACATCTCCAAATCGCTCTTGAGCGCAAACCTTACTTTGACCGGGACTCTCTTTAAACCGATACTGAGCGGGAGAGCTCAGTTTGAAGAAGGGGGAGAGATCTATTTTGGAGGCAATACGTTTGTGATTGAAACAGGTTCTGCTGATTTTATCAATCCCATTCGGATCGAACCGGACTTAAACATAAGAGCCCTGACTCGGGTGGGAGAATATGATATCCGTCTTCTTCTTACAGGAACTCCTGATAAATTCAGCGCAGGCCTAGTGAGCGAGCCCCCTCTTTCAGAGCCGGACATCATATCTCTTTTGGTTACAGGAAAGACCCTTGAAAATGCGTCCAGTCAAATATTAGATGTTGCAGGAAATAAGGCGACCTCTTATATTAACAGCTCTTTGACCGGGCAGTTGGAAAGAGCGACCAGAAAGACTATTGGCCTGGAAAGCGTAAAGATCGATGCAAGCTTGATCGCAGCTGAGGAGAATCCCAGCGCGCGGATCACTGTAGGTCAGCATGTCAGCCGGAATATCGAACTTGTGTATTCCCATGATTTAAAAGAGGCAAGAAACAGGATGTGGATTGTGAACTACAATCCTGTCCGTAATGTCAATATCCAGGGAATAAAACGTGATGAAAACGAATACACAGTGGGATTACAGCATGACTTGCGGTTTGGATTGCCAGAGGTTAAGCGTCCAGGAAAAGAACTAGTGACTGGAAAAAAAGTGCTGCGTTTGGTCCGGATTGAAGAATCAGGAAACATTGTGCCTTTGGATAAAAACATTCTTTCTCAGATGAAGCTGAAGAAGGGAGAGAAATTCAATTTCATCACTCTTCAGAAAGATTTGGAAAGCATAAAAAAATATTACATAAAAAAGGACCACCCCAACGCAGTCGTACGTGTGGATAAAGAAGAAGATAAGAGCGGTGTGTCTTTAAGATTATTCATAGACCCGGGACCAAAAATATTCATTCATTATCAGAATGCTAAAATAGCACCAAAGCTCAAAAAAAATATTAGAGACATCCTTATCAGAGGAGCTTTTAAAGGTTGGGCATTGGATGAGGCTCAGAAACAGCTCCTTATGCATTTTACAAAGAAGAAATATTTTAAAGCAAAAATTCGGGTCCAAGAAATAAACAGGAAGCAGAAGACAAAAGAGATTATTTTTCAAATCCATCCGGGAATCAAATACTCTGATTATTCTGTGAATATAGAAGGAAATAGATTCATATCAAATAAAAAGTTACTTGGTTATTTAAAAAAGAGCGGACAGCTCACAGCACTTATTGTCAGCCCTGAAAAAGTGATAAAAAACCTCGAAAATTATTATTCACAGATTGGATTTCTTCAAGCGACATTCACAGCACACGAACCTAGGTTTGAGCCAGAAAATCAGACCTCTGAGGTGAGTTTATCTGTTGATGAAGGAGTTCGTTTTCGAATCGGAGAGTTAAAGGTTACGGGCAACCGCTTTTTTAGCCAAGAACAGATCATACAGGCGGGAGACCTTGAGAAGCCCCAATTTTATTCTCAGAACAAAATCAGTGAGGGCCGGTTAAAGATCAGAGAGAAGTATATTGAAAATGGTTTTATCAATGCCCAAGTCCGTTCCGAAGTTGAAGTTCAAGAGGAGAAGGGTCTTGTGGATTGTGTCTTTATCATTCTTGAGAACAGACAGGGGATTATCAAAGAGATTGAAATTACTGGGAATAAGAAAGCCAAGACGGATATCATACGACGTGAATTGAGTGTTAAGGAGGGAGAAACACTGGATTTTCAAAAGATCGGAGAGTCACGGAAAAAATTGTATGACCTTGGTATATTTGAGCGTGTGGATATAGAAGCCGTTCCTTCAGATGGGTTCACCTCATCACAGGATGAGCCGAAAACAGAGACACCACAGATCCAGAATTATCAGATAAGGACCCGGGTGTATGAGCTTCAGCCCTACAGGCTGCGATACGGAATCCAATTCGATACAGAAGCACTTTTTGGATTGAGGGGAGAGCTGGTCAACAGGAATTTTTTAGGAAGAGCCCAGCTTGTGGGAACAAGCTTTAAAGTCAACCAGGACGAACAAGACACAAAAGCATTTATTCGCACTCCCTATTTCTTTGGACAGAAAATCAATACCGAAGCATTCGCGTTTTTTAACCGTACACTCAAGCCCTCATTTACAGTAGACAGGAGCGGCGTGACATTCATGCAGCAGCTTAAATTGAACAAATATTATGTTCTCTCCTATGATTATACCTATGAAAAAAACCGAACATTCGACTTAAAACTTTCAGGTCCTTTGGATTTTGATCCCACGGCTCATATCAGCAGCATCAGTATAGCCATAACAAGGGACACCAGGGACAGCTTTTCGAATACCAAACAAGGGACGTTTGTTTCACAAAACATTAAGTACGCTCCTAAATTCCTTGGCTCAGACACAAACCTTATCCGGTATTTTGGACAGGCCTATATTTATAAGCCGGTTACGGATTTTCTGGTCTACTCTTCAGGACTGCGTTTGGGGTTTGCCAGAGGAATAGGGGATGAACTGATTCCAAGTGAGAGGTTTTTTGCCGGAGGGAGCACCACAGTAAGAGGCTTTGGAAAAGATGCCCTGGGACCCCTTGACCCGCTCACAGGAGATCCTGTGGGCGGAGAAGCTGTTTTTATTCTCAATCAAGAGCTGCGCTTTCCTGTGTATAAAATATTGGGCGGCGCGGTTTTTATAGATATGGGGAATGTGTATTCAAGTCTGTCGGATTTTGATCCGTTTGATTTACGAAAGACCGCGGGATTGGGATTAAGGATTCACACATCTTTTCTGGTTTTTCGTCTTGATTGGGGAATCAAGCTGGATCCTAAGCCCGGAGAGACAAAGTCTAAATTTTTCTTGAGTATTGGTCAGGCCTTTTGATCTCAGAGGGGATATCCGGTTTTACCCGCTTTTTTAAAGATATTGACTTTCCCTACATTTTCCTGCGGTGCCCCAGGAGTGCTTCGACCTCTTTCCACATATTCTTGCAGTATGGATATCAGCTCAGAAACAACATTCGGACGTTCATTGTATAAATTATTTTTCTCCTCAATGTCTTTTGATAAATCATAGAGCTGGAACTGAGGCAGGTTGAGTTTTTTGGCTTCTTTGGGTGTAGGGTGACTCCATCCTCCAGAGCCGGGACAGAGTTCCAGCTTCCATTTTCCTTTACGTATGGCGAAAGATCCATTAATAGAATGATGAATCACAGCATCCCTCACCGGTTCTTCATCTTTCCCCAAAAAGTAGGGCAAAATACTTACGCTGTCCTCTCCCGCATTGTCCGGAAGCTCATAGCCGGTAAAATCTGCTACAGTAGCCAACAAATCGGTTAGACATATCATAGCTCTGCATTCAGTTCCTGGTTTTATATGATTCGGCCATCTGGCAATAAAAGGAATTCGATGTCCTCCTTCATAAATATCTGCTTTATATCCTCTAAAATGATAGCTAGGGAAATGTCCATGTTCTGCTAAATCTTCAAATCCAGCTTGGGGAGAACATCCATTGTCACTGGTCACAATAATTAGAGTGTTTTCAGTCAATCCATGTTTTTTTAGAGCTTTCATAATCTGGCCAACAACCCAGTCACATTCGAACACAAAATCTCCATACGCTCCGATCCCAGACTTGTTGACAAATCTTTCGTTTGGCAAAATCGGAGTATGAGGAGCACTGAAAGGGAAATAAAGGAAAAACGGAGCCCTACTTTTTGTTTTCGCGTGTTGGTCTATGAATCCAACCGCTTTCTCAGTGAACCGCAGCATCACTTCTGAATGTTCAAAATCAGGGGCGATGGGCCCAGATCTGTAAAATCTGTAGCCCGAGCTTCCTTCAGTTGTTTCACTTGCAGGTTTGATGACTTTTCTGTTTTCAACATAAACATAAGGAGGCATATCAAGAGAGGCAGGTATTCCGAAGAAATAATCAAATCCTCTGCTTAAGGGACCGTTTATTATTGGTTTTGTATAATCCACAAAATACTCTTTTTTCTTGCCTTCCACATATCCTTCCCGATACCTCCAATTCCATCCCAGGTGCCATTTGCCCACACAAGCCGTGCTGTAACCATAATGTTTAAGCAAGGAAGCCACGGTCATTCTGTCTCTTTTTATTAATGGAGGGGAATAACTTCCTAAAACGCCAGACTTCAATCGGCTCCTCCAGCTGTATCTTCCGGTTAGAATCCCATAGCGGGTTGGTGTGCACACAGAAGCTCCAGCATGAGCGTCTTTAAACACCATTCCCTGTTCTGCTAAACTGTTCATATAAGGAGTTGGAATTTTACACTCCGGGTTAAGGCAGCCCACATCTCCGTATCCCATATCATCGGCAATAATGTAAACAATATTTGGAAACTCGGTTTTCTTCTTAAAAATCCCCCGACATCCAGTAACAGCCAGGGCTGCTGCCTCAATGCCTAGCGCAATTAAAAAGTCTCTCCTTTTAAGATGTTTTCCCATGTTTGAAAATCACTCCCTCAAATAATACATCAAATTTTTAGCTAAAAATCAAGGCGCTTGGCTTTTTAGTGAGGGATTATAGGGCTCCAAGACATTGAATAGGGGGCTCAGCCCAAGATATCTCCTTTTATCTCCCTTATAATCAACAAGATAATCCAAATCAAAGTCGTTTTTTCGCTCTTAAAACAATGATTTTTCTCCCTTGTTCAAATCATTCATATCTGAGCGAATCAGCAGGATTAATGGTGGCTGCTTTCAAAGTACGGAAACTCACGGTCAAAAGAGCGATCCCAAGCGCCAGCAGTCCTGAAATCACAAAGAACCACCAGCTGAGATCTATTCTGTACGCAAAGCGAGAAAGCCACTGGCTCATCACAATATAAGCCACAGGCCAGGCGATCGCATTCGCTAAGATCACCCATCGGCTGAAGTCTCTGGACAAAAGAAACACCACACTGGAGACACCGGCTCCCAATACCTTGCGGATCCCGATCTCTTTGGTCCGTTGCTCTGTTGAAAAGGAAGCCAGCCCAAAAAGGCCTAAACAGGCAATAAATATGGTTATCAATGAAAATGCCATAAAGATTTCCCCAAGACGCTGTTCCGTCTGGTAGAAGCGGTCAAAGGTGTCATCTAAAAATGAATAATTGAATGGATGTTTGGTCTCAAGTTCTTTCCATACATTTTCCATACTCTTGAGAGTGGATCGAATGGCTTCAGGACGAAGTTTAACAGAAATCCTGTAAAAATCATCGGTGTATCTCAAGATATGTCCCCTGATTTTCTGATGAAGAGATTCAAAATGAAAATCACTGATGACACCTATCACAGTATAAGGCACCTCTATAAATTCCCGGTTTTCCATT
>WJMT01000061.1 GCA_014727835.1 Candidatus Aminicenantota bacterium | reverse complement strand
ATTTTGTCTCACCTGTAAAGGTGAATTTGATTTTGATGATTCATCAAATCTGTATGCACCATCATCATACATATTGATGAAGATCCGCGGGCTTTCCGATGTCTCATTCGTTTCAAAGATGATCCTGACTTGAATTCGTGTGATGATTTTTTTATGTGCATACAGATTTGACCTTACAGGCGAGCCGATCTGAAATTCGGGTCTGGCTTGGGCTCCGTTCAGTTTTTTAACGCCATTCCTCTTTATTTTTCTCAGCGCTTGCGCAGCTCCCCTTGTCTGTGGGTCAAACATGCTCAGCCTCCAGCTTAGCCGGGGTCCCTCCAAAAGCTCATCGAAAGGCTAAATCTTCAATGTCGCTTCAGCTGCAAAAAAGTAAGATTTTGAAAGGAGCAGAGGTTTTGGTGTATCATATGGGCGGATTCTATGAACGACATTCGGGGAAAGATGGAAATGAAACATCCAAAAAACTTAAAAGCCGGGGTGGGAGTCTGCATTTTTGTTTTAGCGGTGCTTGCACTATTCTGCCGAGCTGACCTTAAAAAAACTCAAAATACCTATGCGGAGCAGAGAAATCAAATGGTGGAAGAACAGATCAAAAACAGGGGTGTTTCTGACAGCCGGGTCCTTGATGCCATGAGAGAAGTCCCCAGGCATTTGTTTATCGATGAGCCGTACAGACATCTGGCATATGCCGACCATCCTCTGCCCATCCAAGCACAGCAGACCATATCACAGCCTTATATTGTGGGCTTGATGACAGAGGCTGTCCAGGTCCAAAAAGGGGATAAGGTCCTTGAGGTCGGAACAGGATCAGGTTACCAAGCAGCTGTTCTGGCTCATCTCACCGTTCATGTTTATTCCATAGAGATCATTAAGGAATTGGCAGAAAAAGCGCGACAAACGCTCAAAAAAATTGGATACGATCAGGTGAAAATCAAATGGGGGGATGGAAACTTGGGATGGGAAGAGCATGCTCCTTATGACGCCATTATTGTGACAGCCGCTTCTCGGAAAATGCCCCCGGCCCTTTTTGAGCAGCTGAAAGAAGGAGGGCTTATGGTGATCCCCATAGGAAATCCTTCTTCGTTCCAGATATTGACACTGATTGAAAAAAAACAGGGAAAGCCGGTCAGAAAAGAAATGATCGGAGTGCGTTTTGTCCCCATGACCGAAAGGAAAAGATAAATTTCATCACAGCTGCGGTTTTTGGTTGCTTTTCCTCAGGACTTGTGATAATTTCTGTGAGGTTGGTTATGATTAAATTTGGCACATCCGGCTGGCGCGCGATCATGGGGGAGGAATTCACTTTCCAGAACGTCCGCACAGTGGTCCAGGCTATAGCCAATTACTTGAGTAAACAGTTTGGTCAGAATATTTCTGTGGTGGTCAATTATGACACCCGTTTTCTTTCAGAACGCTTTGCTTTGGAAGCAGCCAAGGTCCTTTCCCACAACCGGATCCGGGTTTATTTGACAGAACGGGATGCTCCTTCCCAAGCGCAGTCTTTTCAAATCATCTCCAGGAAGGCCCAGGGTGGAATCAATTTCACGGCCTCTTTCAATCCGCCGGAATACAACGGCCTCAAGTTTAATGTCGCGACAGGGGCTCCTGCTCTTCCTAAAGTGACGGATAAGATCGAGGAGGAGATCAAGCACCTGTCTCAGCAGTACAGTTCCTGTCCTTATTATTCAAAATCAGAATACATTGAAAAAATTGACCTTCAGCATGAATACTTGGCTGATATCCAGACAAAGATTGATTTTGAAGCCATTCGAAAGTCCGGGATCAAAATAGCCGTGGACCTCTTATACGGGACCAGCCGGGAATATTTGGATGAGATCCTGGAAGAAAATCACATTCCCATTGAGGAGCTTCATGGATATGTTGATCCTTATTTTGGGGGAATCACTCCTTCCTGCAGAGGAGAAGATCTGTGGGAACTGAGAAAAGTGATCAAAGAGAAAAATTGTGATTTGGGAATCGCTACGGATTCAGACGGGGACCGGTTCGGAATTCTCAATGAAAAAGGAGAGTTTTTAGATCCTGACCTGGTATTGGCTTTGCTCCTTGAATACTGCATAACCCATAAGAATTTAAAAGGAGGAGTGGGCCGGTCTGTAGCCACCTCTCATTTGTTAGATAAAATAGCAAGGGAACATGGGCTTGAGTTGTACAGGACCCCGGTAGGATTCAAGTACCTGGCTGATCTGTTTTTGCGAAATAAAATCGTATTCGGGGGTGAAGAGAGCGCTTGTTTGGTTTTGAAAGGGCATCTTCCTGAAAAAGACGGGATTTTCGCAGGGCTTCTCGTTGCAGAGATGATTGCAGTGGAGGGAAAAAGCCTTTCCGGGTTGGTTAAAAAGCTGTTCGGCAAGTATGGAAAAAAGGTGAGAAAACAGGTTAAGGTGGATTTGACAGAAAAAAGGAAACAGAAACTGAAAGCTTTGGAGAAAGATCCTCCCCAAAAGGTGGGTTCCAAAAAGGTTTTGTCTGCCAAAATCGTTGATGGAATCAAATTCAATTTTCCTGAGGATGACTGGATGCTGCTTCGTTTCTCAGGGACGGTTCCAGTGATCCGCTGTTACGCTGAAGCCGGAACAGAAAAAGAACTCAAGGAACTCTTACAGTCTGGACTGGAGATGATCGAATAGATGAAAAAGAAAAAGAACAGTCCATCTGATTTCCGGAAAAAACTCTACACCGCAGGTCTGGCTTTTTTGTTTTTTGTTTTGATCATTGTCTCTTTTTTTGGAAAAAATGGTTTGATAGAGACATATAAAGCCAAACAAAAAAAGCAAGAGCTGATTGAAAAAGCGGCTCATTTGGAAAAAAAGAAGCAGGGTCTTGAAAAAGACATCCGGGAGCTCAGGACCAATCCCCAAGCTGTAGAAATGAAGGCCCGGGAGAAACTCTGGTTGGTCAAGCCTGAAGAGATCATCATTGTCAAAAAATAGAGTTTAACCCGAAATTCAAATCTTTAATGGACTGAGACCAAGGCCGGTTATCTCTGATGCAAGATATACTCAAACAACTGAATCCCCAGCAGAAAAAAGCAGTGACTCACACCCAGGGGCCTCTGT
>WJMT01000060.1 GCA_014727835.1 Candidatus Aminicenantota bacterium | reverse complement strand
TATGGACCTTTATGATATCACCGGCAATGTGAAGATTGATGACGGCTCTGGCAATATGGACATTGAGGGAGTCAGGGGAAATCTCCATGTCAATGACGGTTCAGGCAATTTCACTGCAAAAGATATTCAGGGAATGATAGATATTGACGACGGATCAGGGACTATCCGGATCAAAGATGCTTTAGGTGATGTGATCGTGGATGACGGTTCGGGTTCCATCATCATCAATGGAGTGGAAAAAGACGTGACCATCAAAGAAGACGGAAGCGGGGGTGTGGACATCAAAAACGTCAGAGGCAGAGTGAAAAAATAACCTATTTTTTTCGCTCACCGGTTCCAATCCCACTTTTTCAGCAAAGAAAAAAAGATACCGGCGAAGCCGGTCCAGCTGATGTCTGGGTTTTCTGATTTCATGACCTTCTCTGAGTTCCGTTGACATGGACCTTCCATATATGGGTGGTGGACTTCAAATCTTCGGACTCCATGTCCCGTTCTGTCTTTGCATATACGATCCATTTCCCGTTGGGGGACAGAGCCGGAGAAGAAACCCGGTTGATCCTTAAGGCGTTTTGCGCAGACAGGACATGGATGGGCTGTTTTTGGTTTGTCTCTTTTTCTGCAGAAACAAAGGGAACCAAAAACACCAACCAAAAAACAATGCTCCATAAAAAGACTTTATAGTTTTGATTTGACACGGCAACCTCCCAGAACAATTTTTTCATAAAAGCTTCTTATATCACTGAAATTACAGAGGTCAATAAAGCCGGAGTGGCTGCAAAGGCAAGACACAAGGCATGAATCCAAAGTGTAGAACAATTCCTGGTTTTTTTGTATGATGATAAAGAAAGAAAAAAAGGAGGTCCTGTGATTATGAAAATGAAATCAATCCAGCGTTTTTTGTTTTTGTTCCTTGTCTTTGGTCTTGTTTTCCCCCTATTTGGTTCAGAGGAGCAGACAAGAACAATTGAGATCGGCGATTTGGCTGCTGCCCCCGGTGAAGTCCGATCCGGTTTTCTTAAGGTTCCAGAACAAGACGGCATACAGACAAAAATCCCGGTCACTTTGATCAATGGTGAAAAAGAAGGAAAAACCCTTGCTCTGGTAGCAGGGATCCATGGATATGAGTATCCTCCCATCCTCGCCCTGCAGCGCCTCAAATCCATGATGGCCCCAGAAGACCTTCACGGAACCCTCCTGCTGGTCCATGTGGCAAACCTTCCTTCATTTCAGAGACGGACTATCTACTACAATCCCTATGACTGGAAAAACTTAAACCGGGTCTTTCCCGGAGATCCGGAAGGGACTCCGGCTGAACGGATCGCTCATGTTTTGACCCAAGAAATCGTCAAAAAATGCGACTGCCTTATCGACCTTCACTGCGGGGATGGAAATGAAGCCCTGATCCCCTATACATACTGGATGATCACCGGAAACAGCGCTCTGGATCAAAAATCAAAAGACCTGGCTCTGGCCTTTGGTATTGATAAGATCATCATAGACAAAACCAGAACCAGGGACCTGTCTCAATCCAAATATCTGGGCAATACAGCGGTTCTTCTCTCAAAACCGGCCATCACTATTGAATCCGGATATCTTGGCAGAACAGATGAAGAGGACATTGTCCGAGTGGTGGACGGAATCACAAGCGTGATGAAGCATCTGAACATGATCCAAGGCAAGCCTGACTTTGTGACAAAACCGGTCTGGATCGACCAGTATGAAGTGGTCTATTCCCAAACAACAGGGCTTTTTTTCCCTCTAAAAAAAATGGGAGAAGCCGTTCAAAAAGGCGAAACTGTAGGATACACCACAGATTATTTTGGAAACAAAACAGCTGAGCTAAAAGCTCCTTTTGAGGGAATCGTTCTGTACATCATCAACACCCCCCCGGCCAACAAAGGAGAACCGCTTTTCGAGATCGGGCACATCAAGAAATCGGATTGATACCGAGCCGTTCCGGATCTCTTCGGGCCTTCCATTTTTTGGTTACCTTCTGATCCCTATCCATCCACATCACCAATCCGTTTATGTTGTCCCCCTCAGCCTGACCTTCATAAGACATCACCACTTCATTTCCCTGGAAACTCTGCTCCAGAGTGAACCTCACCCGGCCGCCATCCAAGTCAAAATCTTCAATGCTCTTTTTCATGCTTCCCAAATTTAGCAGAGCCCAGACCTTATTGAACTTCTGAGTGATTTGCATCTCATAATGGAGCTGTTTGTCTTCCATTGGAACCGCCCATCTCCAAATTCCTGAAACTTCTGCAGGAACCACCCAAAAGAATATTTTATGCTTATCATTGCTCACGTACACATCTTTTTGCGCATCTGCCTCCCATTCTCCCATACTGAAGTCATGGGAAACAATCCGGGACCCGGGTTTCAGCTGCCCCAAAAGTTTGGGCCTCAGCTTAAGATTGACCGAGGAAAGAAGATAGAGAGTCACCACTGATGCCTCGCTCACATCCACTTCAAAAAGGTCCTTCTGGATGAATCTCACTTGATTCTCCACTTTTTCTCGAACAGCATTCTCTCTGCTTTCCTTTATCCTCTGGGCGTCAATGTCCACTCCCATACCCCGGCATCCGTATTTTTTGGCTGCTGTGATCACAATCCGGCCGTCTCCACAGCCCAGGTCATAGAGAACATCCTTGCTGTTCACATCAGCCATCCGGAGCATTTCTTCGACCACCTCATAAGGCGTAGACACATAAGGCACATCATAGGGGCCCCACTGCCCGGCAGGCAGTCCTGAAAACAGAAACAACAGAATCAGACACAAAACCATGGAAATATTTTTCATTTATCCAGGCTCCTGTTTTTGAATATTTTGTTTTTATCTCACTTTTCTTTATATCAAAAATCAGCCAAAGAAAAAACAGAAGATATTCGGTCCGGAATGCACACCGACTTGTTTTTTTCATTGTGGATCAATCCCAATTTCCCTATAATCTGAGAGAAGGAGAAACGAACATGACTAAAAAATGGAATCGAAGGGATTTCCTTAAAATAAGCGGAACTGCTGGATTGGGAGCTACGCTGGGAAGCTGTTTTGTCTCTCGATCCGCTCCTCTCAATCAGGCTCCTCTCAAAACAGAGCCTATTGAACATCTCATAGCTCCACCGATGGATATGGTGAGAGTGGGATATGTTGGTATTGGAAATCAAGGCAGCGGCCATATCAGGAATTTACTCCGGATTGAAGGAGTGGAGATCAAAGCTGTGTGTGACATCAGAGAAGAAAGGACTCTCTGGGCTCAGAAACAGTGCCAGAAAGCCGGAAAACCCAAACCCGCTGCTTACCACAAAGGAACCGAAGATTTCAAACGCATGTGTGACACAGAGGAACTGGACCTGGTCTATAATGCCACCCCCTGGGAATGGCATGTCCCTATTTCTGTCAAGGCCATGGAAACCGGTTCCCATGCAGCCACAGAAGTCCCTGGCGCTATCACCCTGGAAGGATGCTGGCACCTGGTCGAGACTTCAGAGAAATACAAAAAACACTGCTGCGTGATGGAAAACTGCAATTACGACCGGACAGAGCTGATGCTGTTTCATATGGTTCGCCGGGGCGTGTTCGGTGAACTGATGCATGCGGAATGCGGTTATCTTCATGATCTGAGAGAATACAAATTCGGAAACATCTATTACCCACTGGACTGGCGCCTCAAATACTCCATAAAAAGAAACGCAGACCTCTATCCCACCCATGGGCTGGGACCTGTGTCCCAGTGGATGGACATCACCCGCGGCAACAAATTTGAGTATTTGGTGTCTATGAGCAGTCCCAGTCCTTCGCTCAGCCTGAAGCGCGAAGCCATTCAGAGATACGGAAAAGACCATCCCCGCTCAAATACAGATTATGCTCTGGGAGATGTGATCACCACTTTGATCAAGACCCATAAAGGACAATCCATACTCCTGGTCCACGACACCAACTCTCCCCGTCCTTACAGCCGCAAAATCCTCCTTCAGGGGACAAAAGGACTGGCGCGAAAATATCCTGAACAAAAGATCCACATTGAAGGGCTATCGCCCCGCCACAGATGGGAAGACCTCTCCTCATACAGCGAAAAGTACAAACACCCGCTTTTAACTTCTTTAGAGGAAAAAGCTGAGGGAGCCGGACACGGAGGTATGGACTTTATCGAAGACTACCGGCTTATCCAGTGTCTCAGGGAAGGCAAACCCACGGATTCGGATGTGTATGAAGGAGCCGCCATCAGCGCTGTCGTCGCCTTGAGCGAAAAATCCATTGCCGGAAACAGCGTTCCAGTTGATTTTCCTGACTTTACAAGAGGGAAATGGAAGACCCGCACACCTTTGGGAATCGTGACGGCTTAATAAAAAAAACCCGGCAACGACCTACTCTCCCACTCCGTTACCAGAGCAGTACCATCGGCACTGGAGAACTTAACTTCCGTGTTCGGAATGGGAACGGGTGTATCCTCTCCGTTATTGTTGCCGGGAAATAATCTATGTTTGATTCAATTGAATGAGCCTTTCTTCTCAAAAAGCCACTTTTTGGCCTGAATAAACCTTATGGTCAAGCCTCACGGTCTATTAGTACTGGTTAGCTCAATCCGTTACCGGACTTACACTTCCAGCCTATCAACCTCGTCGTCTTCGAGGGACCTTTAGCTCCTTTCGGAGTGGGAAATCTAATCTTGAGGCGAGCTTCTCGCTTATATGCTTTCAGCGGTTATCTCAACCAAACGTAGCTACCCAGCGATGCCCCTGACGGGACAACTGGGACACTAGAGGTTTGTCCATTCCGGTCCTTTCGTACTAGGAACAGGCCCTCTCAGATTTCCTCCGCCTACCGCGGATAGGGACCGAACTGTCTCGCGACGTTCTAAACCCAGCTCACGTACCGCTTTAATGGGCGAACAGCCCAACCCTTGGGACCGGCTTCAGCCCCAGGATGCGATGAGCCGACATCGAGGTGCCAAACAGGGCCGTCGATA
>WJMT01000059.1 GCA_014727835.1 Candidatus Aminicenantota bacterium | reverse complement strand
TCTATATTGTGAGTCGAATGATCATGATTTATATCAAGGCTCAAGCCAGCGAATCCTTGATGTTTTAACTTTCCCTTATCTCCCCATTTTTAATTATTAAATGATGAAATTCAGGTGTGGCTGAATTTCGTAACACCTATATTTAGAATTTTCTTTTAAAAAAAATGGAATATTTGTTTCCCTGATTGGTATATTGTGGTAGAAGGATGAATAGAGAGCGGGTCAAATTAAACACAAGGAGATGAGAATGGTAGTGAAGAATTTTTCAAAAGGTTTGATTTTAGGAATTATGGCTTTGAGTTTGGTCTTGCTGATGTTTCTTCAGGCTGATGGAGTGACTGGGATCAAAGGGAAAGTCACAGACCCCCAAGGCAGCACTATCCCTGGAGTGACTGTCAAGATCGTGGAGCAGTCAACTGGGAAAGAATACACCACCACCACAGATATCAAGGGATCTTTTTATTTTAAGGATATCGACCCAGGGACTTATGACTTGTATGCAGGGATAGCCGGATTCAGCCCCTATGAGAAAAAGGGGATCGCGGTCGCCTCTGAGAAAACAGTAGAAGTCCAGATACAGCTCAAAATGGATGTGTTGATGCTGAAGGATGCTGAGAAAGGTTTAGGAGGTGTGGTCCGCGGAGTTGTGGCTGAGAGAGCTCCTGCAGCAAGGCCAAAATCAGCTCAATTTCCTGTCAGTGTTTACACTCCCTATAATACTGAAGAATATTCCCGAATCTATGAGAACAGGTTTTTCAACACTCTGCACAATCCTCTCTCCACTTTTTCTATTGATGTGGACACAGCCTCTTATGCTAATATGAGGCGCTTTATACGGACCAATCAATTTCCTCTAAAAGATGCCGTGCGCATTGAGGAGATGATCAATTATTTTGACTATGACTACTCGCTTCCCAATAAAAACAAACCCTTTTCGATCACTACAGAAATGTCCTCCTGCCCCTGGAATAAAGACCACAGATTGATCCACATCGGACTTCAGGGACGTGAGCTCAGTGCTGAGGAGCAGTCTCCCAGCAATCTGGTTTTTCTTTTGGATGTGAGCGGTTCCATGAGGACTCCTAACAAACTTCCGCTGCTCCAGACTGCTTTCAAACTGCTGGTTAAAGAGTTAGACTCGAAAGATAAGGTTTCCATTGTGGTTTATGCCGGAGCTGCGGGCGTGGTCCTTCCTTCCACATCTGCTTCCAACAAAGCAGAGATCATTGAAGCGGTGGACCGGCTGCAGGCAGGCGGCTCCACAGCCGGAGGCGCTGGCATCAAGTTGGCGTACAAAACAGCTATGGAAAACTTTATCAGAAACGGAAACAACCGAGTGATCTTGGCTACGGACGGGGATTTCAATGTAGGCGTGAGCAGCACTTCAGAACTGGTGAGGATGATCGAAGAGTACAGAGAAAAAGGCGTTTTCCTCACCGTACTGGGTTTTGGTATGGGAAATTACAAGGACAACCGGATGGAGCAGTTGGCTGATAAGGGAAACGGGAATTACTTTTATATTGACAACATTTTGGAAGCCAAAAAAGTGTTTATGGCTGACTTAACCGGGACTCTGTTCACCATTGCCAAGGATGTAAAGATTCAGATCGAATTCAATCCTGCCAAAGTAAAGGCCTACCGATTGATCGGGTATGAGAATAGAATTCTGGATAAGGAGGACTTTGCTGACGACACCAAGGATGCGGGTGAGCTGGGTTCAGGCCATTCTGTGACCGCTCTGTATGAAGTGATTCCTTATGGCTCAGATGAAGAAGTGGCTGAGATGGGTGACCTCAAGTATCAGGATGTAAAAATAGATCCCAAAGCACTCAAAAGCCCAGAGGTCATGACTGTTAAATTAAGGTATAAGGAGCCGGATGGCGACAAAAGCAAGCTCATCCAGGAGCCGGTTGTTGATAAAGATATTCCTTTAGAGAATACTTCAGATGATTTCAAGTTTTCTGCAGCTGTGGCTGAGTTCGGCATGCTGCTCAGAGAATCTGAGTTCAAAGGAACCACTGATTTTGAGAGCATTTTAAAGCTGGCTCAGGAAGGAAAAGGCAAAGACACCCACGGTTATCGGGCAGAATTCATTAAATTGGTTGAGATGTGTGAGATCCTCCACCAAACCAAAAACCAGTAATAAAGACGGTGCCGTGATACCCGTTTACCTGATTTTTTAGAGTGAATGACTGGCGCGGTTTAAAAAATCTCGCTCCCCCGTTTTTCGGGAAATCCCCTGCGCTGCGGGGTGAGAAACCGCGTCAGTTTTTTTATTTGGGATTCAAATTCTCTTTTATCGCTCCCAGTAAGTAGGGGGAATGGCAAGGACTGGAATAGAGGAATAGCTGATGACTTTTTCAGTGGTACTCCCTAAAAAGAACCGTTCCCATTTACTCTGGACACAGGTGGACATCACGATCATGTCTGCTTTGTGCTCATCCGCATAATCAGTGATGCCCAGAGCTGCATTGACAGAATGAGTCACATCTTCAGACACTTCAATATCTTCTCTCTCTCTTTTTTTCCTTTGTCTGAGCCTTTTTTTCACGCTGTCGAACATTTCATCTAGAACACGGGGAGGGAATTTATAGTCATGCAGCTCAAGAACATGAAGAAGGAACAGATCAGAATCAAATCTTTTGGCTAATTTCCAAGCATAATCTCTCTCTTTCTCTTCCATCTCTGAGAAATCTGTGGGAATAAGGATTTTTTTGAATCGGTGCTTACTCTGATTTTTTTTGGTTAATAGCAGAGGAACGGAAGAATTCCGAAGGACCTTATTAGCCACACTTC
>WJMT01000058.1 GCA_014727835.1 Candidatus Aminicenantota bacterium | reverse complement strand
ATTCTCCGATCTCATCCAGGAAAAAAGTGCCTTTGTTTGCCAAAAGAAGTTTTCCTTTTTTTTCTTTCTCTGAAAGGTTCTCTTTCTTATATCCAAAAAGCTCGCTCTCAATCATGTCTTCGGGAATAGCAGCCACATTGATTTGCACAAAGGGATGACGACTTCTTTTGCTGTTCTCATGTATGTATCGGGCAATGAGTTTTTTTCCTGTGCCGTGTTCGCCGCAGATGAGGATTCTTCCGGTTGTTGGGGCGGCTGTCTGAATTTTTTCTCTTATTTTTTGAATAGCTGTTGTTTTTCCGATCAAGTTGAATTTTGATTTCATCTCCTGACGCAGACGGATGTTCTCTTCTTCAAGCTTTTTTTGTTTCAGTGCATTTTTGGCGGTGAGCACCACTTTTTCCAGGGATAAAGGTTTTTCCAAAAAGTCATAGGCTCCCAGTTTGGTGGACTTGACAGCCGCTTCTACAGAACCATGCCCTGTGATCATGACCACTTGGGTGTTTTCTTCAATTTCTTTGATTTGTTTGAGCACCTCAATTCCATTCATCTCTGGAAGCCAGATGTCGAGGAAAATCAGATCATAGAACTCATTTTTGATAAATTCCAAGCCTTTCTCTCCATTACTGGTGGTCTTCACTCCATATCCTTCATCTTCAAAGATGCCTTTTAGAGAGGAACGGATTCCAGATTCATCATCAATGACCAAAATTTTTCTTTCTTTCATATCGGAACCTGTATGATAAATTTCATGCCCATAGGCTGATTGTCTTCAATTTTTATAATTCCATTGTGTTCATTGACCACTTGACTCACAATGGCCAGTCCCAGGCCAGTCCCTTTTTTCTTGGTTGAAAAATGGGGAAGAAACAGCTTTTGTTTGTCTTTTTCAGGTATTCCCGGTCCTGTATCAGAGATCTCTATCCCGATTTGATTGAACTGTTTATCCATCCATGTTCTGATTTCAATGTCCCCTTTCTTATTCATGGCATCAATGGCATTGTCGATGATGTTTGTCAGGGCGCGCTTTATCTGTTCTTTATCCAGCTTGACCTTATGGGGAACATCAGGATCAAAAAGGAGCTTGAAGTGGATTTCCGAAAAAATGCCTTGAAAAGGGGAGATGGTCTGTCTGATGATTTCATGGATGTCGTGGTCTTTGAGATCTATTTTTGGCATTCTGGCAAAGTTTGAAAATTCGTCGATCAGGTTTTTTATGGTTCTTGCTTCTTGAATAATGGTTTTTGTGCTTTCATTCAGAGTTTTATCGCTGAGAGATTTTTTTTGGTTGATCTTCCGGTCAATTCGTTCTGCTGAGAGTTGAATAGGAGTCAGGGGATTTTTTATTTCATGAGCAACTCGCTGGGCCACTTCTTTCCATGCCGCGATTTTTTGAGCTTTGATCAATTGAGTGAGGTCATCAAGTACGATAATGGATCCCCCGGTCCCTTCTCTGTCCTGTTCGATATGAGAGATGGTCAAGGCAAGGGTGGTGCTTTGGTTATGGGTGCTGATAGAGATTTCCTTGTCAGAAACTTGGTGTTTATTCTGAACAGCCCTTTGGATGTTGAGCATGATATCTTTGTATTTCGAGTCGCGGAGAACACTTTGATAGTTTTTTCCGATCAAATCTTCGCGGTTGAGATTCAGCATACGGCGGGCCGAAGGATTGATGGTGGTGATCTGATTTTTAGAATTGATGGTCACGACTCCAGTTGTGATGTCATTTAATATGGTTTCAATGTATTGCTTTCGAGCCTGAAGTTCCGATGTTTTCTGTTGTATGTTTTTTCTGCTTTCTCTAAGGTCGGATATCATCTTATTAAAGGATTCGATGAACATACCGATCTCATCAGAAGCAGGATCTTTGACTTTGACATCTAGGTTTCCTTTTGACACCTCTCGAGTGGCACTGGCAAGTTTTTCAACAGGAACTGTAATGCTTTTTGCCAGGTGAAATCCGATCCAGCTGGCGGCAAACACCAGCATGAGAGTGATAAAGATCAGCATGAGGAGATAAAAAGTCTTAACAGGATTCTTTTGTGTTTTGACCTGCCGGTATCTTTTGACATAGGCTGAAATATTATTGATCTTTTGGGCATAGTTTTGAGGCAGAAATTTTCCTGCTACTACTAGAAGATTTCCGGTTTCAGAGATCGGGATGGAAACTCCTCGCCGAATCATTTCACCGCTTCCCATGGATTCGACAGTGCTAAAAATTTCTCCCAGATGAGCTCTTTTAACATAATTGCTGTTCATATTCCGGTAGTATTGTAGAGGGAGGTCAGGATTCATCAAAGAAAACAATTCTTCTTCGTCCAGGAAAACGCTGATTTCATCCAATTGGTACTCTTTTAATTTTTCTCTCACATAATCTATCAGAGGTACTCTGTCATCCGGATCAGCCAGTTCTTGTTTTTGGATCGCTTTTCCCAACTGCTGCGCGTAGTGAAGAGTGGTCTCTTTAGTCTGTTGATAAAAGCTGTCAGTCAAATCGCTGGTATCATCCAGTATTTTGTCAATGGGGGTTTTAAACCATTGTTCAATATTTCTGGTGATAAAATCACTGGCAAAAAAGAATAAAAGCAAAGTGGGGATGAGAGATAAAGAGATGAAAAAAACCAGCAGCTTTGTTTTGAATTTTGAGCCCAGAACTTTCCTTTTCCGCTCCAAATAAAGCCGGACTAGATTTCTTCCCAGTACAAACAAAAGAATAAGAAAAAGCAGGATCACAATGATCTGGAGCAGAGAAAGGAGAATATTGGTGACAGAGATGGGAGAAAACTGTTGGGTTCCGCGAATGATGGACTCAACAGCCACAAAAAGAATGACCAGAAGTAGAATCAAGGCTCCGATGATGCGGGAGCCCTTTTTTTTCGAGTCTTTCATTTTACAATGTATGTTTCATGTGTTTGCGGCTTTGGAATCATCATGTGTGCTGTTTGGATTGTTCTGTTAGATATTGATTATAGTTGTCTGATGTGATTTTGAGATTTCTTAGCACATCTCCTGATTTTCCCAACGATTTCCCTTCCCTTCCATTGATGCTGAATGAAAGACCACCCGCATTGCCAACATGGATGAGAAACTCATTTTCAGCGGTCGCGGAAAGAGACTCCCCAGGCTGTTTCAGTCCGGAGAAATGAAGCTCTTGATCACAGAATATCTCTATCCATGTCTCTTGGCGAAAGGTGATTTTTAGTCGCATTTTCCTGTAGGGTATCAGGGCATTTAACTCAGGGCTGAGCTGTTTCTTAGACAAGGGAAGCTCGCTTGAAATGGTGGATTCATCCACAGTTGCGGATCTATGGCTTCGGATCAGCAGCAGGACAATGACCACAGAAAGAATGGCGATGATCAAGTATCCGGCGATTCGAAGAAGAATCTTGAATCTTCTGGGAATTTCTGTAGGGGTGACCTCGTCTTCCTCTTTGACTTCCGGTTCTGAGCTTTCCTGTTTGATCATTTGGATGGTATGGTGGAATTGATCCAGTATGGCTTCCTGATCCAGTCCAATATAGTCTGAGTATGTTTTGATAATGCTTTTGATGAAGAATTTGCCTGGAAGAATATCAAACTTGTCTTCCTCTAAAGCTCTCAAATATCTGATGCTGACTTTTGTGTTGTCAGCAATTTCTTTTAAAGAAATTCCCCTTAATTCCCTTTCTTTTTTGAGTTCTTGCCCAACTGAATTCATCTACACAAATTTTAAGACAACTTCCCTTAAAATGTCAACTCGTCCACAGTCAGGTCATAGGTGCAGAGCTTGATATATTCAGAAGAGCCGGGTACATTTGAAAGGCATGTTTGATTATAAGAAGCCCAATGAAACCCATTTTTGTATCCCCTTGGACTCCGGATCGATTTTGAGATGTCTAGGCATCTGGTCTTGAAGTGAAGGACCTGATTTGTCATATATTGAGGAATCTGGCAAGAGACGAATAACTCCCAATAAATCCGGTCACACATCCAGAAATCAGAACGCCAAAACACTGTCCCACGCTGAGAAAACGAAAACGGATCAATTCACTGAGAGCTCCGAGAGACGATCCTAAATACAGAGGGAAAATGTGGATGATGATCGCCAGCAGAAGCAAAGAGAGACTGCTCCCTAAGAGGCCCAAAACCATACCTTCTATGAGAAAAGGCGTCCGAATAAAGAGGTTGGTGGCGCCGGTCAACCTTAAGATCTCAATTTCTTCTTTGCGGGCCAGCACATTGAGTTTGATGATGTTGGAGATGATAAAGAAAGAGGCCAATACCAATATCCCTCCTAAGAAAAATCCCACAATTTTGGCCAACCTGCTGAATGCCTGGATTCTCTCCAGCCAGTCTTTGTTGAACTGGACATCATCCACTCCCGTTATGTTTTTGATTTCATTTACGAAATCAATGGTTTCTTCCAGTGAAAGAGCATTGTCTTTGGCCACAGCCTCGATTGAGGCGGGGAAGGGATTGAACTCCAGGTTTTCAACAATACTACGGAGTTCAGGGAATTTATGGCTGAAGTTTTCCTTCGCCTTCTGAGAAGTGATGTAGTGGACTTCTTCGATATAAGGGCTGTTTTCAAGTCGAATTCTGATAGCATTGATGTTTTCTTCTGAGGCATCGTTCTCGATAAACGCTACGATGGCCAGATTTTCTTGGATTTGTTTGGCGATGTGCTGAAAGTTATTGGACAAAGACAAAAAGACACCAACGATCAGGAAGGAAAGACAGATGATGAAGATGGAGAAGAGATTGCGGCCTCTAAACTCCCAGAGATTGTTCAAGGTTTCTTTGGCAGAAAACAAGAACTTTTGATGGATCAAAGAGATTCCTTTCTTAATATCTTTCCTTTATACAGAAAATAAATCTTTTTTCCATAGTGCCTTATCAACTCTCGGTCATGAGTGCAAATGATCACTGTGGTTCCTTTTTTATTGATCCTTCTAAACAAGGTCATGATCTCAAACGCAAGTTCTGTATCCAGGTTTCCGGTGGGTTCATCAGCAAGGATAATCTTTGGGTTGTTCACCACTGCTCGGGCAATGGCCACTCTTTGCTGTTCTCCGTAAGATAAATGTTTGGGGTACTCCCACATCTTGTTGTGCAGATTCACCATGCGCAAAGAATAGAATACTCTCCTTCTGATTTCTTTTTGAGGGACGCCTAAAATCCTGAGAACCAGAGCCACATTGTCAAACACCTTTTTATGAAAAAGAAGTCGGAAATCTTGAAACACAATTCCCATTAGACGCCTCAGGATGTATATTTTATGGTCAGGAATTCTCAGGATGTTTCTTTTGTCAATCAAGATCTGTCCTTGTGTAGGAAAGATCTCTCTGTACAAAATTTTCAGAAGAGTGGTCTTTCCAGAACCGCTGGGCCCGGTTATGAAACAGAAATCCCCTTTTTCAATATTCATTGAGATTCCGGAGAGAGCCCAATTGGGGCGCTGATACTGTTTCCAAAGGTTATAGACTTCAATCACTTTATTCTATTATATCCATTGAGAATTTTGATTAAAAGCCTCTTTGTCATCTTAGGATCTGCTTTTCCTTTTGTTGGCTCATGATTTGCTCGATCAAATATAGGATGACATGGATTTTTCCATTGATATATTGTTGGACTTGTTTTTGGTTTTGTTTTGGTCAAAAGTTGAGCATGGACCTCAAGCCCTATCACTGGCAAGAGCCTTAAATTGGCCATAAGAAAATATGGAGACGAATTTTATAAAAACAGATACATGAACCACCCGAACAACACCGCTCCGACAGTCATGATCAAAAACAGAGAAACAGCATATTTGATCTGGGCTCTCAGATTGTCTCTTCTTATCAAAGCAAGCACGATGCTGACCAGAAGTGCATAGATGATCATAGAGATGAGATGACTTTTAAATATCATTTCTTTTTTCCTAATAGGATATCAAACGCGTCCAAAGCCACTAAATAATTGAGCAGACCAGCTCCGGCTATATAGGTGGTTCCAAATTCAAAAGTCATTTTTTTCAAAACTCCGGAGCCAAAAGAAAACAATCTTGAGAGAAAATAAAGGGAGCCGTAACCTAAGTCTGAGAAAAAGGCCAATATGGTGAGAGGGTTTTCAGCTTGAGGCGGATAGATTTTCCCTCCCATATAAAGACCCAATAAAGCCATCAAAGAGATGCACGCAAAGAAAATAATGGCTTTTCTGTATTTTTTAGCTAATAAATGGCCCAGGCCAGGAACAAACCATCCCAGAAACAATCCTATAGTCGCTTTGATCATCATGGCAATTGTTTTAATGTTTAATTGATTTAATGAAAAATAATAAAAGAAAAATGAAATTAAAGCAAGGACAAATGATTGACAGACAAAATATTTCAATTACTTGAACATATGAACTATAATATAAACCTCATTTTACACCCAAAACAATGTGTCTGCGTGGACGCATGCGTTTGGGAAGCGAGTGACTCCAAATAAGGAGTGAAACATGAGAGATTTGAAAGATATCGCAGGGGAATCCCTGTTGAACCAAAAACAGCTCCAGAAAATCGAACGCATCATTCTGGAACATAAGCAGTTTTGCAAAACTGTTGTCAGGGATGAGATCGATTGGTTCACCACTCAATTGGGAATGCCTTCCTATTATTTTGAAACAACTCCTTTAAAGACCATGGCCGCACACATCGAAGCGCTCAAAGCCGCTGAGATCATGGCAGCTGTCAAAGCAGGAGTGGAATTTGATGTTGATTTCAAGACAGAATCCAAGGAAGAAGCCCTGTATTTAGTGGTGGATGAACATGATAAAGCCATGGAAATCGAACGGAGAATAGAAAATAAATATCCTAATTTCAGGGTCCAGTCTTACCGGACTTCAGGAAAGGCATCCGGACGCAAGCATCTGCGCATGTATTTGGTATATAAACCGAAACTGTCCTTTGATAAAAAGCTGAAAGAGGAAACAGATCTGGAAAAGATCGCATGTAAGGATTTTCTAGAGACCACCACAAAAGAAACATATGAAAGATATCAGCGTGTTTTAGAAAAAACCAAGGGATGGGAGACGCCTCTCATTGAAGTGAGCGAGAAGAGAGAAACTCGTGAGCACAGGATTATGATTGTGTGTGATCGAGATTCCAGCTCTCGGTTTTTTTCCAATATTTCGGATGTAGTCAATTCATATGACTTGCGCACCAATAGAAAATACATTGAGCAGTTTGCAAACGGGAAAACCGTGTATGTCTTGTATTTGGATGAGATCAAAGAGTCCGAACTGATCAACAATGTCACTGAGGATATCAGTCTGGTTTATGTGATTCCGGAAAGCCCGCTTTTGGAACTGTTCAAACAAGGGGAATTGAGTGCGCAGGAAATGGTGTTTGGTGTGTCTGCCTGGAGTTTCGCACATCAATTTTTATCCAGTTACAACGAAGAATATGTGAAACTCTCCGACGTTCTAAAGGAATCACCAGAACTTTTGGGGACCTTACGGACCCTGAAGGTCCGGCTGGCTAAAGATACTTACACAGAGACCAAAGTCTGGGATTCTCTGTTGAATCATTATTATTATTTGAAATCTTTGTATGCCATTTTTGACAAAAAGTTCAATCCCACAAGTCAAGTGAAAAGTATAGACAAAGACATGGCGGATCTGGAAGGGGAGATGAAAAGGCGGCTTTCCACAGATACAGACAGAAAAATATTCAATGCTGTCGCTACATTCATCAAGGTCATTCAAAGGACCAACTTTTACAAAGAGGAAAAGACGTCTATCGCATTCATGTATGACACTCGCTTTCTGAACAAAATAGATTATCCGGAAACACCGTATGGGATTTTTCATGTCATTGGAATCGAATTCAGGGGATTTCATATCCGGTTCCGAGACATTGCCAGGGGAGGGATACGGATCGTAAGATCCAGCGATTATCAGAACTATTTGAACAATTCTGATTTTATATTTGATGAGAACTACAATTTGGCTCTCACCCAGCAAAAAAAGAACAAGGACATCCCTGAAGGAGGATCCAAAGGGACTGTTCTGCTCAGATGGGGTTATAATGAAAAAGCAGAAACCGCTTTCAAAAAGTACATCAACGGACTTCTGGATCTTCTAAAGATCGATGAAAGCATCAAAGATTATTATAAAAAAGAGGTCATCCTTTTCATTGGCCCTGATGAAGGAACTGCGGCCCTGATGGAATGGGCCTGTTCCAGAGCCCAGTCTCTGGGATATCCTTATTGGAAAGCTTTCTCTACTGGGAAACCGGTTGAAATCGGGGGAATACCCCATGACATTTACGGAATGACCACTCATTCTGTACACCAGTTTGTGGTGAAGTCCCTGGATAAATTAGGGCTGAAAGAACAGGATGTGACCAAAGTCATGACAGGAGGACCGGATGGGGATCTGGGAAGCAATGAAATCCTTGTTTCCAAAGACAACATTCTAGCGATTGTGGATGGTTCCGGTGTTCTGTATGATCCTGAGGGAATCAACCGGAAAGAGCTCAAGAGGCTGGCAGAAAAGAGGAAGCCTGTTTCCCATTTCAAAAAGAACCTGGTCTCCTCTAAAGGATTTTTAGTGACTGTTGAAGATAAAGACATCCGGCTTTCTGATGATAGTCAAATCATGAGCGGGCTTGAGTTCAGGAATTCCTTTCATCTGGACCCCAGGTTTCAGGCAGATCTTTTTGTTCCCTGTGGGGGGAGACCGGCTTCCATCAACATAAACAATTGGAAAACATTCATTGATGATGAAGGAAAGCCTCGGTTTAAAATTATTTCAGAAGGAGCTAACCTGTTCATTACTCAAGAAGCCCGTTTGAGACTGGAAGAGAAAGGAGTGATCCTATACAAGGACGCTTCAGCAAATAAAGGTGGGGTCACCTCCTCCTCCATGGAGGTTTTTGCCAGTCTGGCTCTCAGTGATGACCAGTATAGTGATTGGATGCGGGTACAAAACAATAAAGTGACCGCTTTTAGAAAAGAATATATCGAACAGATATTAAGGATCATTAAAGAAAATGCTTCATTGGAGTTTGACCTGATAGAGAGAGAACACAAGCAAAAAGGGATTCCCCGGGCTGTTTTAACCGAGAGGGTGAGTGATAAGATCAACAAAGTGACTGATGCGGTTTATACCTCCCAGCTTTATCAAAACCAAGAATTCTTTAAGGCCACCATCAAAGGGTGCTGTCCGGATGTGTTGAT
>WJMT01000057.1 GCA_014727835.1 Candidatus Aminicenantota bacterium | reverse complement strand
GTGGCGATGTAGGTGTAGATCCGCGTGCCCACATCTTGCATATCGAATATCATCACATCCAGTTTGGAGACCATCTCTTGGTTCAGTGTTTTTCCCTCGTGGGTGGTATCAAAAGAACGCATGTATTCATCGATTCGGTTGAGCATATCATCATCTGGTTTTTTCGTCTGACCGTAAAGGCTGAACACAGGAAGACGGGTTTTTTGGTCCATATAAAAAGGCACGTATTCTCCGGCTTGAGTGTTTCCTCTCACTCCGTGTTCAGGGCCGTAAAGAGCAGTCAGTTTGACATCAGGATGATCGAACAACACTTCAATAGTGGTTTTGAGATGAGTGTTGATTCCGGTAGGATTGGTCACCAAACCCACTCTTTTTCCTTTGAGCAAATGAATGTGTTGTTCCAGAAGCACTTCAATCCCTGGTTTTATGTCCTGTGATAGGAGCTGTGCTTTCTGATTGGAGCAGTTGTTCAGACCGCTCAGAAAAAACAGGCTCATTAAAACAGGTCCAATGTATTTAAAGAAAGAAACACCATGTTTATACATGACTTGCCTCAGTCAGCAATATATCCAGAACGGTGAGTCACATGGAAACGGCCGGTTTTGACTTTGACCTGAATTCTTCGGAACGTTCCGTCAGGTTTGTAGTCCTTGGGTTTATAATAAATGAGATAATAATTTTCAGAGGCAGAAACTGCTTTTTGAAAAGAAGAGGATGCATTGGCTGAGTTTTCAGTGATTCCTCCTGTGGCCTGCGCCATTTCTTTAAAAGCACCGTAGATATCTTCTGAGTGATCTGCCCAACTCAAGACATCATGCTGCATTCTGGTTATATTCAAAGATGTGGGTTTTGTGATGAACAAGAAGTGTATGGAAATGCTGGAGTCTGAGAAAACTTTTTTGACTCTATCCAGGTCAAAAGAGATGTCTCTTTTGTAAAACTCGACGGCATCATAATATTCGATGAGCATGGCTTGATTGTCCTGGTTCATGGATATGAATTGAGCCAAAGCATTGGGATTCAATTGAGGAAGGACTTCTTTTTGATAAAAAAGAAACACATGCTTGGGTCCTGACTTTGCCTTGAGAAAATCAGCAAAACTCATCAGGTTTTCTTCTTTAGTGGTTCTGAGAGTTTCCAGTCTTTTTAACAACTGATGAAAGTATCTGATGCTCTCTTCGTCAGGAGGCATGAGTTCATGGAGTTCCATAAGAAGGCTTTTGTACTCTGAATTCCCTAATGTGATGTCACTCCTTAATTTTCCTTTGAGCTGATTGATGATCTTTTGTTTTGGAAGAATGTTCAAAGCCTGTTTTTTGAAATGATAAGTTTTAAGAGGGGTCATAACTGTTAGATTGTCACCCGGAAGAAAGATTTCATTGAAAAAATATTCGATAGAGTCTCCGATTTTCGGGAGATAATCAGCCACTTCAAAAACAAGCACAAAGTTTCTTGAGACTTCAGGTCGGTATTTTGTTTGACCCTCCTGTTTTTTTATATCTGTTTTTTTTATAAGAAACACCGTTTCGATTTTCTGAAGCTGACCGTCTTCATACACTTCGAAATCAGAGATCTTGAGATGATCGATAAAGCGGCTCCCTTTGAAGACTCGGACAGGTACTTCAATATTGATCACTGAAACTTGGTGCTGTTCCTGGGTGAATAAAGGGATCATAATGAATAGGATGATGAAAAATCTGACTGTTTTTTTCATATCAAAGCCTCACTGTTCTTTATTTCATACCTTGGATTTTACAGGAAGTCGAATAATAAAAGTGGTTCCCTCTTCTGGGGCACTTTCCACCTTGATGCTTCCTTGATGAACCTGAATAATGTGCTTGACGATGGAAAGTCCCAATCCAGTACCCCCCACTTTTCGGGAGCGAGATTTGTCCACGACATAGAATCGTTCAAAGATACGCGGAAGTTCTTGTTCTGGAATTCCAATCCCTGTGTCACTGATTACAATTTCAATATGAGAATTGATATTTTTGGTTGAGATCTCAATGGCCCCTTTTTCCGTATATTTCACAGCATTGTCTACAAGGTTGATCAGCATCTGCTCCAATTCAAAGGAATCACCTTTGATTTCAGGTATGTTTTTTTGCAAAGCGGTTTGAAACTCTAATTTTTTCTGTTTGATCTTTTGCTGAAAAATACGAGTGATCCTCAGCAGCAATTCATTGATGTCCACTGATTCCTGTTTGGGCTCGAATTCATCTGATTCGATTTCTGAAATCAAAAGCAGATCCTTGACAATGTTGATCAGCCTGTCTGTGTTTCGGATAGCGGTGTCCAGATATTTCTGCTGTACCTCATCCAGGCCTTCGATGGTCTCCAGATAACCTTTGATTGAAGTGAGGGGCGTCCGGAGTTCATGGGAGACATTGACCACAAAATCTTTTTTGATTTTTTCCAAGTTTCGCTCCTGGGTGATTTCATGAAAGGTGATCACAATCTCATTTCGGGTCTCCAGATAATTTGCACTGCACAGATAAACTTTATCATCATAGTGGACTTCCTGAGTTTGAGTTTTGTGTTCAGCGTTTGTTTGAGTGACAATGTTTTTGAATTCAGGATTTCTTATAAATTCCCAGTAAAATTTCCCCTCCGGGCTGTTGTTTTTGATCATGGATTTGAATTGGTCATTGCCAAAGATGATGGCTCCTTTGCTATCCAGAGTCACCAGTCCTTCTTCCATCGTCTGAAGAATACACATGAGCTGCTCTTTTTGGGCGTTGAGGCCGTCAAACAATTGGCTGATCCGATCAGTCATGGAATTGAAGCTTTCAGCAAGTTCAGGGAGCTCTCCCTTTCCTTTCAGCAGCACCTGAACATTCATCTCGCCGGAAGCTGTTTTTTGTGCGGCATCCTTGAGTCTTTTGATGGGTTTGGATATGTTTTTGGAAAGGAGATAGGAAGCAAAAAGAGAAAGTGTGATCAAGACAAGTATAATGGCAGCACTGTTTGTGCGCAGCCTGGAAAACCAATCGTTGATCCTTTCAAAATAGAGGCTTAACCTCAAAACGCCTGAGACCTCTCCTTTGATTCGGAGAGGAAGCCCCACATAAAGCATTTTTTCCTTAACAGTCCGACTGAAACGGACTGAGGTCCCTGTGACTCCGGTGTATGCCTTGATGATCTCAGGTCTGTATCTGTGGTTTTCCATGGTCTCAGGATTGCTGTCTGAGTCGGCAAGCACTTTTCCTTCCAGGTCAATAACAGTGATGCGAGTGTTGATTTTTTCACCTATTTGTTTGGCGTAGGAGTCCAATGCATCCATACGGTTTTCTTCCATAAGTTGCAGAACGTTTGGCTCTAAAGTGTGCCCCAGGTCTTCCAGTTCCTGAGATAAGGTTTCTATGTGAAATCTTTTTTCAAAAGCATGTGAAAAAATGATAGTCAACAATCCTAAAATCAATATGATCAGTGCATATCCTCCAAATATTCTTAAAAAGATTGTTCTTCTCATGTTTCCAGTTTGTACCCTACTCCTCTGATATTTTTTACTAATTTTCCTTGCGGTCCTAATTTTTTCCTTAGATGGCGGATGTGAACATCTACGGTCCGGTCCACCACTGCTTTTTCTCTCCCCCATAAATAGTCCAGTATTTTTTCTCTGGAAAAAACCCATCCTTTTTTGGAAGCCAGCAATTCAAGTATCTTAAATTCAGTCGTGGTCAATCTCACCTGTTTTCCATGGATCCAGACTTCATGCTTGGCTTTATCTATGACAATAGAGTCACCCACTTTGATTTTGTCTGTTTCCTGGGGTTTCTTTTGTCTTCTCAATACAGCTTTGACTCGAGCCAGAAGTTCCCGGGGAGAGAAAGGTTTGGTGATGTAATCATCCGCTCCCAGTTCAAGTCCCAATATTTTATCCATTTCTTCGCCCTTGGCTGTGAGCATGATAACAGGGATTTCTCTCATTTCCGGATTGTTCTTTAGGTCTTTACAGATCTCAAGACCGTCGATATCAGGGAGAAGCAGGTCAAGGATGATGAGGTCTGGTTTGTTTCTGGATAAAAAATTATAGAACTCATCTCCGGATAAAAAAATTTCCACATCAAACCGGGCTTTATCCAAGTGAACTCGGACCAATTCTGCGATATCCGGTTCATCATCCACCACAGCAATGAGTTTATTCATTGATGATTGTCTCGACTCCACGAATCTGATCCCATTAGTTTTTGATTTCAATGGCCCCGAATACGGCAGATGCTCTGATAAATAAAATGGCTTGATCTTTTTCAGGAGAAACATCTTTGCGCTTGTCTTCCACAGCACCAAAGATGGCATTGCTGTCCAGAACGATCTTCCAATCTTTGGGAACAAAAACTTCTGCCGCACCAAACAGGGCTGTGAGCTCCACAGTGGCCTGACCTTCGGATAATTGAGCGGAGTGAAAATCCAGTTCAATCCCTCCGAACACAGCTGTGGCTTTTCCTCCTCTGAATTGTTTGGACTCGATTTGTCTTTTCATTCCCGAAAAGATGACGAAGGCACCCAAATCATCGTCTTTGATCTTGGGCACTTTTCCCTTAAATCCTTTGGGCTTTAGAATGATCCACAAGCCAATACCAATGATCAGAACAGGCCAGAATATTCTCCAGAAACCAGCGCTCAATACATTCCAGTTAACCAGAAGGAAAAAAGCACCGATCAGAATGAGCATCAGACCGAATCCACTCAACCGAAAGTTCTGGTTGATCACATGCCAGATGCCAAGGAAAATCAAAATCAACGGCCAGTAAGTGGAAAGAAAATCGCTTAAGTCCAATCGCCCCATACTGCTCATCAGAAAAATAAATCCGATGAGAATGATCACTATTCCTGAAACTATTCTTCCTTGGTGATCGCTGGACATGTTCTTCTCTCCTCATTGATAGAATTTCTTAATTGTATTTTACTTGCAATCACATCCCACCACAATAGATTTTTGATAATTAAACTGGATTATTCACGAGTCAAGGTTGTATGCTTATTGAAATTCAGAAAGGGTTGATGCGAGCTGGCTCCTCGGGAGGGATTCGAACCCCCAACCTAGTGGTTAACAGCCACCCGCTCTGCCATTGAGCTACCGAGGAGTGTGAAAACATATTTTATAGCAAAAAAAAAGACGGAAAGCAACTTCAAAAGCGGTAACCAGCTTGTTTTACCTTTTTGCGGTAGTCATCCCCTTTTATGGTCACCAGTTTGCACATTTCATAGATCCGTGAACGGAGTCTCACTCCGATCCGGTCCACCAGGCTGTCTTCCTGCTGTTTGCCTTTAAAAAAGGGCTCTCTTTTGTCTTCCTCCTCTTCTCCCCTGTCCAAATAGTTGGATGTGAATAGAGTGAGCTTTTTATGATTGTAGCGGTGATTGATTATGTAAAACACCGTTTCTTCAACCCACGGAGATGTTCTTTTAGCTCCCAGTTCATCCAGGACTAAAACATTATTGGCAAAGATGGGTGCGATCAGTTCTGATTCGCTCAAAGTCGATTCAGCAGAATAACTTTTTTGAATATTCCGTATCAAGTCTCTGAAATCGCAAAAATAACATGTCGCGGATTTGACTTTGATCAGTTCATTGATGATGGCAACAGCTAAATGAGTTTTTCCAACACCACAAGGGCCCTGGAACAGAAGGCCGATATCCTGAACCGGATAATTGCTCACAAATTTTTTAGATATCTTCAAGGCATTCTTATGAGACGTATTGTGAATTTCAAAACTATCAAAAGAGCAATCTTTATACCGATTTGGAAGATTGGCCTGCTTGAGAAGGACTTTCACCTTATTTTCAATGAAACAGGAACATCTTTTAGCTACAGATTTTCCGCTGGAATCAGTCTCCAGCACCCAGCCTGTTCCATTGCATTGAGAACAAACTTCTTCATTCATCAGTTTAAATATCCTCTCAGCTGCTGCATAGTGTGTGATTTGGACAGCTTTCGTTTGGCTTTTTCTTCGATCTGCCGGATCCTTTCTCTGGTCAAATGAAGCGCATCACCGATCTCCTGCAGTGTCTTGGGTCTGTTATCATCCAGCCCATAACGTAATTTTAACACAAAAGCCTCTTTTTCATCCAGTTCTTCGACCACTTCTCTGATTTGGTCCTGAATGGCATTTTTAATGATCAGGTATTCCACGGAAGGAGAGATCTTATCCTGGATCTTATCTCCGATTTCCATTTCATCATCATAGTATTTGTCACTCAAGGAAAGATTTTTTTCTTCCAAGATCTCAAGGTCTTCCACATCCGGCACATCAATGTTCATTTCTTTGGCGGTTTCTTCTCTGGTTGGATGGCGTCCCAAATCTTTTTTCAACCGGGACCTGACTTTTTTCATCTCTGAAACCTGGTCCGAAAGTTTCTGAGGGATATGATAGATTCTTGAATTTCGGGTCAAGGCATTGAAGATGGCCTGACGGATCCACCATACGGCATAAGAAATAAATTTCACATTTTTATTGGGATCAAATCTCTTGGCCGCTTCGATGAGCCCGATATTGCCTTCATTAATCAAATCCAGCAGACTCACTCCCATGCCTCTGTATTTTTTCACATAGGAGACCACAAACTTTAGGTTTGCTTCTATTAATTTCTTAAGTGCCTCTTGATTCCCTTTTTGAATCTGCCTTCCCAATCTTTTCTCTTCTTCTGGATCCAGCGGAGAGAATTTTGCGATCTGATTCAAGTAGAGCTTCAGATTTTTTGACTGAAACTGTCTGGGATATTTTTTTTTCATTTACTTTTTACGATAAGTTTCTTTTTTTTCGATTTTCACAATTTTTGTGGGATTGATCCTGACTATGGAATCTTTTTTGATCTCGAATTCTTCTTCTCGGCCTTCAAAAAATTCGATTCTTATGTAATTGAGGAATTCATTGACTTCCTTCTCAATTGTTTCCATCTTTTGTCTCATATTCATAACCACTTCCACCCCGGCAAGATTGACTCCAAGGTCCCGGGTCAGATTCAAAATGAATTCCAGTTGTTCCAAATCGTCTTCTGAATACAACCGGGTATTGCCTTTGCTCCTTGAAGGTTTCAAAAGCCCCTCTCTTTCATAAAGACGCAGTGTCTGAGGATGCACATCATAAATATTGGCCACAGTGCTTATGTGATAATATTTGTCTTTGTTTTTCTCTGACCTGTTATCTGCCATTTTATACCCCTAGATTTTCCCTTGGGTTTTGATCAGAAGCCTTTTCAAGTTCCTTCATGATACCTCGGATCTTCTCGTCATTAAAGGGAGGTGGGACAATGGTGACTTCGACAAATTGATCTCCGTTGTTTTTTTTCCCTATTTTGGGAGGGCCTTTTCCTCTTAACCTGAACTTTTGTCCTGACTTTGTTCCCGGGGGGATCTTGATGGTGCTTTTTCCTTCAATGGTGGGAACTGTGATTTTGGCACCCAATGTGGCTTCAGGTACTGTAATAGGGACTTTGACATAGATATTGGGTCCTTCTCTTTTGAAAAAAGAGTGGGATTCGGTTTCAATAGTGATGAACAAATCTCCAGGAGGTCCCCCTCTTTTTCCCGCATTTCCTTTTCCTGCGATTCTGACTTTCTGGTCTGGCCGGTTCCATGGCACTGAGGGCATTCCTGACCAGGGGAAGCTCCCTTACCGCCACAGGAAGGGCAGGTGGTTTGAAATCGCATGGATCCCTTTTGCATAGTGGTTTGCCCGGAGCCTCCACACACACGGCAGGTTTGATTTCCTTTTCCTTCAATGATGCCTTTTCCTCCACACTGAGGGCATGACTTCATCCGGTTTAATTTGATCCGAGTCTGGATTCCGTTTATCGCATCATAAAATCCGAGCCTCATGGAATAAATCAGGTCTTCTCCTTTTTCTGGTATCGGGCTGGACTGACGTTGAGAACCGCTGAATATGTTTTCGAAAAAATCCTGAAACGAAGAAGAACCGAATCCTGAAAAATCAAATCCTTGAAAACCTGAAAAATCTTGTTGATGGGCTCGTCCTCCCGGTTCCCGGTCACCAACTGTGCCGAATCGGTCATACTGTTTTCTTTTTTCAGAATCTTTGAGTACAGAGTACGCTTCTTGAATGTCTTTGAATTTATTTTCCGCTGATTTGTCATTGGGATTGAGATCCGGGTGATATTTTCTGGCTAACTTGCGGTAAGCTTTTTTGATCTCAGATGTGGAAGCGCTTTTGTCAACTCCTAAGATTTTATAATAATCCTTAGACATGGCTCTTCCTGTTTATGTTGATGCCGGGAGTGTCTTTAGCATCCTCAGGCTGATAAATCAAAGACAATCCCGGCTTTTGATTTACTCATACCCATTTTTTGTTATTTTTTATCTTTTTCTTCCTCATCAACCACTTCAGCATCAATGACTTCTTCCTCATCTTCAGAATCTTTGGACTCCTGCTCTTTTGCTTTACCCTGCTGTGCAGGTCCGCCAGCGGTTTGTTGGGCTCCTTCACCAGGCTGACCCTGCTGATTGGACGACTGCTGATACATCATCTCAGTGATTTTATGGGATGTCTGGGTGAGCTTTTCTATGGCTTTTTTTATGTGATCTATATTATCACCTTCAATGGCTGACTTGGTGTTTTCAATTTCTGTCTGTATTTTGGACGCTTCCTTAGGATCGATTTTATCCTTGTTTTCTCTAAGAGTCTTTTCAAGATTGTAAACCAGATTATCAGCCTGGTTCTTCACATCGATCATTTCTCTTCTTTTTTTATCTTCGTCTGAGTGTTTCTCTGCGTCTTTGACCATTCGATCCACCTCGTCCTCTTCCAATCCACTGTGACCAGTGATGGTGATTGCCTGTTCTTTTCCGGTTCCTTTGTCTTTGGCTGAAACATGAAGGATTCCGTCTGCATTGATATCAAATGTCACTTCGATCTTGGGGACTCCTCTTGGAGCCGGGGGGATTCCGTCAAGGTGAAACCTTCCCAGACTTCGGTTATCTTTAGCCATCTCTCGTTCTCCTTGAAGAACATGCACTTCAACGCTGGGCTGGTTGTCTGAAGCCGTAGAAAAGATTTCTGTTTTTTTTGTTGGAATGGTGGTGTTTCTGGGGATCATCTTGGTGAAAACTCCGCCCAGGGTTTCGATGCCCAGGGTCAGCGGGGTCACATCTAAGAGAAGAACATCTTTCACATCTCCGGACATCACAGCTCCCTGGATAGCAGCTCCTGTGGCGACCACTTCATCAGGATTGACTCCTTTATGGGCATCTCTTTCAAAAAGTTCTTTAACCAGTTCCTGCACTTTGGGGATTCGAGTGGACCCTCCAACCAAGATCACTTCATTGATTTCAGAAGCTTTGATTCCTGCGTCATCCAGTGCCATTTTGCATGGATCAATTGTCTTTTTGATGATCGGATCCATCAATTGTTCCAGTTTGGAGCGGGACAGTTTAATGAGAAGATGTTTGGGGCCGGAACTGTCAGCAGTGATAAAAGGAAGATTGACTTCTGTTTCCATAGTGCTGGAGAGTTCCATTTTTGCTTTTTCAGCAGCTTCTTTCAATCTCTGAAGAGCCATTTTATCTTTTGTCAAATCGATTCCTGATTCTTTTTTAAATTCCTTGACTAACCAGTCCTGGACCACTTGGTCAATGTCGTCACCACCCAGATGAGTGTCTCCATTGGTGGATTTGACTTCAACGATTCCTTCACCGACCTCAAGTATGGATATATCAAAGGTTCCCCCACCAAAGTCATACACAGCTATAGTCTGATCTTTTTTCTTATCCATTCCATATGCAAGTGCAGCAGCCGTGGGCTCATTGATGATGCGTTGGGCATCCAGGCCCGCTATCTTGGCCGCATCTTGAGTGGCTTTTCTCTGACTGTCATTGAAATATGCGGGAACCGTAATGATGGCTTTTTCTATTTTTTCTCCTAGATAATCCTCTGCTGATTTCTTCAGTTTCCTCAGTATCATGGCGGACAATTCAGGTGGAGCATACTTTTTTCCTCTGGCTTCAATGCGAACATCTCCGTTTTTTGCCTCTGTAACTTTAAAAGGGACCTGTTTGATTTCTTCAGAAACTTCTTTGTATCTTCGGCCCATAAATCTTTTAATAGAAAAAATGGTGTTTTCCGGATTGGTGACTCGCTGCCTCTTGGCAACTTGTCCCACCAGTCTTTCTCCTTTGTCATTAAACGCAATCACCGAAGGAGTGGTTCGTCCTCCTTCTTCATTAGAAATGATGACAGGTTTATCGCCTTCTGTGACAGCAACAACTGAATTGGTTGTTCCCAGGTCGATTCCTATTATTTTTGGCATAATTAACCTCCAATTTAACAAATAGAATAATTTTAGTTCGATATTAATATAATATATGAGTCTATTAATGTCAAGTATTTTTATAATATCACTGTTACAAATAAAAAAGGCCTGCTGGACAGCAGGCCTTTTGTCACAAAGGTTGGATTATTTGTCTGGGTCTATGATAAACTGTTCCTTCATCAGCATCTGTACTTCTTCTCTGGCATTTTTGATGGTCTGTTCTGCCATTTTATAACGTTCTTCTTCGGGGAGGTCTAGGCGAGCCACGCCTTGCTGGATGGCTTTGGTTCCGACTTTAACCGCTTCTCTGGGAAATACTTCCCATTGGTCCATGTTCGGAACGATGTAATCTTCTGTGATTCCTTTGTCTTCAGCGACTTTCGCTAATTCTTTGGCTGCTTCAATGCACATCTCGTCTGTGATCTTTTTGGCTCGAACATCAAGGGTTCCTCTGAATATTCCGGGAAATCCAAGAGAATTGTTGACTTGGTTTGGAAAATCTGATCGACCTGTAGCCACAATGCGGGCTCCGGCTTCTTTGGCTTCCCAGGGCCAAATCTCCGGGATGGGATTGGCTTCTGCAAAAACAATGGCGTCATCTGCCATGCTTTCGACCCACTCTTTTTTGATCACACCAGGTCCTGGTTTGGAAGCAGAGATCAAGACATCCGCGTCTTTCATGGCATCAGGTATGTCTCCAGTGATTCCTTTGGCATTTGTGGTCTGGCATATATACCACTTTTCCTTGTATTTCTCTTTTAAGGTTTCTCTATCCTCACGGTCCTTGTGAAGAATTCCTTTTGAATCGACTTGAATGATGTTTCCAGCGGTGACTCCTGCGGAGATAATCAGACGGGCAATCGCAATATTGGCAGCTCCGGCACCGATCAAAGCGACTTTGACATCTTTGATATCTTTTTTGACGATTTTCAAGGCATTGATCAGTCCAGCCACTGTCACCAGAGCTGTCCCCTGCTGGTCATCGTGCCAAATAGGAATGCGGCATTCTTCACGGAGTGTATCCAGGATTTCAAAACATTTTGGATGGGAGATATCTTCGAGATTCACACCTCCGAAAGTGGGCTGCAGAATTTTAACAGTTTGAATGATTTCTTTGGTGTCTTTGGTGTCCAACATGAGAGGAAACGCATCCACTCCGCCTAAATATTTATAGAGGAGAGATTTTCCTTCCATGACCGGAAGCCCTGCTTCAGGACCGATATCTCCCAGTCCTAAGACTCTGGTGCCATCTGATATAACAGCGACAAAGTTTCCTTTGTTGGTCAATTCATAGGCTTTGTCTATGTCTTTGTGTATTTCTTTACAAGGACTTGCCACTCCAGGGGTGTACCAGATTGCAAAATCATTAAAGTCTCTGATCCTGCATTTTGGAAGAACCATGATTTTCCCTTTGTAAAAAGGGTGTAACCTCATTGCATCCTTTGAAGGCTCTTCAGCCTTTGCCAGGAGCTGTTCGACCGTAACTTCTTTACTCATTTGATTGCTCCTTTAGAGGGATATTTTATTAGGCCCTCATTCACATTATTAGTAAATATTATAATATTATAAAACTATAAACCCAAGTGATGGGTCAATTATAATCCTAATCTTTCTTAAGTCAAGTTAACAAATCTATTTATACCGAGTCCCTCAGCAGTCACGTCTCATGAACGCGACAGGATAATGAAAAAACAAAGTTTATCTGTGCAAAAAGCATCTTTCGCTATGGGGTTGATCAGGGCTTTTGGTGGCGATCATGGATAATCCGAGCTCATCTGCTTTATCAATGACCATCTTATCTCTTATCGAACCCAAAGGGAATATAATGGCAGTGATGCCCTGTTTTGCTGCCAGTTCCACAACATCCAAAAAAGGCATGAATGCATCTGAGGCCATAACACACTGATCTGGCCCATAACCTCTTTTAGAAAGTCTGACGGCATCCTCCGCTGCGTCAATTCGGCTCCTTTGTCCTGAACCGATCCCGTGCACTTTGTCTTTTTTTCCGATGACCACTGCGTTAGACCTGGTAAAACAGGCCACATTCCAGTTAAAAATGGCGGCGTGGATCTGGTCCGGAGTGGGCTTTTTTTGAGAGACCACTTCCACATGATCCTGAGACGTGATCCGGGAATCAAATCTTTTTTGAACTAGGAGTCCTCCGGCGACTCGTTTGAATTCCAAACCATTATCTGAAGGGGTTTTCTCTTTGGGATCCTCCATGCGCACCACCCGGAGAGGTTTTCTGGAGGAGAGGATCTGTAAAGCACTGTCTGTGAAGTCCGGAGCATAAACAACTTCCACCACTCTTCCTTTTTCCACCAATCTCTCTGCCAATTTTTCATTGACTGTGCAGTTGAATACATCCACACTTCCAAAATTGGATAAGGGATCACATCCCCAGGCCTTGATGAACACCTCCTCTTCACTGTTTCCCAGGGCCACTCCACTGGGCATCTCGTGTTTGATCAAAACGCATATTTTTTTGTCTCGGTACAAGGAGGACAGTTTGTTCACCAGCCTCTGTCCTAAGTCCATGTCAGCCACATTGATATAACTCAATCCTTTGGTTCCCTCTTTAAGCACCTTTAGAGTGGACATATTCGGACCGGATGCTCCCTGTTCTTGATAAAAGGCAGCAGGATATCCTGGATTTTCTCCATATCTCATGGGAATTTTTTTTACAAATGTTGTGTTTCCCATATTTATTTTTTCAGGAAACTCTTCTTTTACTTTTTCTCGGTACTGCTGCCTGGTTTTTTTATCCAATTTCTCCATCTATCATTTCCTCCTTTGATGTCGGTTAATTATGGAAACATGGCTTTTTTGCAATTCAGAAAAAGAAGAAAACACACACACCAGGGCGACTCTGAGGTCTGGTTGATTTGGAGCTGGTTTCATGGCCCGGAATATGTCATGAGCTGTTTGATCTGCGGACTCTCCCTTTAAGTCCAGCTCAACAGGCTTACCCC
The DNA here is from genome assembly GCA_014727835.1 of Candidatus Aminicenantota bacterium. Classification (GTDB taxonomy): domain Bacteria; phylum Acidobacteriota; class Aminicenantia; order Aminicenantales; family Aminicenantaceae; genus WJMT01. The sequence goes on along the minus strand of WJMT01000057.1, from coordinate 9,436 downwards.
TGTAAGGCGGAAGAGGATCTGTGTTATTTCCTTCATAGGTTGAAATCAGCCTTCCCTTCCCTGGAATCAAGGGACACTCAAAAAAATTCTTGATGGAACCTCCGTTATCAGCTCTTTTGATGATGGAAAGAGCTGCTTGGTCATCATGAAGAATACACCCGCTTATCCGGGGTGTGTACGTGGGAGGATCCGGTTCATAATCCCAGCTCTTCAGTGCAGAAACCAAAGCTTTTATAGAAGAGGAAGAGTCCCTGGCCTGTTTGTGTATGTCAAGAGTTTGCCTGCCGTTGCTGACTGCGATTAACTGGTCCACTATAACGGCAGGATAGATGAGCAGGTCAGGATCCCCGTTTCTGACTTTTTGAATATCAATGGGTTTGACCAGAGCTCTGTTTTGGGAATACTCTATTTTCCTCGCCTGACTGGATGCAGATCGACCGGTCACAGCATAGAGGGTGATCACATACCGGCCACTCAGGTCTTTACCTATGATGATGACTCTTCCTGGATATGGCATGTTTTTGAGTTTTGTTTTCATATCTGACTTTGAAGTAATAAATATCACAGGTGTGATTTGGAGTCAAAATAATATTGTCTCTCCTCCATGAATGATGAGATGCGGTTGATTAATATCAATTCAATTATGTAGAATATGCATATTATGAACAAACACAAATCCCCCATCAAAGCATACAAAAACCTGGAATTTCTCAACTCCAGAGAGGCCAGGGTGATCAGGATTTTGAGTGAATATCTGGAGCCATTGAAAAGACTCCGGGATTTTAAGGTCAACAACACGGTTCTTTTCTTTGGATCCGCACGGATCAGTTCTGAGAGCAACAATTCCCAAATGAAGGAGTATTATTGGGAAGCTGAAAAATTATCATATATGCTGGCTCAATGGGCCATAGATTTGAAGAAAAAGGGGAAAAACTTTGTCATCTGTACTGGAGGGGGAGGGGGATTTATGGAAGCCGCTAATAGAGGAGCTTCCAGAGCTGGAGGAAAGTCAATTGGAATGAACATTTCAATTCCTGAAGAACAAGAGCCCAATCATTACATATCACCTGAATTATGCTTTGAATTTCACTACTTTTTTATGCGCAAGTTCTGGCTTGCCTACAAAGCAAAGGCCATTATTGCTTTTCCCGGGGGATTCGGCACTCTCGATGAAATCTTTGAGATTCTGACTTTAGTGCAGACTAAAAAAGTCAATAAAAAAGACATTTTTATTATGCTCTACGGAGAAGAATACTGGAAAGAACTGGTTGATTTTGACGTTATGGTCCAGAGAGGGACCATTTCCCCTGAAGATCTGGATTTGTTTCGTTTTTGTTCTGATCCTGATAAAGCGTTTCGAATTTTAAAAGAAAATTTGGGACAGCACTTATGAGCAGGGCTTTGAAACCAAACTTTTCCTCAAAGAAGATGAATTACAGGAAAAACATCTTGTTTGTGGTTTTTGCGGCTTTGATATTCAACTTTCTTCCAGCATGCCGTTCAAAAAGAATTGAGACGTCTCCTCAGGTCATCACAGGAGTGGCCTCATGGTATGGTCCTCAATTTCACGGAAGAACCACATCCAGTCAGGAAATCTTTGATATGTATGACATGACTGCAGCTCACAAAAGACTTCCATTTGGAACTCAGGTCATGGTGACTAACCTGAATAACGGAAGATCTGTGAAAGTGAGGATCAATGACAGAGGCCCTTTTATCAGAGGAAGGGACATTGACCTCTCTTATGCAGCAGCCAAAGCTTTGGGCATGGTGAGACCGGGGATTGTCCCTGTCCGGATGGAGATTTTGACAGGGATCTCTGAGGATACAGCCCAACCGGAATTTGCAGTCCAAGTGGGTGCGTTTGTGAATAAAAAAAATGCCCTGTCCCTCAAATCCCAGCTCCATAAAAAATACAACAATGTGTATGTTTCTCTATTCAAAACTCCTCATAGGTCCTACTACAGAGTCCGATTGAATTTTTCTTCAAAAAAAAATGCTCTGATGACTGCCCGAGAACTGCAGCGGAAGGGATTTGAAGTTTTTATCGTGGAATATCAGGATTGAATCTTCGGATCTTTTATTTTTCATAGAGATAAGCACATTCTCTCAATCTGTTTTTTTGCCCGTCATGAGCTGCAAAATGCTTTCCTTTCCAGAGTGAGGCACCAGCGAATTCTCCCCTTTTATTGACTGCATAAAAGTTCAAATCAAATATTGGGCGCCCTTTTTCATCCTTATATCCTGGCCATAACCGGGCTTTATTGGCGACTCTTTTCAATGACTTCAGACAGGCTTGCTCAGGCCCGTGACCCTGGCGCATAAACTCAACCACTGAATAACTTCCGCAGGTGAGAATATTGGCTTCACCAAATCCAGTGGAGCCAGCAGCGCCCACATTGTTATCCACATACAATCCAGCACCAATGAGGGGCGAGTCCCCCACTCTGCCCGGTATTTTATAGAAGAATCCACTGGTGGTGGTGACACCTGCCAGCTGCCCCTGGACATCCAGAGCGCAGCAGTTGATGGTTCCATGAGATTCCAAAAGAGCGTGCGGATCTGATTTTTTGATTTCAACAGGAGGCGGATACCAAAAATCTTTATCTGATAGACTCTCCTTTTTTTTCAACCATATTTTTCTTGATTTTTCTGTGAGCAGATTTTCCTTTTTGAAACCGTGGCTTAAGGCAAACTTCAAAGCCCCCTCTCCCACAAGAAGAGCATGTGCTGTTCTTTCCATGACCAGCCGGGCCACTTTGGATGGATTTTTTATATGTCTCAGACTGGCCACAGCTCCGGCATTATGGGAAGGACCATGCATGACCGAAGAGTCCAGTTCCACGACTCCTTCCTCATTAGGAAGGCCTCCGTATCCCACAGTGATATCCTCTGGGTCGCTTTCAATAATATTGACTCCTGCGATTACAGAATCCAGAGAATCTTTTCCCTGGCGCATCATTTTCATAGCTTTTTCAGTAGCCCGGAGTCCATTGGCGCTGGCTATGACCACAGGCCTGCTGTTTTCTGCATTCTGGTAAAAGGGCTGACTGCCTTTAGAAATGAGTGAAGCAGCACTGAGTCCCACTCCAGATTTGATAAAGGTTCTTCTGTCTATCTTTTGAGCCACCTCATTATCTCCTTTCATTGTCCATCCATGATAAGTTACTTTATCAGGGATTTATTTTCAATGATGGTTTGACAGGTCATGATGAGTTTAGTATAAGGATTTTTTTTAGACCATGAGAAAAAGAGTTCTTTTTTCAGCCTCGCTTTTTCATTTTATCAATGATGCCTCTGCAGTAGCTATACCCATGATATTTCCCCTTCTCTACAATGAAGGATTTATCATCACCAAATATTCCCATATCGGGATTCTTTCCTATCTGGGCCTTTTTATCACCTTTGTCTTTCAAATTTTGATTGTCAATTTTTCAAAACAATTATCCTACAAATCCATGCTGATCATCAGCATATGCGGGATCTCTGTGTTCATCTTTCTTTTGACTTTTTCTGATTCTTTTTTAGCGTTAGTGGCCTTTTATATAGCCATGAGAATTTTTATGAGCTTTTATCATCCTCTTGGTGTTGCTGTTGTCTCAAGAGCTCATCCTGAAAGTGCCCTGGATTATGCCATGGGAGTCCAAAGCGGGTCCGGGAATTTTGGTGTGTTCATTGCTTTTATATCCGTGGGATATCTGGCCCAAAATTGGGATTGGAGATTTCCTCTTTATATTTGGGCTGGTGCCGGTCTGTTGTTAGGGCTTTTGAGCTTTGTTTCTGTGAGTCAGGTCTCAGGACTCAAAGCCACCTATAGAAAACCGGATTTTTCATTGTGGCTCAAGACTTTATCCAGGATGAAAAAGTATATTCCGGGGATTTTTTTTGGAGGAGGCTGCTGGGCCACCACAGTTTATTATGCCCCCTCTCTTTTGAATCATAAATTTGAAATCCCTATGGGCAAAACAGGAGTGTCCATGGCTTCCTGGATTGCATTAGGGACTTTAATGCCTTATTTTTTTGGTTTTTTGTCTCAAAAGCTGGGACGGCGGCACCTCTGTTTTTCATGTCTGGCAGGAACCACCGTTTTCTCTTTTTTGCTCTGGCTCAGTGCAGGTCAAGAAATGGCAGTCTTAAGCCTCCTTTTGTGCGGGGCTTTTCTTTTTTTGATTTTTCCTGCGTTTCAATCCTATACCGGTCTCTCAGCAGAATACAAAGATCAGGATATTGCCTTCAGTCTTTTTGCCAACATCCAAATGCTGGGTGGAGCTGTGATAAGCCTTGCATCAGGGTTTGTTTCTGACATGTTAGGGATCCATTTCCCTTTTCTTCTGCTTTCTTTATTAGGGGTGTTTGTCCTGGGATACTATTTGAAACACCCTTTTGCAGAAAGAAGCTGAAGAAAGCTTCTGATATTTAACCTGAATTGTTCGCGATTCCAGGTTAATCCAGGTTTTTTAAAAGAAGAATCAGAACAGAATGCTCTCCTTCGGATACTTTAAATTTTTTGGATTTTCCTTTGAAAATTTCTTCGGCCTGGTCATCTATGGACAACTGGTATTTCCCTTTGGTAAGGAACTTCACCTCCACTTTTCTTTTTTGAAGGGATTTGATTTCAAATGAGATCAGATTTTTGGAATACAAGAAATGTCTGACGATGACAGGTCCGTTCACAGAAAGGACCCGTTTACCTTCTTCATCCAAGTTGAGCTTGGACGGAGACACCAGTAAGTCATAATGCCTTCCCTGTATGGAGATTCTGGAGAGGTTCCCTTTCACTTCTGTGTCCAGCATCCCGAATCGGAATCCTTCCCAGGGAGTGAAATCAATGTATTCTTCCAATGACATGAGTGCGAGAAGAGGACCCCAGCTTTGATACCTTTGCCCCCCGGGTTCTCCGGACCTGGAATCAAAATTTTCAGGGCATATCTGATAGTTTTCCCATGTGCGCATGAATAAAGAAGAACTCTTCCACGCAAATTCTGAAGCCACGGCATCAAATCCATAGGCTTTGAGTCCTTGATAAATCAGATAGTTCGTAGGTGACCAGATAGTTCCTCTCCAATATTGTTGGTCATCAAAGGCTGGATGATCTCTTGAAATGGTGGGAAGGATGTATTCTCCCCAGAATTCTTGTTCGTTCAATAGATGAGCCAGCATCTGTCTTGCCTGGTCTTCGTCTGGGATCCCAGCAAGAAGAGGATAAAAATTTGATGCGGCTTTGTTTTTGGAAAAGATCCCATTCCAGTACCGGTCATAATAGAAGCCCTCTGTTTCGTTCCAAAGCCTCTGGTTTATGAGCTGTTTCAATTCTCTGTATTCCTTCATATAAGACTTGTATTCTTGGTTGAGTTTGAGGACATGAGCGATTTGGGCCAGACAATAGGCATCCAGGGCATACAGGCAGTTGAGGTCCAAACAGTTCATGTTTAAGGTCCCTGTTTGTTCGATAAAAGAGGTTTCATCCCAATTCGGAAGGTCATCCTGGCCAGATTCCCACATGGCCCGTTTTCTTCCCATAACATTTTTTTCCCAGGGAGGAGGGTTTTTGGAAACCAATTCCGTATCAGATCCCCATTCCAGAAGCCCGTCTTGGTTCCCGTCTCTTCGCGGGATTCCATTGGAACCCTTAGCCATCCAAAAAGAATGCCACTGTTTGAGTGCCGGATAGCATGATTCAAGTATGTCGAGGTCTCCCAATTTTTGAAATATTTTATAGACCACATAGGCTCCTACGGGAGGTTGGGAGCGGTCAGGCGTCCCCCCGAATTCTCCTCTCCAGTTAGGTATGTTTCCATTCGGGTATTGGGTTTGAATCACGGATTCCAAAACATCTTTGGAATGTTGAGAGCTTTCTATGGAAACCTGAAGAGCATTGAAAAAAGAATCCCATTCAAAAATGGTCCACAAGTCCTGGACTCCATTTGTTCTGGGAAAAATCCATTTTCTTCCTGCGGGAATATAAAATCTGTCTTTTCCCGGCTGATACAGGGTCATCCAAAAAAGATTGTTGGTGACAGCTCGAGACACTCCTTCATAAAGCCCATGGATTTGAACTCTTCTTTTTTCATACCTTTTATTTTCCTCATCCAGTATGGATTGGATCGTTTTAGTGTTCTTATAGCTCAACAAACGGCTTTGGATTTTTTGTGTGTTTTCTTCAACACCTGCAGTGAAATACAGTTCTCGGGTTTCTTCCGAGGAATAAGAGAGAATCAAACCATCTCCTGAGGAAGTCACGGATTCACCGGGGATATGCGGCCAGAACAAGTAATGATACGCCTGGCTGGGACTGAGGCCTCTGACCTGTCCGTCCTGTAAAAGGGTATAATCTCCTTTTATATTCCATGGAAAGTAATGGATGATTTGGATCTGGATATCTTTAGGAATGGAAATTTTTCCCACCACAGTTTTTTCATCTTTTCGGGACCATTCAAGGATGAGAGTTTCTGATTTTTTAGACGGTTTTTTCAGAATCGGTGTATCTTCTTCTCTTCCCAAAGCAAGTCCCAGATCCATTTTAATCCGGGCATAAGAACCATCAGGGGCATGAGGACCCACTTCAGAAATGAGATAGAGCAGATCGGTTCCTTCTGCTGTCTGGCCGTCTTTGTTGATTCGGATCTTGAAAGCAAAGGCATTTTCTTTTTCAGGAACCAGCACCATTCCGGCCCAATGTTTGGCATCCAGAGCCCCGATATACACCTTTTTCCAGGGGTAATATATCTCCGCATGCAGCTGAACAGCCAAACCAAGAAAATACGCAAAAACGAACAACCAAATCCATACTTTTCTCATCTTTCTGTCTGTCTCTTTAATTTACGTATTTTTTATTTTCAAATCAATTGATTTATTCAAGATACTGATCCGTTTTTGACAAATCCTTTTACTCCGTCTATAAATATATCCAGCTCTCGGAGGGTGGTGTAAATGCTGGGTGTCACCCGCAATCCCATAACAGCCTTTTCTCCTTTTTTCTCAGATGGAACTCCCACATTGATGGTGTAGACCTTGAGTTTGTTGAGAAGCTGTCTTTGAAGTTCTTTGATGTCTCTGTTTTCCAGACTGAAAGTCCCGATACCGCAGGATTGTTCCGGGGCATAAGGAGTTAAAATTTTGACTCCCGGAAGTTGTTCGATTTCTTTGGCCCAATAATTTCTCAGAAACCTCAGTCGTTCTTCTTTTCTTTTTTCACCGATTCCGTGATGAAAAGTCAGGGCATCTCCCACTGCAAGTTTGAGTGCTTCGGGTTGTGTGCCCACATGTTCGAATTTTCGAATATCATCACTTTTTGGATCTGAAGCCGGGAACAAAGGCCAGATTTTCTTGATCTTTTCTTTTTTGACATAAAGGAATCCGGTCCCAATGGGACCCATCATCCATTTGTGGAGGTTGGCTCCATAGATATCCGTGTCAATATCCTTTTGCTTATACACAAAGTGACCAAATGAATGCGCCCCATCAACCACTACTTCGATATTTCGGTTCCTTGCCAAATGACAAATATCTTTGAGCGGAAATATCTGGCCGGTGAGGTTGGTGATATGACAAAGCAAAATCAATTTTGTTTTGGGAGTGATGTTTTGTTCAACCAATTCAGTAAGTACATTCAGGTTTTTGGGTGGATAAGGAAATGAAAAGGTGTTGACTTTGATCCCCTCTCTCAGCTTCCGTTGATAAAGAGCATTTTTCATTGAGGGGTAATCATGCGTGGAGGTCAAGACTTCATCTCCGGATTTCAATTCCAGCCCTAACAAAGCGATCTGCATAGACTCTGTGACATTCCTGGTGATGGCTATTTCTTCAGGAGAACAACCAAAAGTGTCTGCCAGTCTTTTTCTGATCAGCTCTTTCCTGTGACGCAGCACCCGCCAAGAATTGTGCGCAGGAGCCCCGTTTGAAAAATCCATATATCTTTTGACCGCATCAATAACAATTTTAGGTGCGGGATGAACTCCTCCATTGTTCAGATTGATAAAACTTCGGTCAATATTAAATGCCTGTTGGACATAAAACCAAAAGTCCTCGTCCTGCGCGATGTGCTTTGCAGGAAGGCTCTGGACTTGCTTGAGTTTGGACTTAAGTCCGGCTTGAGCATCTTTGTTCAAGAATCCAAAAATGCCTATGGATCCGATTCCTAATCCGATTTCTTTGAAAAACTGCCTGCGGCTTTTCCCCATTTTTCTATCTCCTTTTTTGTTTGTTGGTATTTTATGCATAGTATCTAAAACAAATCGTGTTTTGTCCAATCAAGAGGTTGTTTCCCCTTAGGGTGAATTCCGTAGAAAAAATCATCTGCCTTTACAGAAAGATTTTGAACAACTTGGGACATGGAAATGGCTTTTCTGATCAGATTGTGAATGAAATTATCTGGCTTGCTGTAAGGACAAACAGATATACACCTGGCACAATCTGTTCCGCACTGACGCCAAAAGTCATAACATGCTTCTCTATTGATGACCCATCGCTGGGAGCCGTTTTCTTCCTGCTTGTCCCCAAAAGGAATGGCTTGAGAAGGACAATTATCCGCACATTTTTTACAGAGATGACAAAAGTTTTGTACACCAAATATATTTGGTGTGTCTGGAATCAGAGGCAGGTCAGTCGTGACCAAACCCAGCCTGACCCGGGGGCCAAAGGATTTTGTGATGAGGATACCCAGTCTTCCGATTTCGCCCAGACCTGCTTTGTATGCCAGCGGCGGAAGCATGGCTTTGTAATCGCTTCCAGCAAAGTGTGCTCTGGAAGCGTAGCCCAGTTTTCGGATGAAGTTCGCTGTGATGATGGATATCTGGGCTGCCTGGATATATTTGTGAGCTGTTTCCACAATAACCGGAGCTTTGGGGGCCATGGAAATGATTTCGAAGTCCATCTTCACAGCAAAAACCACCGCATATTTGTGGGAGCATTGAATCGGTGTGCCGTATGCATCAGGCCCCCGACCCACATGTGAATAGACATAGGACTGGTCTAATTCGCACACACCGCATAAATCCGCCCCCAAATATCTGAGAATGTTTTTAATCATCTCAGTATACTGGGATTTGCTGAAATCCGATTTTTTGCGGGCCACAGGGGATTTTTTTCTTTCCAGTTGATGTTCCAAAAAATCAAACTCCGAATCAGCTAGAGAAAAATTGATAGGATCTCGAGTCATGTGAAAAGGAGAAAGAATATCCGGTTTGTTTCGAATCTGGTCGTCACTTTTTTGAAGGTCTTTTTTGCTTTGATAATATTGATGATAGAGATGCGAATTTTTTTCAAGGTCAAACCTTGAGAAAATGATGTCTCTCTCATCGATCTGCCTCTGTTGGCCGGTTATTTTGATTTCCTTATCCGGTTTAGATGAAGAAAGCATCCATATGAGACAAAAAGCAAAAAACGCAAAAAAGACTCTCAGCACTGTATTTCTGAGTTGAAATGGTAAAAATAAGAT
>WJMT01000056.1 GCA_014727835.1 Candidatus Aminicenantota bacterium | reverse complement strand
TATAAAAACAAGAGAAACGTTCAAGTCAATATTTTTGAAAGAAACTTGGACATAGCTGAAAATGAGTTAATAATGAAAAACATCGCCATTTTTTTATGAATAGGTCAGGAGAGTCTGAGTTATTCACGAGTCGAGGTTACTGCAGATGCAAGGCATGAGGCATGAAGACGTGGTCTTTCACTTCGAATGCCTCGTAACGAGGCAGATGCTGTAAGATCGGCTTGCCTCAATGGTAAAAAAATGGCGATTAGAATAAAATATAAAAACAAGAGAAACGTTCAAGTCAATATTTTTGAAAGAAACTTGGACATAGCTGAAAATGAGTTAATAATGAAAAACATCGCCATTTTTTTATGAATAGGTCAGGAGAGTGGAGTTTAAAAGACGGCAAACACAGCAAATAAAAGTCGGGAATGTGCTGATCGGCGGAGGTGCTCCCATTGCGGTCCAGTCTATGACCAAAACAGATACCCGAGACACCCAGGCTACTGTTGAGCAGATCCAAAGACTGGAAGAGGCGGGTTGTGAATTGGTGAGAGTGGCTGTTCCGGATCAAGAAGCTGTGGAGTCTTTAGAAAAGATCATCCCCAGAGTGAACATTCCTGTCATTGCGGATATCCATTTTGACCACCGTCTGGCTGTGGAGTCCATAAAAAAAGGTGTCAGCGGGCTGCGCATCAATCCGGGAAATATCGGTTCAAAACAGCGAATCCAACAAATCGTCAGGCAAGCCAAAGCCGGACAAATCCCCATACGGATCGGAGTCAACTCCGGATCTGTAGAGCGGGAGATCCTGGAGAAACACGGCCAGGCCTCCCCAAAGGCAATGGTGGAAAGCGTCTTAAAAAATATCCGGATTGTTGAAGACATGGATTTTCATCTGATCAAAGTCTCTATCAAAGCCTCTGATATTCTCCGGACTTGGGAGTCTTTAAAGTTATTAGCCCAAGAGGTGGATTATCCTTTCCATGCCGGGATTACAGAAGCAGGAACCCTGTATTCAGGAAGTGTGAAGTCTTCAGCAGGTCTGGCTTTGATTTTAAGAGACGGCCTGGCTGATACCATACGGATTTCATTAACAGCCCCCCCGGAACTCGAAGTCCGGACCGCTTTCCTAATCCTCTCCAGTTTGGGGCTTAGAAAAAAGGGACTCAACTTCATCTCTTGTCCTGTATGCGGGAGATGCCGAGTGGAGCTTTCTCCCATTGCCCAAGAGATTGAAAAAAGGATCCAGAGTGTCAACCAACCCATGACTGTGGCTGTGATGGGCTGTGAAGTCAATGGGCCCGGAGAAGCCAGAGAAGCGGATATCGGTATGGCGTGCGGAAAAGACTTTGGATTGATATTCAAACACGGAAAGCCTCTTCGAAGGGTAAGACAAGAGGATATGGTGGATGAATTTGTAAAGGAAGTGAAAAAGATCGCAGACTCTTCCTAGATTTGATTGACGGGATTGAGGGGCTTTTTTCCGGATAGCACTGCCACCAGATTTTTCACAGCCATCATGGACATTTTGAGGCGGGTCTCTATGCTGGCGCTGCCTATGTGAGGAAGCAGGACTGCATTATCCAGAGAAAGCAGGTTTTCTTCGATTTCAGGTTCGTTTTCATAAACATCCAAGCCCGCGGCCCAAAGAGTCCGTCTCTTCAGTGCCTGCGCCAAGGCTTTTTCTTCCACTACCTGTCCCCGGGAGACATTGATCAGGATAGCCTGTTCTTTGATCATATGGATGTTTTTCTTGGAGATCAAATGATGGGTCTCTTTGTTGAGTGTGGTGTGGATGGTGATGATATCAGAGGTTTTTAATAGGTCTTCCAAGGGAAGATAAGAGGCCTTGTGTATTTGTTCTTCTTCAGGGGACAATTTTATGGGATCTGTGTAGACAATTTTGAGATGAAAGGGTTGAGCTCTCAAAGCGACTGCTTTTCCGATCCGTCCCATACCAATGATCCCGAGCTGTTTTCCTTCCAAATCTTGTCCGAGAAAAAGGTCCAGTTCCCAGTTTTTGTATTTTTTATTCCTGGTAAACCGGTCTGCTTGAGGGATTCTTCGGGCCACTGACAGGATCAATCCCCAAGTCAGGTCAGCAGTGGTGTTGGTCAAAACACCCGGAGTGTTGGTCACCCAAATTCCTCTTTCCGTAGCATGGGAAACATCAATGTTATTGTATCCCACAGCACAGTTGGCAATGATTTTCAGATCAGGAGCCGCTTGGATTATATCTTTATCAATGCGGTCGACCAGCAATGAGACCAGGCCTTGTTTGTCTTTGATGCGGTCGATGATCTCATCTTTAGTGGGATACCGGTCTATCCCTGCCACTTGAAAATCAATATGATTCTCCAGATATTCCATGGCTTTGGGGAGCAGTTTTTTGGTCACTAATGCTTTGGATGTTCTGTTTTTCATGCATTTCTCCTATATAAAAAAAGGAAAAAAGATATCTTTGACCCGGGCATCAAAGCGCTTTTGTGAGAAGCCCTTTTTATGGATGTCTGGTTTGATCAAATCCGAGACCAGCATCACAGCAGCAGCGTGGATTTGGTGATAATCGGAAAGGGCAAACAGAGCCGAGGTCTCCATATCCACGGTATCTATTCCTCTGGACCTTTTTTGCCTGAGCCATTCCTTGGTTTCTCTGTAAGGGGCATCCGTAGATACAATGGAAGCTGTTTGGATGGGGATTTGGGCAGATTGAAACAGTTTTTTGACCTCTTGGGTTAATTTTTGGGAGGGATGAAATATTTTTTTTTGAGGCATGTAATTTGAAGAGGTTCCTTCTTCTGAAAAAGCCGTATGGATGAGACAGGCATCAAAGAGTTTCAGTTTTTCTGAAAGTCCCCCACAAAACCCTAAAATAATGAGTTCTTTGATCCCGGAGCAGAGAAGGGGCTCCACAGCCAGCACTGCAGCTGGTGCCCCGATACCCCCTAAAAGAGCCACACTTTTTTTGAGAAAAAAAAGATGGGAAAACATCAATTTTTGTTTTTTATCCGCTTTTTCCCCCAGATATTTTTTTATAGTGGAGCCAGGAGTGTCTGCGGGAATGAAAAAGGCCCGGGAGCGGTTCAGGTTCTTGATTCTGTGAGGGAGCACTACTGAGGGATCATTTTTTTTCATTTGAATGTGCCCATCAACATAACATAATTATGCCCTTTGGTAAATTGAAATTCAGGTGAGGTTGGAGAGGCCAAAATTGGACTCGCTGAACAAATTAAATTAAAATGGAGATATGAAAAACATGAAATTCACACAGATGAAACCGGACCAGATAGACCTGGATGATCAGAGATTCCGGATACCATCTTTTTCCTCTTTAGGATCACTGATTCCATCTATAAAAAAAGCAGGAATATTGAATCCCCCTGTGGTCACCACCCGCAGCGGCAAGATCATTGCTGTTTCAGGTTTCAGGCGGATCATTGCCAGTCGGAAACTGTCACTCCCCATGATCCCTGTGTTTGTTTTGAAGGAAACCAGTGACCGAGAAGCTTTTAAAATCCCGCTGTATGAAAATTTGTCTGTGAGGGATTACACTCCCATTGAAATCGCATCCATTATAAAAAAACTTCATGACTTTGGAGAACCCCCCCAAAGCATCGTCAGAACGTATTTGCCTCTGTTCAAATCCCCACCCAAACGGGAAGTCATGGATGTTTATATCAGCATCCATCACCTGAGCGAGGACATAAAAGAAATCGCATATAAGAAACAATGGCCTTTCTCAACTCTGGAACTGATGACAAACTTCACTGAAAAGGAAAACAAGGCTCTGTATCCCTTTCTCAAAGCAATGAGTCTCAATAAGCAGAAGCAGCTGATTGAAAACTTATTTGATATCTCCAGAAAAAGAGACATCTCTGTTCAAGATCTCTTGAGTTCTGATGAGTTTTCATTTATCCAAAATGACAAGAGCCTTTCTTCTGTACAGAAAGCAGAGGAAATCTTTGAACTGACAAGACAAAAGAGAAATCCTCTGATGAGCATGTGGAGAGATTCCTTTCAAAAGGCCTGTGAAAACCTGGACTTGCCTGAAGAGATCACAGTGATCCCTTCAAAATATTTTGAGGGAGACACGCTTTCCCTTAAGCTGGATTTTAAAAGCAGATCAGAACTCAAAAAATCCATACAAAAGCTGAAGGAATTGTCTGATAAAAAGGAAATCACTCTTCTTTTGGATCCTCTGTCTCATGATTGAATCCAAGCCTCAAATCGAACGTGTTTTTATTGAAAAAAGCAGTTCTCTTTATCCTCTCTCAGAAAAAGTATTGAACAATCTGGGGGACATTCCTCAGCAGGAGGTGGATGATGAAGAAGAGGTGCGGGAATATCTTCGATTGGTCAAAGACCCCATAGGAAAGGGAAAAAAAATGCTACTTCTGAAATCCTTTAAGGGGGATTTTATCAAACCCTGCCCCTGCACACCTCATTATCTGGGCTGCAACTACTTTATTATCAATGCAGACCTGAACTGTCCCATGGACTGCTCCTACTGCATTTTGCAGCATTATCTGGACAATCCTGTGCTGACTGTTCATGTCAACACACAGGACCTTTGGGCAGAACTGGATCGATTTCTAAAGACAAACAAGGACCGGTTCCTCCGTATCGGAACCGGAGAATTGGGAGACTCCCTGGCATTGGATCATTTGACAGAGCGATCACGTGAGCTGATCTCATATTTCAGAGACAGACCCAGAGCGAATTTGGAACTCAAGACCAAAACCACTCATATACAAAATGTGATGAGTGAGAAACCTGCTGAAAACATTGTCATTGCATGGTCTTTGAACTCTGAAAAAATGGCAGCCGCAGAAGAAACACTGGCTCCGCCTGTTCGAGACAGGATTGAGGCGGCAAGGCAGGTGCAGAGCAGAGGATTTCGGGTGGCTTTTCATTGGGATCCATTGATTCTGTATCCGGGTTGGGAACAAGGCTATTCAGAGGTCATTGAACAGCTGTCCTCTAAAATCGATCCTTGCCGGATCGCCTGGATCAGCTTAGGATCCCTGCGTTTTCCCAAACCGCTCAAGTCTTTGATCCGGAAGCGGTTTCCATCCACCCGAATCATCTATCAAGAAATGGTGAATGGAAAGGATGGAAAATTCAGGTATTTCAAACCGTTACGGATCAAATTATACCAAAAAGTGGTGGAAAGACTGATCACTCATATTGGAGACAAAGTCCCTCTTTATTTTTGTATGGAGAGCAAGGAAATTTGGAAAAAAGTTCTGAATAAAGAACCAGGGAGTAAAGAGGAAGTTGAATACTTCCTTTCTTTACTCCCTAGATTTGATGCGGATTGATTATAAGGGTTTATGGCTTATTTGATTTGTTCAGTTTTCTTATCAGTGATGATTCCGATGTCTTCAACACCTGCATTTTTCATGGTTCCGATGATATCCACAATCTGTCCGAACTCAAGTTCTTGGTCAGCTTTCAAATAGAGTTTTTTATCAGAAGCCTGCATCAGTGCATCTTCGAGTAGGATCTGAAGAGGATTTCGTTCATTAACTTGGTCTTCATTGACAAAGAGTGTGCCGTCTTTCTTAATATACAGCACCACTTCAGGATTATCAGGCATTTCGATTGTGTTTGCAGCCTGCGGGAGCTTGAGATCCACACCTTTTTGAATCAGGGGAGTCACGACCATGAAAATGATCAGAAGAACAAGCAGCACATCACAGAGAGGAACCACATTAGGTTCAGCGTTGACATCTCCCTTTTTTTTCTCGCCGACTGTAAAACCCATTTTATACCTCTTTCAAAAATTTTATTTTATGCAATGAGTTGATAATTTATTCTGCTTCTCGTCTTCGGGCAAAGAAGTCAACAACCTCAGAGCCAGTGTTTGCCATTTCAGCACCAAACACTTCAACTTTTTCATTCAAGAAATTGTAGCACCAGAGAGCCAGAACAGCGACTCCGATTCCGAAGGCTGTTGCGATCAGAGCTTCAGCGATTCCGGAAATAACAGCTCCCAAACCGCCTGATCCTGTCATGGCGATCCCCTGGAACGCATTGATGATACCAAGAATGGTTCCAAAAAGACCAATAAAGGGTGCAGATGTGGCTATGGTCGCCATAACACCCAGTCCCCTTCTCAGCTCTTGGGCAAACATAATAGAAGCTCTGTCTGTTCCTCTTCCAGCAGTTTCCACTTGTTGGTCAAAACCGATTCCAGCTTCTTCACCTTCTAAAAACTCTTTGATTCCAGCTGCAGAAACTCGAGCCAGATGGCTTCTTTTGTTCTCTTTTTTGGTTGCGATGTTGAGTGCTTCTTTGTTTTTGCCTGCTCTGAGCAGTTCTTCTATCTTTGGAGCAAGAATCTTGGATCTTTTCTTGGCCTTGCCAAATATGATTTGGCGTTCAATAAAAATGTAGATTGTCAAGATAGAAAGAAAAACAAGAAGACCAGCAACGAACTTCACTGGTAAACCCATAGAGTGCCATAGTTCAACTAGATTAAATTGCATTTTAAGTGCCTCCTTTTAATAGTCATAAGCATTCAAATAGCTATGTTACTTCAATTCAAAAGTGACGGTAACAGTAAAGATCACAGGCCGCGGGCGTCCGTTGATGACCATGGGTTCATAGACCCATTGTCTGACCGCATCTTTGGCTGCCTGGTCCAGCAGGGGAACTGATTTGAGAACTCTTACATTTTGCACCCTGCCGTAGATATCCGTAGTGGCTTCAATGATGACCACACCTTCCACTTTAGCCTGAATAGCGATTTCAGGGTAGTCGGGTGGGACGCGGCGAATGAGCTTTGGTTTTTTGATCTGACCGCCTACCCGGACAGGTGCTTCGACCTGGCCGACCACACCGCCGAGAACGCCACCTACAACACCACCCAGGACACCGCCTTCGACTCCACCTTCGACGCCGCCTTCCACGCCGCCTTCGATACCAAAGTCGGTGAGTTCTTCTTCAGCAATTTCATCCGGGATGTCGACTGGGGCGACCAGCTGTCCTGGCTGGACATTGGT